>NZ_AEVT01000001.1 GCF_000189275.1 Vibrio sinaloensis DSM 21326 | reverse complement strand
AATGATAATGAATATCATTGCGATCAATGTAATTAAATTACACTTCTGAAAATGACTAAAGGGCGACTTTAACGTTTTCAAACAGGACTTGAGTTAAGCAAAGTCAATAAACATTCACAAAACACGTGCCTCAGCGACTATGTTAAGCAAAAGTTAAACATAATATTCAATTAAACAACGAAAAAATTGAGCAACAAGGTCGAATTTTGATTGCAATTCGAGCTGACAAAATTGTAGGATACTTTCAGATTTTAGTTTTTTTTGTGTATTTAATTACACAATTAATTACTAAAACGTCGGTATTTCCCTACTCCCACCTATATAAATCACTAAATAGTGATACAAAAAAAAGGGAAATCACCAAGGATTGTTTTTCTCGCAACATTTTTCCTGCGAGATACGGAATGGAATCAAAGTCGCCTTTCTCGGCTGACTTCGAATCATAAAAATAAAGGACAGGACGTAGAACTAGTTTCGACTAGCCTCATTGCGCCTATTTGAACTGGAAGGATGTATCCATGGTAGATAGAGAGCAAAGATCACAAGGTCTTTATACTCCAGAGTTGGAGCATGATGCTTGTGGTATCGGTTTTGTTGCTCACCTAAAAAACCGCAAATCACATGCAGTAGTTACTCAAGCGCTTGATATGCTTGCTCGTATGGAACACCGCGGAGGTCAAGGTTGTGACCCTTGCTCAGGTGATGGTGCAGGTATCTTGCTGCAAAAACCGCACGAATTTCTGTTAGAAGAAGCCGTAAAACTTGGCATTAAACTCCCTTCTTTCGAGAAGTACGGTGTCGGTGTCGTGCTTTTCCCAAGAGATGAACACAAACGTGCCCAGTGCCGTGACATTCTAGAACGCAATGCACAGCGCCTAGAATTAGACGTGATTGGCTATCGTGTTCTGCCTACTGATAACTCGATGATAGGTGCAGACCCATTAAGCACTGAACCTCAGTTTGAACACGTATTTATCTCTGGTGGTCCAGGCATTACTCCCGAAGAGCTAGAACGTAAGCTATACGTACTGCGTAATTACACGGTTCGAGTTTGCCTAGAAAGCGTTTCGAACATTGGCGATGACTTCTACATCAACTCAATGTCTTACAAGACAGTGGTGTATAAAGGTCAGCTAACCACAGAACAAGTACCTCAATACTTCTTAGATCTACAGAATCCAACGATGGTGAGTGCGCTAGCGCTTGTTCACTCTCGTTTCTCTACCAATACATTCCCTCGCTGGCGCCTGGCTCAGCCTTTCCGTTACATTGCTCACAATGGTGAAATCAACACAGTTCGCGGTAACCTGAACTGGATGAAAGCCCGTGAAGCAATCATCGAATCTGACTTGTTTACGCAGGCAGAAATCGACATGCTGCTGCCTATCTGTCAAGAAGGCGCATCTGATTCATCTAACTTCGATATGGCACTTGAGCTCCTAGTTCTATCTGGTCGTAGCCTGCCACATGCGTTGATGATGATGATCCCTGAAGCATGGCAAGAAAACAAAAACATGGATCCAACGCGTCGCGCGTTCTACCAATACCACGCGAACGTAATGGAACCTTGGGATGGTCCAGCATCGGTATGTTTCACTGACGGTGTTCAAGTAGGCGCAACCCTTGACCGTAACGGTTTGCGCCCTTCTCGCTACACAGTGACCAAAGATGACTTCCTTGTAATGGCTTCAGAATCTGGTGTTGTTGAGATTGAACCAGAGAATGTTGAGTTCCGTGGTCGTTTGCAACCAGGTCGTATCTTCGTTGCTGACCTAGAGCAAGGCCGCATCATTTCTGATGAAGAAGTGAAAGATGGCATCGCATCAGCACAGCCATATGAAAAGTGGGTAGAAGAAAACCTACTGAGCCTAAACAAACTGCCAGATGCGAGCAACGAATTCAGCCAGCCTTCACCTGAGAAACTGCTGCATAAGCAGCAAGCGTTCGGTGTCAGCTCTGAAGAAGTGAACGAAATCATTGTACCTATGGCGAAAGATGGTAAAGAGCCGCTTTCTGCAATGGGTGCCGACTGGCCACTAGCGATTCTTTCGCACCAGTCGCAACATCTATCAAACTACTTTAAGCAGCTGTTTGCTCAGGTAACTAACCCGCCAATCGACCCGATTCGTGAGCGTATGGTTATGTCACTGAACACTTACCTAGGTAAGGATCAGAACCTTCTTGCTGAGTCTCCAGAACACTGTCAAAAAGTAGAGCTTGAGTCTCCAGTTCTATCAAACTCTGAGCTTGAGAAGCTACGTGCTATCGATAACGAGCACCTTCAAGCGAAGACACTAGACATCGTATTCCAAGCAAGTGAAGACGAAGGAAAACTAGAGCGTGCACTGAAGCGTATTTGTCAGTATGCAGAAGACGCAGTAATCGATGGTTACTCAATCATCCTTCTAACTGACCGTGCTGTTAACTCTAACCACGCCGCGATTCCAGCAATGTTGGCAGTTGGCGCAGTTCACCACCATCTAATCCGTAAAGGTTTACGTGCGAAGTGTGACATCGTGGTTGAAACAGGTGATGCACGTGAGACGCACCACTTTGCAACCCTAATCGGTTACGGTGCAAACGCAGTGAACCCATACCTAGTTATCGAAACTATGGTTGAACTGCAGCGCACTAAGAAGCTTGATCCTGAAACCAATATTCGTGACCTATTTGAGAACTACCGTAAGTCGATCAACGGCGGCCTACTGAAGATCTTCTCGAAGATGGGTATCTCTACGCTGCAGTCTTACCACGGAGCACAGATCTTTGAAGCGCTAGGTATCAGCAAATCTGTAGTCGACAAATACTTCACTGGTACCGTTTCACGTATCCAAGGTCTTACGATTGATGACATCGCGAAGGAAGTTCTCGTACGTCACCGTATTGGTTACCCAACTCGTGAAATCCCAGTACAAGTTTTAGATGTCGGTGGTGTTTACCAGTGGAAACAGCGTGGTGAAAAACACCTGTTTAATCCTGAGACTATCTCACTACTGCAACAATCTACTCGTAACAAAGACTACGCTCAGTTTAAGAAATACGCGAAAGCGGTGGATGACCAAGGCGATAACGCAGCAACGCTACGTAGCCAACTAGACTTTGTTAAGAACCCAGCAGGTTCAATCCCGCTAGAAGAAGTAGAACCAATCGAAAACATCCTTAAGCGTTTCGCGACAGGTGCAATGTCATTCGGTTCTATCTCTTACGAAGCGCACTCAACACTGGCAGTTGCGATGAACCGCATTGGCGCGAAATCCAACTCTGGTGAAGGTGGTGAAGACCCAACTCGTTTCGAACGTAAAGAAAACGGTGATTGGGAACGCTCTGCAATTAAACAGGTTGCTTCAGGCCGCTTTGGTGTGACGTCTTACTACCTAACTAACGCAGATGAGCTACAGATCAAGATGGCTCAAGGTGCGAAGCCAGGTGAAGGTGGTCAGCTACCAGGTGATAAGGTTGATGACTGGATCGGTGCAACACGTCACTCGACTCCGGGCGTCGGTCTAATCTCGCCACCGCCGCACCACGATATCTACTCAATCGAAGATTTGGCTCAGCTGATCTACGACTTGAAGAACGCAAACCGTGCTGGCCGCGTTAACGTGAAGCTAGTATCGGAAGCGGGTGTAGGTACCATCGCATCAGGTGTAGCGAAAGCGAAAGCCGACGTAGTTCTTATCGCTGGTTTCGATGGCGGTACAGGTGCATCACCAATGTCGTCAATCCGTCACACAGGTCTACCTTGGGAGCTAGGTCTAGCAGAAACGCACCAAACGCTTCTGAAGAACGGCCTACGTAACCGTATCGTAGTTCAATCTGATGGTCAGATGAAAACTCCTCGCGACCTTGCAGTAGCAACGCTTCTGGGTGCTGAAGAGTGGGGCGTGGCAACCGCAGCATTGGTTGTTGAAGGCTGTATCATGATGCGTAAGTGTCATAAGAACACCTGTCCTGTTGGTATCGCGACTCAGAACAAGACCCTACGTGAGCGCTTTGATGGTCGCGTAGAAGATGTTGTGACTTTCTTCCAGTACATGGCTGAAGGCCTGCGTGAAGTGATGGCTGAGCTAGGCTACCGCACTATCGATGAGATGGTAGGTCAGTCTCACAAACTGAAAGTTCGTGAAGACATCAAACACTGGAAATACAAGAACCTAGATCTGTCTCCTGTACTTCACATTGAACAAGCACGTGAAGAGGATGGCGTATACAACCAAACAGAGCAAAACCACAACCTTGAAGAAGTTCTCGATCGTAAGTTGATTCAAGCGGCTATCCCTGCGCTTGAGAAAGGTGAAGCAGTAACGGCAGAGTTCCCTATCATCAACACCGACCGCTCTGCCGGTACCATGCTGTCGAACGAAATCTCGAAAGTTTATAAAGACGCAGGTCTACCTCAGCCAATGAACGTGAAGTTCAACGGCAGCGCAGGTCAGTCATTCGGTGCTTTCCTTGCTAAGGGCGTTAAGTTCGAAGTTGAAGGTGATGCGAACGATTACTGGGGTAAGGGCCTATCTGGCGGTACGCTAGTACTTTACCCAGATGCGAAATCAACCATCGTTGCTGAAGATAACATCGTTGTAGGTAACGTATGTTTCTACGGCGCGACCTCTGGTGAATCATACATCCGCGGTATGGCGGGTGAGCGTTTCTGTGTACGTAACTCAGGCGCGAAAGTGGTTGTAGAGGGTGTTGGTGACCACGGTTGTGAATACATGACTGGTGGTGTCGCAGTAATCCTTGGTTCAACAGGTCGTAACTTTGCGGCAGGTATGAGTGGCGGTGTGGCTTACGTTTGGGATAAGTCTGGTGACTTTGAAACCAAGCTCAACCCAGAGCTGGTTGACCTAGATCCAATCGAAGCTGAAGATCGCGAACTACTAAAAGATATGCTAACTAAGCAAGTTGAATTCACAGGAAGTGAAGTTGCTCAGTCTTTCCTTGATAACTTTGAAGCAAGCCTAGCCTCTATGGTTAAGGTAATGCCGCGTGACTACAAAGCGGTACTTCTAAAGCGTAAAGCTATCGCTGAGCAAGCACAAACGGAACAAGTGGAGGCAGTATAATGGGTAAGCCTACTGGATTTTTAGAACATGGTCGTGAGCTTCCACAGAAGATCGATCCATCAGTTCGTATTGAAAACAACAAAGAATTCGTTCTGAACGAAGAGTTTGGTGAAAAGATAGGTACTCAGGCTTCTCGCTGTATGGACTGTGGCGTTCCTTTCTGTCACAACGGATGTCCGATTGGTAACATCATCCCTGAGTTCAATGACGCGGTTTATCGTGATAGTTGGGAAGAAGCTTGGAACATTTTAAGCTCTACCAATAACTTCCCAGAGTTTACAGGGCGTGTGTGTCCAGCACCTTGTGAAAGTGCTTGTGTACTTGGCATAAACCAAGATCCAATTACCATCTGTAATATCGAGAAAACCATAGTAGAAACTGCTTACCGTGAAGGGTACGCAAAACCAAAAACACCTCGCTCACGCACGGGTAAGACGGTTGCGATCATCGGTTCAGGGCCTGCTGGGCTTGCCGCAGCCGAGCAGCTTAATAGTGCGGGCCACTCAGTGACCGTATTTGAACGTGACGAAAAAGTCGGTGGTCTATTACGTTTCGGTATTCCGGATTTCAAGCTGGGTATGGATGTAATTGATCGCAAGATCAACCTAATGGCTGAGGCTGGTGTTGAGTTCAAGGTAAACCAACACATTGGTGTTGATGTCAATGCCCAACAGCTTCGTCAAGAGTTTGATGTTGTACTACTGACTGGCGGTTCAACCGTGCCTCGTGATCTTCCGGTACCGGGTCGTGAACTTAAAGGCGTTCACTTCGCAATGGAATTTCTTGGCCAGAACAACCGCCGTGCCAACGGCATGGATCTGAAAGCGGAAGAGATTCATGCGAAAGGTAAACATGTTGTGGTTATCGGTGGTGGTGATACCGGCTCTGACTGTGTTGGTACCTCAAACCGACATAAAGCGGCAAGCGTGACTCAAGTTGAGATCATGCCGATTCCACCTGAAAAGCGCCCAGCGAATATGCCTTGGCCTCAGTACCCAATGATCCTGCGTACCTCAACTTCACACGAAGAAGGGGTTGATCGTCATTGGAACATCCTGACCAAAGAGTTCATTGGCAACGACAAAGGCGAAGTCACAGGTTTACGTCTTGCTGATATTGTATGGGAAGATGCGAAACCAGGTGAGCGCCCGAGCTTTAAAGAGGTAGAAGGTAGCGAACGCGTGATCCCATGTGATATGGCATTCCTTGCAATGGGCTTCTTACATCCAGAGCCAACTGGTGTCTTAGCTCAGCTTGATATCAAGCTTGATGAGCGTGGAAATGTCGCGACTGAAGGCTTCGCAACTAACCAGAAAGGAGTCTTTGCTGCTGGTGATATGCGTACAGGCCAATCTTTGGTAGTACGTTGCATCAACGAAGGTCGCGAGTGCGCGCGCGCTGTCGATGACTATTTAATGGGTAACACTAACCTAGAAGCAAAAGCAGACTCATTAATGCTCTCTGCATAAGCTTATGCCACCTACTCTACGATTTTAGTTGATGCTAGGTGGCAATAATTAAACAATCATTCCTTCCAAAGTTTTTTATTTGACCAGTACATTGTGCTGGTCTTTTTTATTTTCCCAAAATGACTTTTGTTGCAAAATTGTAACAATTAAAACATTAACCTCCTGAATTATATAGACAATTACAGCGTATTAAGTGGTAAATCGCACATTGACATGATTTTCCACCAAGAACTTGACCTTTTTTATAATAACCTATACGTTGTGAAGTCGATGAAAATGATTTTCTCAAATTTTGTTAAATATTCTAAGAGTATTTAATGCATATCTATTCGATATATAACAATTAGAACGCATAGTTAGTCATCTATACCAACCCTTTAAATGTTGGTAGTTCTGTCGGGAAGACAGGTGAAGCAAAGGGAGAATTGCAATGGCTTTATATGATCCAAGTCTTGAGAAAGACAACTGTGGATTTGGCTTGATTGCACACATGGAAGGTGAGCCAAGCCACAAATTGGTACGTACTGCTATCTCAGCACTTGACCGCATGACCCACCGTGGCGGTATTGCAGCAGATGGAAAAACAGGTGATGGTTGTGGTTTATTGCTACAAAAACCAGATTCTTATCTCCGTTTGATTGCCGAAGAGAATGGCTTTAACCTAGGCAAACAATATGCCGTGGGTATGATTTTCTTCAATCAAGACACCATCAAAGCTCAGCAAGCAAAAGAAACCATAAACCAAGAACTTGCAAAAGAAACCTTAACCGTTTCAGGTTGGCGAGAAGTACCAACAAATTCAGCTGTCCTTGGTCCGATCGCGGCAGACTCATTGCCAAACATTCAACAAGTTTTTATCTCGGCCCCCGCAGGTTGGCGTGAGCGCGATATCGAGCGTCGCTTATATATTGCACGTCGCCGTATCGAAAAACTGATAACGGAAGATCCCGATTTTTATATCTGTAGTCTATCCACGCAAGTGATGGTGTATAAAGGGTTATGTATGCCCGCTGACTTACCACGCTTCTACTTAGATCTTGCCGATCTACGCATGGAATCCGCTATTTGTTTGTTCCACCAGCGTTTTTCTACTAACACCCAACCTCGTTGGCCTTTGGCACAACCTTTTCGTTACCTTGCCCATAATGGTGAAATTAACACCATAGAAGGTAACCGTCAGTGGGCTCGTGCCCGTGCATATAAGTTTGCTTCACCACTGTTACCCGATCTACAAACCGCCGCCCCATTTGTGAATGAGACAGGTTCAGACTCTTCTAGCTTAGATAATATGCTGGATCTGTTTTTGGCCGGCGGCATGGACATCTTCCGTGCGATGCGCATGCTTGTTCCGCCTGCGTGGCAAAACCACCCAGATATGGATCCAGACCTGCGCGCCTTCTACGACTTTAACTCCAAACACATGGAACCTTGGGATGGACCCGCCGGGATCGTACTTTCAGATGGGCGCTATGCGGCTTGTAACTTAGACCGCAATGGCCTTCGTCCTGCCCGTTACGTGATTACTAAAGACAAGCTGATCACTCTCGCTTCAGAGGTAGGGATTTGGGATTACGCCCCAGATGAAGTTGCCGAGAAAGGCCGTGTTGGTCCAGGAGAGTTGTTGGTTGTCGATACCCGACGCGGTAAGCTCTGGCAATCTAGCGAGATCGATAACGATCTCAAAGGCCGTCATCCATACCGAGAATGGATGGACAATAACGTTCACAAATTAACCCCATTTAGCGACTTGCCTGAAGATCAGGTCGGTGAACGCAACTTTAGTGATGATCAGCTCAAGACCTACCAAAAACAGTTTGCGATGAGCAATGAAGAGGTTGATCAGGTATTGAGGGTGCTCGGCGATATGGGCCAAGAAGCAGTAGGTTCAATGGGTGACGACACGCCTATGGCAGTGCTCTCTTCTAAGGAGCGACTGGTTACCGACTACTTCCGCCAAAAATTTGCTCAAGTCACTAACCCTCCTATCGATCCACTGCGTGAAAAGCACGTAATGTCGCTTGCAACCAGTATTGGCCAAGAGATGAACGTCTTCTGCGAAACAGATGGCCACGCTCACCGAGTCACCTTTGGTTCGCCGGTGTTGCTTTACTCTGATATGCAGCAACTTCTCAACCTTAATGACGATCATTATCGCAGCACAGTGATCGATATTAACTACGATCCAGAAGAGAAAGATCTCGAGAAGGCGATTCAAGATCTTTGCGAGCAAGCGGTGGAAGTGGTCCAAAATGGTACCGTTTTAGTGGTCTTGTCCGACAGAAACCTCACCAAAGGTTTACTACCCATCCCTGCTGCCATGGCGGTTGGCGCCGTTCAAAGTCGCTTAATCGAAGCCAACCTTCGCTGTGATGCGAACATCATTGCTGAAACCGGTACAGTTCGTGATCCACACCAGTTCGCAGTGTTGCTAGGCTTCGGAGCGACCGCAGTCTACCCATATCTCGCTTATGAAGCATTGGGTAAAGTCATTGACGATGGTGGGATTGAGAAGAGTTATCGCGATGTGATGCAAAACTACCAATATGGTATCAACAAAGGCCTCTTTAAGATTATGTCCAAAATGGGCATATCGACGGTTGCCTCTTACCGTTGCTCTCAGCTATTTGAGGCTGTTGGTCTTAGTCAAGACGTCGTTGATTTATGCTTTAAAGGTGTTACTACACGTATTCAAGGTGCCAACTTTGAAGATTTTGAACAGGACATCTACAACTTGTCACGCAAAGCATGGGCTAAACGTAAACCTATCGAACATGGTGGGTTGCTCAAATACGTTCACGGTGGCGAGTACCATGCTTACAACCCTGATGTGGTCGGCACACTGCAACAAGCGGTCAAATCGGGTGAGTCATCAGACTACAAGAGTTTTGCTAAGCAGGTAAATGAACGCCCAACGGCAATGTTGCGTGACTTGATGAAGCTGAAAACGACAGACACTCCTCTTCCGCTTGAGAAGATTGAACCAAGCACAGAGTTGTTTAAGCGTTTCGACTCAGCGGCGATGTCTATTGGTGCACTCAGCCCAGAGGCACACGAAGCACTTGCCACTGCGATGAACCGCTTAGGTGGTTACTCGAACTCAGGTGAAGGTGGTGAAGACCCACGTCGCTTTGGCACTGAACGTAACTCGCGCATTAAGCAGATTGCTTCTGGCCGCTTTGGTGTTACGCCACACTACCTAACCAATGCTGACGTGCTGCAAATTAAAGTGGCACAAGGTGCAAAACCTGGTGAAGGTGGCCAACTACCGGGCCATAAAGTAACGGCAGAGATCGCCAAACTTCGTTACTCAGTACAGGGTGTGACACTAATTTCACCGCCACCTCACCACGACATTTACTCAATTGAAGACTTGGCCCAGCTGATCTTCGATCTTAAGCAAGTCAATCCGAATGCTCTGGTTTCGGTAAAACTGGTCTCTGAGCCGGGCGTTGGCACCATTGCAACGGGTGTCGCCAAAGCTTATGCCGACCTTATCACCATCTCCGGCTACGATGGAGGTACTGCTGCTAGCCCTCTGACCTCAGTAAAATACGCTGGTAGCCCTTGGGAACTTGGTTTAGCTGAAACTCAGCAAGCGCTGGTTGCGAACGGCCTACGCCATAAAATTCGCTTACAAGTCGACGGCGGTCTAAAAACAGGGCTTGATGTGGTCAAAGCAGCCATCCTTGGTGCTGAAAGCTTTGGCTTTGGTACTGCGCCAATGGTCGCAATGGGTTGCAAGTTCTTACGTATCTGTCACCTCAACAACTGTGCGACAGGTGTTGCAACCCAAGATGACACACTTCGCAAAGAGTACTTCAAAGGCTTACCAGAAATGGTGATGAACTACTTTGTCGGCCTAGCTGATGAGGTACGTGGAATACTGGCTGAACTTGGTGTTGAGAAACTGACTTACTTAATTGGCCGTACCGACCTACTTGAAGCAGTAGAAGGAATGACCGCTAAGCAGAGCAAACTCGACCTTTCCAATATCTTGGAAGCGCCAGTGTCACCGCAAGGCCACCCTGTTTGCTGGACGGAGCCTAACGCGCCGTTTGATAAAGCAGAACTCAACCAACAGATTATTGAAGATGCGTTAGCAGCAGTGGAAGCGAAGCAATCTGCAGACTTTTTCTATAACGTCATCAATACCGACCGTTCAATTGGTGCGCGCCTATCCGGTGAAATTGCCAAGCGTTATGGCAACCAAGGCATGGCAGCTAAGCCAATTAAGCTCCACTTAGATGGCACTGCCGGACAGTCTTTTGGTGTATGGAATGCTGGCGGCGTTGAGCTCTACTTGACTGGTGATGCTAACGACTACGTTGGTAAAGGTATGGCAGGTGGTAAGATCGTCATCAAACCTCACCAAGGCACGGCATTTAAGTGTAATGAAGCGACTATCATTGGTAACACCTGTCTATACGGTGCTACCGGAGGAAAGCTGTTTGCAGCGGGTACCGCTGGTGAACGTTTCGGTGTACGTAACTCAGGCACCATTTCCGTGATTGAAGGCGCTGGCGATAACGCGTGTGAGTACATGACCGGTGGTATTGTTGCGATACTTGGTGCTACTGGCGTTAACTTTGGTGCGGGTATGACTGGTGGTTTTGCTTACGTATTGGATAAGAATGAGGACTTCCAAGGCCGTGTAAATGAAGAGTCAGTTGAGGCAGTTGCCCTATCCAACTTACACATTCACCAAGAACATCTACGTGGTCTAATTGCAGAGCACCTAGAAGAAACCGGCTCAGTGCATGCTGAAGATATTTTGGCGAACTTTGATGAATGGATTCCAAAGTTCTACTTGGTGAAACCCAAAGCCGCAGATCTTAATACTCTGCTTGGTCACCAAAGCCGCAGCGCCGCAGAACTGCGCGTTCAAGCCCAGTAATCATGGAGGATGTTTGAATCATGAGCCAGAACGTATACCAATTTATTGATGTCCAACGCGTCGACCCTGCGAAGAAACCCATCAAAACTCGTAAGATTGAATTCGTTGAAATTTACGAACCTTTTACCAAACAGCAAGCGACGGCCCAAGCCGATCGCTGTTTAGACTGTGGTAATCCTTATTGCGAATGGAAATGTCCTGTCCACAATTACATTCCACAGTGGCTAAAACTCGCCAATGAAGGGCGCATTTTGGAAGCTGTCGAGCTTTCGCACCAGACGAATAGCTTACCCGAAGTGTGTGGCCGAGTGTGCCCTCAAGACCGTCTATGTGAAGGCTCTTGTACACTTAACGAAGATTTTGGTGCCGTAACCATAGGTAACATCGAAAAGTACATTACCGATAAAGCATTCGAGATGGGCTGGAAGCCAGACATGTCGAAAGTAGAGTGGACCGATAAGAAGGTTGCCATTATCGGCGCGGGACCTGCGGGCCTAGCAGCGGCAGATATCCTAGTTCGTAACGGCGTCAAGCCAGTTGTTTTCGATCGCTACCCTGAAATCGGTGGTCTACTCACCTTTGGTATTCCATCGTTTAAGTTGGAAAAAGGGGTAATGCAGAATCGTCGTCGCGTCTTCACTGAAATGGGAGTGGAGTTCCAACTGAATGTAGAAGTGGGCAAAGATGTCACAATGCAGCAGTTAGTTGATGACTATGATGCCGTATTCCTTGGTGTCGGTACTTACAAGAACATGCGTGCCGGTCTAGAGAATGAAGATGCACCAGGCGTTTATGACGCACTGCCTTTCTTAATCTCCAATACTTACAAGGTGATGGATCTAGCAGACGAGAAACCGTTCAT
The DNA here is from genome assembly GCF_000189275.1 of Vibrio sinaloensis DSM 21326. Lineage (GTDB taxonomy): Bacteria > Pseudomonadota > Gammaproteobacteria > Enterobacterales > Vibrionaceae > Vibrio > Vibrio sinaloensis. The sequence goes on along the minus strand of NZ_AEVT01000001.1, from coordinate 7,305 downwards.
TGATATGAAAGGTAAGAAAGTGGTTGTGCTTGGTGGTGGTGATACCGCGATGGACTGCGTTCGTACCTCTATTCGCCAAAATGCAGAGCATGTCATTTGTGCCTACCGCCGTGATGAAGCCAATATGCCTGGCTCTAGACGTGAGGTGAAAAATGCCAAGGAAGAAGGGGTTAACTTTATGTTCAACCTACAACCTCTTGGTCTTGAGTTAGACAGCGCTGGAAATGTATCTGGTGTTAAAGTGGTTAAGACAGCCCTTGGTGAAGCCGATGAAGCGGGCCGTCGCCGACCGGAACCTGTCGAGGGCAGCGAACACGTACTTGAAGCTGATGCCGTCATCATGGCGTTTGGTTTCCAACCACACCAAATGAGCTGGCTAGAGCCATACGGCGTCGAACTCGATCAATGGGGTCGAATTAAGGCTCCTTCTGATCAAGAGTTTATGTTCCAAACCAGCAACAAAAAGATTTTTGCTGGTGGAGATGCCGTAAGGGGATCAGATCTTGTTGTGACAGCCATTGATGAAGGCAGAAAAGCCGCAGAAGGGATACTCGATTTCCTCGAGGTTTAAACACTACTTAGAGCACAAAAGGGTCCAAAACATGGATCCTTTTTTATTTTCAAACATATAATTGAATCTTATAAAAAATCTAAATCAGGGATTCAACATGAAGAAAGCCGCTCTCCTTTCCATCACACTGTTGGGTTTAACCGCATGCAGCCAAGGAGTAAAAACCATGACAGACAGAACCGCTTCGCCGTGTGGGGATAAACCAAACTGCGTCTCAACCCAAGACGAACGTGAAAGCCATCAAATTGCCCCGTTTGTCATTACAGCAGACGCTAACATCGATAGTATCGAGGCCGCCGCACTGCAATTGTCAGGGGCAAAAACCGCTGTGAAAGAGCAAGGTTATTTACGTATCGAGTGCACGTCGAAAATCATGCGTTTTGTCGATGATCTAGAGTTAAAAATCGAAGACGGTAAACTGCTTGTTCGTTCAGAATCTCGCGTTGGCTACTCTGATTTCGGCGTTAATCGTAAGCGAACAGAGCAACTTAGAACATTGCTCAAAGCCGAGAACCTTATCCAATAAGGTGTGTTTCAAATACAAAAAAACCGAAGTCATAAACTTCGGTTTTTACCTAAAACTGAGTATTCACACAGCTTGGCCTTTCCTTAACGCTACGAGTCAGCTTCTTCGCGAAATACCACTAATCGCTTAGGTGCAACCTTACCGTCTTTGTTGACTTCAGCAACACCGATAAAGAGCTTCTCTTCACCAGATGTCATGCGCAGCGGTGTGCCTTCAGGCGCACCTAGTACCTGAACCGGCATTCCGTGCTGAACTAAGTTGGTCAGCTCAGCATTTAGATTCACTTCAGGTAAATCCTCTACCGCGGTATCCATTGGTAACAACAGAGGATCAAGTAGCTCTTTCGGTGCAACTTCGTCACGATGTGCTTGCTCTAAAAGCTCATTAAGTTGCTCTAGAGTCACCATTTTCTCGTATGGATATTTAGCAACCCCAGTACGACGAAGCATAGTGACGTGAGCACCACAGCCTAGCATCTCGCCAAGATCATCAACGATAGTACGGATGTAAGTCCCTTTTGAACAGTGAACTTCCATCTCAACTTCATCACCTTCAAAACGATGAAGTACAATTTCGTACACAGTGATTTTTCGTGACTCGCGCGGTACTTCAATGCCCTTACGCGCGTATTCGTACAGCGGCTTGCCCTGGTACTTCAATGCTGAGAACATTGAAGGGACTTGATCAGACTCGCCACGGAACTTATCGATACACTCTTCTAGCTTCTCTAGAGAAACATCGACTGGACGCGTCTCAACCACTTCCCCATCAGAGTCAGAGGTGTCTGTGCGCTCACCCAATTTTGCGATAACTCGGTAGCGCTTGTCTGAATCCAACAAGAACTGAGAGAACTTGGTCGCTTCACCAAGACAAATTGGCAGCATACCTGTCGCTAGGGGATCCAGTGCACCGGTATGCCCTGCTTTCTCAGCAAAGAAAATACGCTTTACCTTTTGCAGCGCATCATTCGATGAAATGCCTGTTGGCTTATCCAACAAAACAACGCCATTAATTGGACGACCTTTACGACGACGAGCCATTACTCTTCCCCAGTTTGATCTTCTTCGCGGCCAGCATCTTGCTGCTTACGCTTATCTTCGCTTACTACTTCAGACACTAGGTTCGACATACGCATACCTTCAACAAGGGTGTTGTCGTAGTGGAAGCGTACTTCAGGTGTTAAGCGAAGGCGAATACGCTTGCCAAGCATCATACGGATATGAACTTCGTGCTCACGTAGTGCTTCAAGACAAGACTCTGGAGTTTGCTCACCAACACATAGAAAAGTAACAAATACTTTTGCGTATGCCAGATCTCGTGACACTTCAACATCGGAAATGGTCACCATACCTAGGCGAGAATCACGAACTTCACGTTGAAGGATCATCGCAAGTTCTTTTTGCAGCTGCTGTGCAACACGCTGCGTGCGGCTAAATTCTTTTGACATATGTTTTCTCTTATTAGAAAGAATGGGGGGATGGATAAATTCCAGCCCCCCATGGCGTATTCAACAACCAATTACCGCTTATTCATCAAAGAGTAAGCGAGTAATTACAGTCAATTAGTCAAGAGTACGTTTAACTTCAACGATTTCGAATACTTCGATTTGGTCGCCAACGCGAACATCGTTGTAGTTCTTAACGCCGATACCACATTCGTAGCCGTTCTTAACTTCTTGAACGTCATCTTTAAAGCGACGAAGTGACTCAAGTTCACCTTCGTAAATAACAACGTTATCACGTAGTACACGGATTGGGTTGTTACGCTTGATTAGACCTTCAGTTACCATACAACCAGCGATTGCACCCAGTTTTGGTGACTTAAATACGTCACGAACTTCAGCAAGGCCAATGATCTCTTGCTTGAATTCTGGAGCAAGCATACCGCCCATTGCCTGTTTAACTTCGTCAATCAATTGGTAAATGATTGAGTAGTAACGTAGGTCTAGGTTTTCATTTTCAACAGTACGACGAGCCGTTGCATCAGCACGCACGTTGAAGCCTAGGATGATAGCGTTAGAAGCTGCTGCTAGTACCGCATCAGTTTCAGTAATACCACCAACACCAGAACCAACGATGTTCACTTTCACTTCATCAGTTGAAAGCTTAACTAGTGAGTCAGAGATTGCTTCCACAGAACCCTGAACGTCAGCCTTAAGAACAACGTTTAGCTCAGCAACTTCACCCGCAGCCATGTTAGAGAACATGTTCTCTAGTTTCGCTTTCTGCTGACGAGCCAGTTTCACTTCACGGAATTTACCTTGACGGTAGTTCGCTACTTCACGCGCTTTACGCTCATCACGTACTACTGTTGCTTCATCACCAGAAGCAGGTACACCAGAAAGACCTAGGATCTCTACTGGGATAGAAGGACCAGCAGTAGTGACTTCTTTACCGTTCTCGTCGCGCATTGCACGAACACGGCCGTATTCTTGACCACAAAGAACGATATCGCCTTTGTTTAGCGTACCAGATTGAACCAGTACAGTTGCAACTGGACCACGACCTTTATCTAGGCGAGATTCAACAACAACACCAGATGCCATGCCTTCTTCAACTGCTGTAAGCTCAAGAACTTCAGATTGTAGAAGGATAGTTTCTAGAAGACCGTCGATGTTTGTACCCTGTTTCGCAGAGATGTGAACGAACATGTTCTCACCGCCCCACTCCTCAGGAATAACGTCGTATTGAGCTAGCTCGTTCTTAACGTTATCTGGGTTAGCGTCTTCTTTATCGATCTTGTTCACAGCAACAATCAGAGGAACGCCTGCCGCTTTCGCGTGCTGGATTGCTTCAATTGTTTGTGGCATTACGCCATCGTCTGCTGCTACTACTAGAACAACGATATCTGTCGCTTGAGCACCACGAGCACGCATTGCAGTAAACGCTGCGTGTCCTGGAGTATCAAGGAAAGTGATCATGCCGTTGTCAGTTTCAACGTGGTAAGCACCAATGTGCTGTGTAATACCACCGGCTTCGCCCGATGCAACGTGTGCTTTACGGATGTAGTCAAGCGTAGACGTTTTACCGTGGTCAACGTGCCCCATGATAGTAACAACAGGAGCACGAGGAACGGCTTCAGCGTTGTTATCACGATCTGATAGTACCGCTTCTTCTAGCTCGTTCTCTTTACGCAGGATTACCTTGTGACCCATCTCTTCAGCAACAAGCTGTGCTGTTTCTTGGTCGATAACCTGGTTGATAGTCGCCATAGCGCCCATCTTCATCATTACTTTGATAACTTCCGTGCCTTTCACTGACATTTTGCTTGCCAGTTCAGAAACTACGATAGTTTCACCGATAACAACGTCTGCTTTAGCAACCGTTGCTGTCTTATCGAAGCCTTGTTGCATTGAAGTTGGCTTAGCTAGTTTACCTTTGTTGCGGTTTCTTCCGCCACGTTGGTTACGGCCACCACGGTTTTGGTCATCGTTATTAGAAGCTTTCTTCTTCTTCTTACGACGGCCACCTTCTTCTTTACGGTCGGCAGCATCTTCTGCTTCACGAGCATAAGTAGAAGTCGTTACGTGATAGTCAGAGTTTTCCAACTCTTTCTTCTTCTTCTCTTCTTCAGACCAACGAGCTTCGTTCTCTTCCGCTAGTTTACGGGCTTCTTCAACCAGCTTCGCAGCTTCTTGTTCTGCTTTACGCTTCGCTTCTTCTTCCTGACGACGTTTTAGTTCATCAGCTTCTTGCTTAGCTTGCGTATTAGCTTCTGCATTTTTTGCATTCATCTCTTTCTTAGCCTTATCAGCTTGTGCGCGTTTTGCCTTCTCTTCAGCTTCGCGTTTTGCGTCCGCTTCTTGCTTCGCTTTCTCTTCGGCTTCGCGTTGTGCTTTCTCTGCAGCTTCACGTTTCGCTTGCTCTTCAGCTTCACGTTTCGCAAGCTCTTCGGCTTCACGCTTTGCTGCTTCCTCAGCTTCGCGTTTTGCTTCGTCTTCGATAGTGCTGCGCTTCACATAAGTTCGTTTCTTACGAACTTCTACTTGAACATCCTTACTCTTACCGCCACCAGCATTAACGCTGAGTGTGCTGCGAGTTTTACGCTGTAGAGTCAAGCGAGTTGGCTCAGTTTCACCTGACGTGTCACCGTGCTCTTTTTTAAGGTGAGTCAAAAGCTTCTGTTTTTCGTCATCAGAAACTTGATCACTACTCGCTTTCTTCATTCCAGCGTCAGCAAGTTGTTCAATCAAGCGGTCCACTGGAGTTCCAATTTCTTCACTCAGTGCTTTAACAGTAGTTTGTGTCATGCCGCTTCCTCCTTGCTGAAAATTATGCTTCTTCGCCGAACCAACAGATGTTACGAGCTGCCATGATAAGCTCACCCGCACGTTCTTCGGTTAGACCTTCGATATCTTCAATATCATCAATACCCTGGTCAGCAAGATCTTCCAGTGTTGCTACACCTTTCGCTGCCAGTTTGAATGCCATCTCACGCTCAAGACCTTCTAGGCCAAGCAGGTCTTCTGCAGGCTCAACACCTTCGAAAGACTCTTCTTGTGCTAGAGCAAGCGTGGTTAGGGCATTCTTAGCGCGGCTACGCAGTTCTTCTACAAGGTCTTCGTCTAAACCGTCAACTTCAAGTAGTTCATTAACTGGTACGTAAGCCACTTCTTCTAGAGTAGAGAAGCCTTCTTCAACAAGCAGTTGAGCAAAGTCTTCTTCGATGTCTAGGTGCTTCATGAAGCCTTCAATTGCAGCTTGAGATTCTTCAGCGTGTTTCTTCTGAAGATCCGCCACTGTCATTACGTTAAGCTCCCAACCTGTTAGTTGTGATGCTAGACGTACGTTTTGGCCATTACGACCAATTGCTTGCGCTAGGTTATCGGCTTCAACTGCGATGTCCATTGCATGTGCGTCTTCATCAACGATGATAGAAGCCACGTCTGCAGGAGCCATTGCATTGATAACAAACTGCGCTGGGTTGTCGTCCCAAAGCACGATATCGATGCGCTCGCCACCAAGCTCACCAGAAACCGCTTGTACACGTGCACCACGCATACCAACACACGCACCCACAGGGTCAATACGCTTGTCATTGGTTTTTACTGCAATTTTCGCACGAGAACCTGGATCGCGGGCAGCACCTTTAAGTTCGATGATTTCCTCTGCGATTTCAGGAACTTCAACTCGGAACAGTTCAGCAAGCATCTCAGGCTTAGAGCGAGTGATGAATAGCTGGAAACCACGAGCTTCAGGTGCAACTTTGTACAGAAGGCCACGAACGCGGTCACCTGGGCGGAAGTTTTCACGCGGAAGTTGGTCGTCACGTAGAATCACCGCTTCAGCATTGTTGCCTAGGTCAAGTACTACTGTGTCACGGTTAACTTTCTTAACCACACCAGTAACAAGTTCACCTTCATTGTCGATGAACTGCTCAACGATTTGCGCACGCTCAGCTTCACGAACTTTCTGAACGATAACTTGCTTAGCTGTTTGAGTCGTAATACGGTCAAACGTTACCGATTCGATATCATCTTCTACGTAATCGCCTAGTTCTAACTCTTCGTTTTCGAACTTAGCCGCTTCCAATGAGATTTCTTTAGTTGGATTCTCAACATCTTCAACGATCAACCAACGGCGGAACGTTTCGAACTCACCAGTTTTGCGATCAATTTCAACACGAACATCGATTTCGATTTCGTGCTTTTTCTTAGTAGATGTTGCTAGAGCAATTTCAAGGGCTTCAAAGATACGTTCACGAGGTACGGCTTTTTCGTTCGATACCGCTTCTACTACCGCTAAAATTTCTTTACTCATTTTAAATAGCCTCTAAGACTTTAATTAAAATTTAGGGATGAGGTTGGCTTTTGAAATGTTGCTAAGAGCAAACTCTTCTTCGCTACCTTCAACAGTAACTGAGATTGTCTCACCATCAACAGAATGGATAACACCTTTCCATTTACGACGGTTACCAACAGCCATTTTCAAAACAATGCTTACCTCGTGACCAATAAATTGTTCATAGTGTGCTGCTTTGAAAAGTGGTCTTTCTAAACCTGGAGAAGACACTTCAAGGTTGTAAGCCACTGTGATTGGATCTTCAACGTCCATTACCGCACTGACTTGGCGGCTCACTTCTGCACAATCTTCGACGTTAATGCCGTTCTCGTGATCAATGAAGATACGTAACGTTGAATGCTCGCCTGCGCGAATAAATTCTAATCCAACTAACTCATAACCTGATGCCGCTACTGGAGCTTCAAGCA
>NZ_AEVT01000002.1 GCF_000189275.1 Vibrio sinaloensis DSM 21326 | reverse complement strand
TTTAAAGAGCTACTCTTCTTTGTGATTTAAATCACTTCGGAAGAGGCGGCCATTCTAGCGACTTAATTTTTAGTGTCAACCACTTTGTTTAAGTTTTTTATCGAGCGTTTCCGCTCAGCTAATTGACCTTGCCAACCCAACTGAACCCTTGCGAGCTCTGCCTTGTCGACGAGGAGGCATTATAGAGATCGCGCTCACATTGGCAAGCGTTATTTTGAAAAAATTGCAAAAACAAGGTTTAAACGATGACTTTTCGCTCAAAGCCTTATTTATCCAACTTTACTCAGATAAAGCAAACACAATACCCACAGAGTTATCCACATTCGTTATTGTTTGGACAAAATAAAAGGCCGCGTTGCGACCTTTATTCTTTTAGAGGATTGAAAATTTAGATACCTGAACCGTCTTGCTCGTTACCATCATCTTCATGAAGCCCACATTCACGTTTTAAACCGAAGAAGCGCGTTTCTTCTTCACTCATTCCCGGCTCCCACTTCTTGGTTGTATGGGTATCACCAACTGACAAGTAACCTTCATCACGTAATGGATGATAGGAAAGCCCGTTTTGCTCTAAGTAATAGTGGACATCTTTGTTTGTCCAATCAATTACAGGCAAAAACTTAAACACGCCATTTTGAATCGATAGGATTGGCAGACTAGCTCTAGATTTAGATTGCTCTCTACGTAGACCCGAGAACCAAGTCCCGACCTCTAATTCATCTAAAGCCCGTCTCATTGGCTCCACTTTATTAAGCTTGTTGTATTTTTCAATTCCCTCTATACCTTGTTCCCATAACTGGCCATATCTCGCTTCTTGCCAATGAGCACTCTCTTTCGCTCGATAAACTTTTAGGTTGAGCGTCAGTTGCTCGCTCAACTGGTCGATAAAACGGTACGTTTCTGGAAACAGGTAGCCCGTATCTGTCAGAATCACGGGGATGTCGGGTTTTTGCTGAGTGACTAGATGCAGCATCACGGCAGCTTGTATGCCAAAACTCGAAGAAACAGCGAACTGGCCTTCAAGGTTTTCAAGCGCCCAAGCAACTCGTTGCTGCGCTGTTAGCTGCTCTAACTCTGCATTAATTTGACCAAGCTGGAGTATCTGCTCGGTCTTAGTTAGTGTCAGAAGTTCCGCTAACTTTGGTTTTGAAGCGACTGAATCAAGCATGTAAGTCCCTCTTTGACACTTTGACTTCTTGGATGATGCCAGCACGGATGGTGAAATCACCAAACCCTTCATTCTTCTCTCGCTCTTTCGACCATCGACCAACCAACAGATCAATTTCTTCAAGGATCTGCTTGTCTGTGATGTTCTCTTTATACATCTTAGGAATACGGGTACCTGCGCGGTTGCCTCCTAAATGAAGGTTGTAACGGCCTGGCGCTTTCCCCACTAATCCGATCTCAGCCAACATCGCGCGACCACAACCATTTGGACAACCAGTAACACGCAAGATGATGTTGTCTTCTCCAGGTAAACCATGCTTCTCAAGTATGTCCTCTACATCGGTTACAAATTGAGGAAGGAAACGCTCTGCTTCTGCCATCGCTAATGGACAAGTAGGAAATGCTACACATGCCATCGAGTTCTTGCGCTGTTCACTTACACTGTCATCGATTAAGCCATGCTCGCGAGCAATTTTCTCTATCTTGGCTTTTTGACTCTTAGCAACACCAGCAACAATTAAGTTTTGGTTTGCCGTCATACGGAAGTCGCCTTTATGGATCTTAGCGATCTCAGCAACCCCTGTTTTCAGTGGCTTACCAGGGAAGTCCAGTAGACGACCATTTTCGATAAACAACGCAAGGTGGTGTTTACCGTCGATGCCTTCGACCCAACCAATTCGATCGCCACGATCGGTAAATTCATACGGACGACTATCGCCAAACTTCACACCCGCACGTTTTTCGACTTCGGCTTTAAAAACATCGATACCTACGCGATCTAGCGTGTATTTGGTTTTTGCATTCTTACGGTTGGAGCGGTTCCCCCAATCACGTTGAGTCGTGACAACTGCCGCAGCCACATCAAGTGTTTTGTCTAGCGGAACAAAACCAAAGTCGTCGGCACGACGAGCATACGTTGATGTATCACCATGAGTCATGGCTAATCCGCCACCAACCAACACGTTAAAGCCCACCAGCTTACCGTTTTCACCGATCGCGACGAAGTTAAGGTCGTTCGCATGAACATCCACATCATTTTGCGGTGGAATCACCACCGTTGTTTTGAACTTACGAGGAAGGTACGTCTTTCCAAGAATCGGTTCATCATCGTCGGTTGTTTCTACTTTCTCTCCGTCTAGCCAGATTTCTGCATACGCTTTAGTTTTAGGCAATAGATGCTCACTGATCTTCTTCGCCCACTCGTAAGCTTCTTGGTGTAGCTCTGACTCAATCGGGTTAGTGGTACATAGTACGTTACGGTTTACGTCACCGGCGGTAGCAATTGAGTCAATCCCAATGCTATTTAGCGTTTGGTGCATTAGCTTGATATTTGGCTTAAGTACACCATGGAATTGAAATGTTTGACGCGTTGTTAGACGGATACTGCCATATAATGAATGATCAGTAGCAAACTTATCGATCGCTAACCACTGTTCCGGTTTAATAATACCGCCAGGCATTCGGGCTCGGAGCATGACATTATGTAGTGGCTCAAGTTTCTGCTTTGCACGTTCATTACGGATGTCTCGGTCATCTTGCTGATACATGCCATGGAAACGAATTAACTGGAAATTGTCAGCGGTAAAACCTCCAGTAATACGATCTTGTAGATCCTGTTCAATGGTTCCACGTAAAAAATTGCTCTGGGTTTTAAGGCGCTCGTTATCCGAAAGAGGTCCTAGAACTTCGCCCAATACTTCCTGCTTATTGCTCATTAGTACACATCCCTTTGGTAACGTTTTGCTTTTCTTAGATCGTTAATAAATTCTTCTGCATCGTCGCGAGACATCTTGCCTTGCTGTTCAGCTACAATCACAAGTGCTTCGTGAACATCTTTTGCCATTCGTGTCGCGTCACCACAAACATAGATATAGGCGCCATCTTCTACCCACTGCCATACTTGCTCTGCATTTTCTAGGATGCGATGCTGAACATAGACTTTCTCCGCCTGATCTCGGCTAAAAGCAACATCAAGGCGATTTAGCAGACCTGATTTCAGATACTTCTGCCACTCAACCTGATATAAGAAGTCTTGGGTAAAGGTTCGGTCACCAAAGAACAACCAGTTTTTACCCTCTGCACCTCGGTTATCACGTTCTTGAATAAAGCTACGGAAAGGAGCGATACCTGTCCCAGGCCCCACCATAATCACGGGAGTGTTATCGTCTTGAGGTAGTTTGAAGTTGTTGTTGTTCTCAACAAACACTTTCACTTCGTCACCTTCGTCTAAACGTTGAGCCAAAAAGCTCGATGCTCCACCAAAGCGCTTTTCTTCACCTTTATCGTATTCAACAAGACCAACCGTCAGATGAACTTCTTCGTCCACTTCACTTTGGCTCGATGCGATAGAGTAAAGACGTGGTGTTAAGCGACGAAGTAACCCGACCAACTCGTCCGCAGTCAATTTGGTTTTCTTCTCAGCAAGCACATCAACAACTTGAGTGTTACTGGCGTATTCACGTAATTTATCTTTGTCTTCCACTAACTTTTGCAACTTCTTGCTACCAGACAACTCGGCAAACTTAGTGACCAGCTGAGGGTTAGCTGCGGTAATTTCGTATTTACTCACCAATGCGCTATGAATCGACAAACTTTCTCCATCGACTTCTACGCTTTCAACACCGGAGAGACCGACCTTAGCTAAAATCGTATTGGCGAGCTCTGAACTGTTCTCAAACCAAACGCCTAAGGCATCTCCCGGTTGATAGGTCAAACCCGACTCTTCTAGATCGATTTCAACGTGGCGCACATCTTTGCCAGAGTCGCGACCCGTAATCTTTTGGCTAGTTAGCAGTGTTGCTGTGTATGGGTTCTGCTTAGTGTATTGCGAGTGTCCTGCCGCCGCTTGCCCCACTGGCAGCTGTACGACTTCAGCTTCTTGGCCAGAAGCCAGATCTTCTTTGACCTTATCTAAGGCTTTAGCACGCCATACACTCGCATCTGCTTCGTAATCAACATCACAGTCGATGCGCTCAATAAATGCAGTCGCCCCTTGCTTAGCTAGGTAAGCATCAAAGTCTTTACCCGTTTGACAGAAGAACTCATAGCTTGAATCTCCCAAGCCAATAACACCATACTTAAGATTTGGTAGCTTAGGCGCTTTTTTCGACTGCAAAAACTCGTGCAGTTCGATCGCATTATCTGGCGCTTCTCCTTCACCGTTAGTAGAGGCAACAATAATAACGTGTGTTTCTTTGGCTAGGTTTTTACCTTTGTAATCACTTGCGTCAAACAAGGCGGCTTCTACACCGAGTGCTTTTGCCTCTTGCTCGAGTTGCTCAGCAACTCCCTTAGCATTGCCGGTTTGTGAAGCAAAGATAATAGTTAACTTACCAGCAGGTTTGGCCGCGACGGCTGCTGCAGCCTGATTGATTGGAGCGGCAGCCCCCGTAGTTTGTGGTTGAGCCTGCGATAGTCCCCAAAAGTAACCACTCACCCATGCAAGTTGTTGTGAGGAAAGACCTGATACCGTTTGTTGTAGTGAACCAAGCTGCTGATCATTGAGTGGAGCAGCGATTGACGGTAATTCTTGCGGAGTGTTTCCTGCAGAAGGTCCATTATTAGTTGAAGACTCTTTCTTATTTAAAGACATGGTCACGACATCCCTATTCATTGCGTGATGCTAGATTAACCACTCTCTTTAATAACAAGAAAGAATAGAAGTGAATGTTTTATAACTTTTGGAATTAAAGAAACCGCCAACTATTGCATGCTGACGTTACTTAGCCTCGATTCGAACTTGTTTAAAGCCCACAGCCATTGCAGATTTTGATGCAAGGTCCACATCTATATAGTGGCATTCCTCACCATGAGAATCGGTTAATAGTACAAAGCCCCCTCGTGCATGGCGAAATTCTACGATCCAACTGCCTTCTTGAGCAGATGGTTCAATGATGGCTTCTACTAGCTTGTTTTCACGGTATAAATTTCTTAGCTCAGTAATCGTCATGAGATTCCTTTCTCTGCCAAACACAAGACTCCTCAATTAAGGATGGATGAAAGCGAAGAAAGTGCTAAACAAAACGCGCTTTATATAAGTAAAAGGTATAAAAAAACGCCACTATATAAATAGCGGCGTTTTTAAACAATAATACGACTTAAAAGCTATACTCTGCACCGAAGAAGAAACCATCAGCAAAAACGAAAGGTTTACCTAAGTCAGAACCACCAGCTACGCGAAAATCTTCAGACTCTAAATCAATCACGCGATAACCACCTTTGAGCGCGAGTTGGTGGCCACTGATATCCAATCGATACTGCGCACCAGCCATAAGATCCGTGCTTTTAATTCCATTGTTGTCACCGAAGTTCATCTCACCAATGATATCGAAATTGCTGTTCGGCACGGTTAGCTCCGCGTAACCATACCACGCCCAAATCATGCCATCATAAGTGGTATTGCGCGTGGCATCTTCCGCATTAACATATTTTGTGTCCGACAAATCACTGATAGTGACACCCGCATCAAAGTGCATCAGGTCATGCTCGAGGATGCGATAGTAAAGCGATAGGTCGAGCTTATTGAATGCCATATAATCGGCATCAACACTAGAATATCGGATTCGCGCATCGGGAACGTACTTTACGCCGTGCTCGATCGCCGCATAGAAGCTCGGTGTCGTATCGCTATCACGACGCTCTTCGTTGACCTTAGTCCCTGGCCACCACATCTCAGCGCCAATTTTTGTTGTCAATGAAGACTCAGCGAATGCTGGTACTGACATGACAGCAGCAGCTAATACGGCAGTGGTTTTTAAACCCATGAACTTATTTCTCCCAATAGAGGTGTCTATCCTCGCACAAACCCTCGATAATGAGAGGCGGAGGTGTTTACGATATGCGCGAATTCTACCATAGACACACCCCATGCCAGCAAATATTTCTCTTCCACAGCCCTAGCGAGTTTGAGCGACATGCGATTTGAAGAACCAAATACCGAGCGCAATAACGATCAACCAAGGTAGCAACTTCAGCACAGCACCTAACATACCTAGCAGCACCATAACTACGATAGAAAAGGCAACGGCAGCAAACACAGTTAACATAGTGACCCCAGTTACCAACAAGGTGGCGGTGAACACTAAGATAAAAATCAATTCAAACATACGCTTCTCCTTTGTTTGCACTGACTCTTTCAGATTGTGTGCCAATTCCTACAAAAATTGATAACCACATGATTTAAATACACAAAAACAAAAAAGGCACCCCTAATGAGCGCCTTCAAAGTTCTAATGTTGGTATTTTTCACCATACTAGTGGTATTTTTTACACATTCAATTCCTGTGGAATTTTCGCTAATGCGGTTTCAACCACTTCGATACCAGCACCAGGCTTATGAGCATTCTCGCTGATGTATCGGCGCCACTGACGAGCACCTGGCATCGCTTGGAATAAGCCAATCATATGCCGAGTGATATGACCAAGGTATGCCCCTTTTGATAGCTGGGCTTCAATATACGGGTACATTTCTTCAACAACTTGCGAACGTTTCTTGACTGGTTTGTCCAAACCAAAAATTTGCTGATCGACTTGAGCAAGTAAATATGGGTTTTGATAGGCTTCACGCCCAACCATTACCCCATCTAAGTGTTCCAAATGAACAAGAGAATCTTCAAGTGTCTTCACTCCACCATTGACGGCAATGTTTAGATGAGAAAAATCTTTTTTCAATTGATAAGCGCGAGGATAATCCAGTGGTGGAATCTCACGGTTTTCTTTAGGACTTAAACCTGACAGCCAAGCTTTGCGAGCATGAATAGTGAACTGCTCACATCCCCCTTTCTCAGCAACAATCGACACAAAATCAGTCAAGAACTCGTATGAATCTTGGTCGTCGATACCGATACGTGTTTTGACCGTCACTGGAATATCGACGACTTCACGCATTGACGCTACACATTGAGCGACCAACTCAGGCTCAGCCATTAAGCACGCCCCAAAACGACCGTTCTGTACGCGATCGGACGGACAGCCAACATTGAGATTAATCTCATCATAACCACGTTCTGCCGCCAACTTGGCACACGTTGCCAGATCTTGTGGATTCGAACCGCCTAGCTGAAGCGCGACGGGATGCTCTTCTTGATTATACGCTAAAAAGTCACCTTTACCGTGAATGATTGCACCTGTGGTCACCATTTCCGTATAAAGCAGAGTTTCGTTGGTAAGCAAGCGATGAAAGTAACGGCAATGACGATCCGTCCAATCCAACATGGGCGCAATGGAAAAGCGGTTAGCCGCGTATTTACTAGTATTGTCAGGTTTCATAAGGTGTTACTCGAAATCTTACCACTGTATATACATACAGCAACTTGCTAGAATTGCCCCAAATTTACCCACTCAGTACGCATATAGTACGCATCGATGGAGTAGGACAAATGGCATCATTCAGCATTAAAAAACGAACACTAAAAAGCGGTGAATTACGCTTTACAGTGGACATCGTAGTCAAAAAGAATTCGGCGATTATACACAGAGAATCGAAAACATTCAGGAAAAAAGAACTAGCTCGAACCTATGCAAACAAACGGGTTCTAGAGTTAGAAAATCCGGACGCATCCGGACAAAAATCCGTACCGCTATACGTACTATTCGATAAATTTATGGAAGAGCCTGATTTGTGGGAAAAAACCGGACGGACAAAGCAGTATGTCATAAAACTACTTCGTGACTGTGATATTGCCAATATTGAAAGCGACAAATTGAAAACCAGTGACCTGATCCAACACTGCAAAAACCGCAAGGGTGCGGGAGCTGGCGGCGCGACCATCTACCATGATATTGCTTATCTACGTTCAGTGATGAAGAAAGCCAAACCCGTTTTCAACATTGCCGCCAACTTTCAGATTTTTGATGAAGCGGTTCCCGTTCTGACTGATATGGGCTTAATAGGAAAAAGTCAGAAGCGCACTCGTCGCCCTACTTCCGAAGAATTGAAATTATTGAAAGAAGGTTTGGAGAAAAGGGAATCCTTTAGGCCGAACGGGAAAACACGAATCCCATTTACCGACATTCTTGAGTTCAGCATCCTTACCTGTATGCGCATTGGTGAAGTTTGTTCGATTCGATGGGAAGACCTCGACCACGAAAACAAAACAGTGGTGGTAAGAGACAGAAAAGACCCGCGCAAAAAGACCGGCAACCACATGCTTGTTCCTTTGCTTGGGGACTCGTTCGATATTGCCCTCAAACAGCCAAAGAAAAGCGATCGTATCTTTCCCTACAACCCGCGAAGCGTGAGCGCAGGATTCCAAAGAGTGCGTAACGAACTAGGCATTGAAGATTTGAGGTATCACGACTTGAGAAGAGAGGGGGCTAGCAGATTATTTGAAAAGGGCTACTCAATTGAAGAGGTTGCTCAAGTAACTGGCCATAGAAGTTTGAATGTTCTTTGGCAGGTTTATACTCAGCTACATCCACACAAGCTACATATGAAATCGAAGCCCTCTTAGTCATTGCCATCTTAACATAGTGGAGATAAGCTACCTTCGGCATTTTAAATATTCAGAGTTTCCAATGACGGTATACAAAATTTTTTGCGATGAAAGCTGCCATTTACTTAGCGACAAAAGTGATGTAATGGTTTTGGGAGCTTTACACTGCGACGCTCAAAAAGCAGAGCAACTAACAAGAAAAGTTAAAAGCTTAAGACATCAGCACAACTATAAACCTGAGCTAAAGTGGAGCAAGTTGAACAAGCTACAATGGCCACTTTATAAAGACATAATAGATCTCATAATTGATGATTGCGAAGTGAACTTTAAAGCCACCGTAGTACTAAATAAGCAGTCACTAGATCATGACCAGTACAATGCTGGTTCTCACAGTGACTTCTACTACAAGATGTTCTACTACACACTTCGAGATTTTTTAAAAGTAAACAACGAATATCGAATTTACTTAGATTACATGGACACTCTCGGAGGAGAAAAGACCAAAAAACTCTGCGAAGTCTTACAGAACAGGACTCATTGGGAGCTATCAGCTAATGCTACGATTGTACAATCCGATGAGGTACAACTGATACAAATTTGTGACTTGCTAATTGGTGCCGTCGCTTATCAAAATCGAAATGACATTACAAAAAGCAGCGACATCAAGAACAAGTTTGTTTCATATATAGAAGAAAAACTAAACTCTTCTCTGGTCGATGCAACGCCTCCTTGGGAAAACCAATTCAATATTTTTAGATTTATCCCAAGGGGTAGTGCTAAATGCTAAATGAACCAATAGACCTCACTCGAATTGATGCAACAAGAATCATTGATTCACTGTATGACATTTTCGATCGTGACTTTGTCTCTAATCCAACATACTTAGCCAATACTATCTATGTCGACCCTCAAAGTGAGAGAAAAGAACAAGGGAAAGAGCTTTCTTTTTGGCACCTAACTACACGTAAAGACTCGACCGTCGAATGGGTTAATGGAAGAAAAGTCGTAACTGAGGGGGAGCGATACCCAGACTTTCAACGTGCATCTAGATTGGAGTGGATAAAACAGATTTTGACCAATCATGATGATGAATGCATAAAAATGTTCTTCTATAAAGAAAAAGCTGGCAAAAAACCTATTAGGTTGTACTTGTGGGCAGAAGTTTATGATTTCGTCGTCATATTACAAAAACTAGGTAACTCGAGTTCGTTCCTTGTGACAAGCTTTTATATAGATCATGATCGAAAACGAAGAGACTTCCAAAAACGCTATGACGCGTATATAGACAATTCAACAGGATTGGCTAACTACAGGTGGTTTTAATAGATAAAATAGGAGGAAAGTTGGTCGCCTATTGTGGACCGGGCGATACGGTCACCTCTTTCTACTCATAAGTAGGTGAGCGCCATAAGTATGGTTAAGCTCCACCTACTAGTCAATAGAAATTTGTAAAAAACAGTATAAATAGCACTAACATTACAGCCAGAGTATCATTCAGGATTCTCTAGTTTGGTTATTCGCTCGTCCATTTTTTCCATCATTATGCGTAACCACTTAACATCAGTTTTAAGGGTTACGCCTACACCAATTCCGCTTGATAAAGCACTCACAGCTGCAACAATGAGAGTTTGGTATTCCGCCATTATTTGCTCTCGTTTCGTAGGGTTTCCCATAGACCAAGCGCCACCGGTACCAACGTACCAATGAGACCACCGTAGCTTGCGCCGGACTCACTCACCGAGACCGTCAGCAGCTCAGGATGCCCTGACGCCGCAGCGACACCCGCCGCAATAAGCGCAGCTCCTTTATAGGTGGACGGCTGTTTGATAAGACTTTCTAGATACTTTTTCATAGCAGTTTATTCCCTTTCAGAAACTTGATGGCGTAGGCGCTCAAGATGGCACCAATCACCACCACAACGATTTTCTTTACGTCTTGCTTGGTCATGCCATTTGTACCCCTTGTTGCGCTTGCTCTAGGGTGTAATGGCGCCCCACTTCCATAATCGACATAGAATGAATCAGGCGCGCTAGCGTGTTATCGCTTCGCAGGTCAATCGGAGCATCAGGACTAATACCAACACGCTTTGCTACGAATTCAGCGTAATGGTCAGACGCGTTCTCATGGCTGGGTGCAAACTTATGGATAAGCTCGCGGATACTTTCTAGACCGTAGCGGCCTTGGTAGGTATCACGCAGCAATTTAGCTCCCGCACGAAAGCCATATTCTGGTGCTTGGAACGTCTCAAAACGCTTGTCCACCGATGGCGTGACTTTGCCGAGCCAGTTGTTATTTACATTGCTCTCGATGTTGAGCGGGTTATTCGCTCGAACGCCGCGAGGCTTACTAATGGAATTAACCACGGTTGTTACCTCTTGAGTAATCGTTGTTAGGACTTTATTTCCGCTCTTGGTGCGGGTGACGTACAACGCGCCACCCGCGACCAACAGACCAAACGCAATTAGGCCTCTCACATCGGCACCACATCTTCGACAACCTTGTCGACCACATTCATGTTCATGATAGTGAGACAGAACGGGTCGGCTTCTCGGTTGGTGATAGGTGGGCGATTGAGCTCTATCGCGTCTTTTTTCCACATCAGCTTTTCTGAGTATTCAGGGAAGGTGAACCCCGCACGACTCCAATCAAGCGCACACGCCAAACGCGGGTTGTTGAATGTAAAATTCAGCGCTTCGTCGGTCAGCTCGCGAAAGCCGAGAGGCAGATAAATCGCCTTGGTGTAGTTAGCAGTAAGAATCAGCACGTTATCGCGGTCACGAGTCACCGTGAGAGGAACACGGAGCGCCGCAAAAGAAATCTCCGGCTCAGAATCCACATCAAAGCCAATTTCCATCGTCAGACCGCCCCATTTATCAATGTTTTCGAACCCTTCTGAGTTCAAGGCAATCTCATAGCGAATGTTGACGTTAACAATCAGCTCGATTTCTTTGTCTTGATGCCCAGCAGGGTCAGCAAAGATAGGGTCTGAAATGTAGCTTGGTATAAGCTCTCGGTAATGAATCGGTGTATTACCCTTGCGGTTACGTAATGAGCGAACGTCTTTACGCATGTAATAATCACCGCCGTCATCATCTTTCTTTTCAAGGATTTCATCAGGGTACTTGATAGGCTCAAGCGCGAACGTCATCGGCTTAAAAATACGCTCACTGTCGCTATTGCCGCCGCCAGAGCCTTGTCCCAAAGACAAAACGTATTCAGTTAGGCGCTCGACTTTGTTAACCGAGCTACCCTCACCAATAATGGCGCGGATTTGCTCAGTCAGTAGGTTTTTGTTCATCGTGACACTCCAAGATAAGTACGCGGTCAGTCTCAGCGCCTGTCAGCTCAATCGCTGCCGTGGATTCGATTTCAATGGTCTCGCC
The DNA here is from genome assembly GCF_000189275.1 of Vibrio sinaloensis DSM 21326. Taxonomy (GTDB): domain Bacteria; phylum Pseudomonadota; class Gammaproteobacteria; order Enterobacterales; family Vibrionaceae; genus Vibrio; species Vibrio sinaloensis. Next base: position 73,043 of record NZ_AEVT01000002.1, on the reverse strand, counting down.
CTTATAGAGCGGGTAATTGCCATTGAGTTGAATCGCACCTTTGTTCCAATTCGGCGTGCGAATGGTGATTTTCTTACGCGTTGGGTTTTCTGGAATGGTTGAAGGCATACCCAGATTTTTAGTCGTGATGGCATTGGCTACCGCGAGGCTTGCCTGAACCTTTGAGCCTTCCGCAAGACTGACAACTTGGTCAGGCGCAAAGCTGATGGTTTGGTCAGGTGCAATCTCTACAGGCGGCATCTTATCCACCGCTACGCGTTGACCATCTGACGGCGGCTGAAAGTCACCCTTACCAAATTCGATATCAATGGTTTGCGAGGCTGACGAATGCAGCAGCACACGGCCAAGCAACTCATTGTTTTTAATGACCGCACCTTGTGGAATCGTCACGCGCTCACCGGAGGAGGTTTCCATCAAGATAGGCTCAGCGGCATAGCGCAGCCAAAGCCAAGTACCGGAGATGGTCACCGGATACGGCTGATTTTCTTGCAAGGTAAATTTCATCGTTTCTTCAGCGCCATCATGGCCACCGCTCCCAGAATCAAGGCAATCACAACCAACATGATGATTTGCTCTTTGCGCGTCTCACTTTGGCCGTTGTCTTGTTTGAATTTCGCTAGCTCCATGACGGAATCTAGACTTTGTTTGTTTTGCTCCGCTTGGTTACCCGCGAGCCCTGCCAACATTTGCAAGTTCTCCGAGTTCGCCGAGCTCATATCGTCTAAGGCATCACCCGCAAACGACAGCGAGCCATTCATTGCGCTTTCCGCAAATAACAGGCTTTTTTCAATCGCGCCGTGGTCGGTGGCTGTGACATTAATGGTCGATTCAGACACGCCACTGATGGCCGTGCCGAGGTTGTTACCAGAAATGGCGTTTTGACCACTGACGTTACTGGTTGAAGTGATGTTCTTAGAGCTGGATTTACCACCCATAATTACACTCTCATCGTTAGGTGCGTGGTTTGGGTTAATGGCTTCTCAGTGGTATTCAGGCGACGAACCAAGCGCGCCAACGCAGGAAAATATGTCTCAGCGGAAATACTCTTAAGCCCCCGCTGTTTTCACATACTCGGTCAGCTCTTGAATGCCTTTGATAACGCCACAACCGGACACGCCCCACAGGTAATAGCTCTCGTTGATGATTTGTCCGGCCACCGTGATGCTGTAGCCCTCACCCGTTAATTGATAGAGGCTCACGCGCCCTGTCTGGACTTCGTCTTTTAGCTCCTCAAAGTCCTGCGGACAGGCACGAAAGGCCACTTTTAAACGGGCTAAGGCTTCGGGGCATTCAGTGACGCAGACAATCATTTTTTACGCAGCACCAGAAAAGCCAGAACGATGACCACCGCCGCAATCAACCAAGGGCTAACCCCTTTCGGGCTTCCCATGTTGATTGAGCCAATACTTTGGCCGCTGTTATTGGTACTGGTCGCCGTCGATGGCCCCGCTTGACCACCACTGATAGGCATCGAGCCGCTATTGGTTAAGCCGCCGCCTAGCATCGGAATCATAGTTTCCCCTTAAGGAGCACATAGCCCACTACCAACAAGGTCAGCAGCATAATGAGTTTGCTAGAGCCCTCAGAGAGCTGAAAACCCACAATGCCACCGCCCACAAAGACCAACGGAATCAGTAAAGGCATTACTTCTTCCCCTTCATCAGCATCATGGCCAGCATAAGCAGCACAAGCGCACCGACACCCATTACTATGTACGTCGTATTCATGCCGCCTTGATTGCTCACCAGAGGGCGACCGTCTGCGGTCTGCCCTTCTACTTGATGTGGTCTCGCCGTGTCTGGATTGCTCGCGGTTTGCTTGTTGGCTATGTCGTTTTCAGCGACACCTTTAACCCAAGTGCTTCCCGCATCAGAGACAGCATCAACGAGCTCGCCGCCTGCCTCACTGATTGCATCTAACCAACTCATAGCGACTCCTATTGACCGTTAACGACAGCCACTTGCTCGATGGCTTCCACAATCAATGGCACGCTGCCGCTTGAGGTTTTCTCAAGCTCAAATTGCAGTGAGCGCACCGCTTGAGTCTTCAACTTGCCTTCCGTACCAAAGCCAGTACGGATGAAATCAAGCGAGAACCAACCACTGTTTTGCTCAAGACCCATCGACGCCAAATCAAAGATGTTGTCGGCCTTGTTCACGTTCATTTCTTCGCGGTCATCACGAATCACACGAACGCGCTCAATCGTGTCGTCTTTGAAGTGAACACGGTTGATGTTCAGGTATGGCGAGCGCTCCGCCCAATCAAACGGAGTACGGCCAGAGGCTGACGCAAACCAAGTAAGTGAATAGATGCGAGGCATGAATAGACGCTGAGATTGCGCTTCCGTGATATGAGCGCGGGCACGAATCGACGGCGCGCTGCCGCTTTTCGCTTTTAGCTGGATGTAGACGAACCAGATTTCGCCTGGCAACGTCACCAGCTCACCTTGACGCACACCAATTTTGGTACGCATGGTTAAGTCGCTAAACGAGATCACGTAGCGGCCTTTTTGCGTGTAGTTTTTGCGGTGCTCTTGCAAATCCACCATGTCTTGACCAGACAGTGAGACAATCTCTTTACCGTTGTGAGTGATGCGCACGCGCTCAATATCAGACGGGTTTTCGATGTCCGTGACCAGCTCAAGGTTTTGGTAGGTTGGACCCGACACCAAGCGCAAAGTAGCTTGGTTACCCCAAGCAACACCTTCAACAGGGTCTAACTCTTTAGGGCGCGGGTTAAATAGCGTTTGAAGTGCTTCCATTGTCGTTCTCCTTAGAACCAGCCAGTTTTGCCGTTGATGGTTTCTTTCAGAGTTTTCATGGCAGCAATGTTGTTAATCGCCGCCAGAATGATGATGGTCACCAAGGCCGTGATTAACATGTTTTTGTGTTGTGCTTTCATGTTGTTTCCAATTCGTCACAGGTTGAAAAGAGCCTTGATTAAGAAAGGAAACCGAAGAAAGAACAATGGGAGGTAACCTATAGGTTAAACGCCTAACCTATAGGTTGGATTGTGAGTTGAATCACCGATAATTTAGGGTAAGTTTTGCGCCCGTTTGGCAGTTAAAAGCGCGCTTTTCAACGTTGCCAATGCCATCACACACCAGCATGTATTCCGCGATTGGTTTATTGATTTTCTGCTTGTTGACCTTGGCCGAGACCAGCGAGGCAATCTCGCCAACCTCTAACCCTTTCTTGTCACCTAACCACTTCGCATCAGACATGGAGTTAACCGCACCTATCCACCAAGTGGACGATTGCTCAGTCACGGTTTTAGGTACCTCTTGCCCACGCTGAAAAACGGTATGAACAACCAGACCATATTGACGACCACCGCGAAGCAGCTCACCCGCTCGACCTTTGAGTTTGCCGGAGGTTTCCACGCAGCTTGCAAGCTCTTCGATAATGGTGTGCAGCTTAGGGGCATTGCCATTGCCCACCGCCCACACCACCGCACTAAAGAACTCCAACTCTTCAGCAGTAGCGCCTTGTTTGGGTATGTAGGCCAGCTTAAACGGCTGACTACGACGACGAGCGACGACCAACGACTTGACGAACGCGGCGCGTGAATCGGTGCCGTGACACATCTGTCCTTGAAACTTAGCGCCTACGTAATTTCGGTAAGGGTCAAAGAACACCGCTTGAGAGGATTTGGGGACGAGCCCCAAATGCTTCACCGCCGAGGTTTTACCCCCGCCCGTACCTGCCACATAAATCACATGCTCAGCATCGTGTGACGGGTTGGAGTTCACCGGATTAGGCAGGTTGAGCGGCTGCTTTTGCTTTTTCGCCATCGCGCTTCTCCTGCTCTGCTTTTTGGTTGGCTAACTCTTTGATGGTGCGCTTAGAGGTGTAAATCAAACCGAGCACCGCAATCAGCAAAGTTGCCTCTTCGATGTAATCCCCAAACACAGCCATAATAGAGCCACCGTGTTTATTGAGTACCGGAACCGCGGCGTTAATGACTTCGGTTTTGCCCTTTTCATCAAAGCTAAATTCAATGCCGGAAATGATGCAGGTCGCTTGCTCACACAAGGTAAACATCACTCCCATAAAACCTTGCAGCGCGTCATCGTTGAAACTTTCGGTTTCAGGTGCACTGTCTTCGGTTAGTTCAACAGGTAACTCTTCGGTTTCAAGCTGCTTGATAAACCCGCCAAAATCGCCCCAATCGTCGCCCTCAGTCAATGGCTCTAAGGTTTCATTCGGTTGCTGCATTGGTCACCTCCTCAGATTGTGGTTTTGGCATCAATAAGCGAAACGCCCATAGTAGGACAATCAGTACACCAAGTGCGGTCAACACACGTTTGAAGGTGAAAAACGACGTTGAGACAGGCGCTTTATCTTCGGTTTCGCTTTCGGTTAACTCAGTGCTTCCAACCTTGTCATCACTGGGCTCAGCGATTGACTCAGGTTCAACACTTTCAACGGTTTTTAATGCACTGGGTTCGGTTGAATCTAGTTCATCGAGTATTTGGCCTACCATGATCCTTTCCGTTGAAAAGTGCTCATCAATGTACTTATCAACGCTCTTACTCATTGAGCTATTACCGCAACTCGGGCACTTGTAATACTTCAAACCAAGGTTGCGATTGTTCTTTGGTGGTTCACCTTCAGCAATCAAACGCCCTTCACCCACTTGGTGAACGGTGGCCTCGCTAGAGCAAACCGGACATGGCACATAACCGCGAACCGGATTAAGATACTTACTCATCGCCAGCCTCCACCACTTGAGCGTCTTCAATGCTGTCTAACTGGTTTAAGTTAGCCGTCACATGAGCGCGGTATTTCTTGCGAGCTACATTGTTAAGCTTGGTTAGTTGCTCAATTTGCTCAAAGAAGTTAGGCGCAAGTCCTAACGCATCAAGTGAAAATGAGCCCGTCATCAACATCTTAGTTGCCTTGCTCATAAGATTGCTCATATCCATGTTTTTGAGCTTATTCACTTCACCTTCGACACTGGCCGTCAGTTGGTCTGCCGCATCAAGCGCAGCCAAATCACGCTGACAGTCTTGGATTGATAGTGTTTTCATAAGATTTCCCCTGTCTCACGACGTTAGTTAATAAGATGCCCCTGATTCACATCGTTGGCGTGTTTGGTATTTGGCTTAAGCAGCTAGTCGACCTTCGAGATAATCAGACTTAACGCTTTGCCAATAATTGATTTCATGTTCTGTTGGCTCATCTGGTACCTGTTCGTTAAGAACGGATTGCCAATAAGCCCGCTTATCTAAAAAGTGATGGTACTGCTCTCGATATCGCTCTCTTGCTTGCTCCCGTATGTCACTCAAATCTATGTCATGTCGAGTGCCATAAACCTCTCGTTCTAACACTTCGCTGTATTGGCCGACTGCACCTAGCAACTCCATTGACCAACCTCGTGCACCGCAAGCCCAATACAAAAAGCTATCAAGACGCTCGCGTGACTTGTCACCATCAAAAGTGATGCAGAAACGATTCAAGCTAGATACGTGCATTTCTTTTTGCTTCATATCTTGAGTCACTTTCTTAGCCGCTCGCTCTAAACGGATAATGCGACTTTGTAGTTTGTCTAAATAGGTTTGAGACTGATCCTGCTTCTTGGCAATACCGGACGCTTTAATGGTTTGAGCCTTCATCTTGTTAATGCGAGAAAGTGAGCGCTGCAGCGGCTTTTTCCATTGCTCTAACTTGTAGCCAAGCTCTTTAATTACAGCGGTGATGTTGTCCGCTTCGAAAGTGGCTAATGTTTCCCAAGCCGGAGCGCGAGAACAGCGTGCTATGTTGTAGCGATTCCCTCTGATCAATCCTTGGTCTGCGTTCTCACCTTTGGCGGCATAACCCAGCGCTTTAATCAGATAAGAACTGGCCGCTTTAGGTTGTTTAATCCACTCAAGGTGTGCCATCCCCTGCCCCCAAAGAGCTTCAAGTCGTTTAGCCCAATCAGCAAAAACCGATTTATCTACCGACCAACGCATCACTAAGTGAATGTGGGGATTTGGCTCACCGATAATTTCGCCATTTTCATCTTTGCTTGGTGGACACTCTGCCACCCAAATGTAGTGAAAATCCGCTTTGTCTCGGTCTGGGCCGAACTCGGCTGGCTTCGCTTTGTAGTGAGGTTCAATTTTTCTTCCGGTCTCAGTTTCCCAACCGCGCTGATACATTTTCTTGCAGCCATCCAAGAAGCGAGAGACCTCTCGCCCCATCGTGGTCTCAAGCTCTTTGATAACCTTGAACGGTTTCTCGGGTAACAAGGTGTATTGCCCGTCTTTGCCGTGAACCAAAGTGCCCTTGTCTCGCTCAAATCGAATCGGCGTGTAAGGTCGCCCTTCGGCTTCGGCCATTGCACCAAACAACGCCATTCTCTGCTCACGCGAAAAGGTAAGCGTTAAGAACGTGGTGAAACCATCATGGCACTGAGCAACATAGGCACCCGACTCAAAAATTTTCGACACACTTCGTTTAGTTAGCTTTTCGGTGAAGCGCTCACCTACATTGGCATCCGGTGCGCTTCCCACTGGCGGTTGAGTGACTATCTGCGCTCGATGCTGACCTGACCAATCTCGTTTTTGCAGATGAAGTGAAACAGGAGCTGATACAGGGGTAAACGTTGTTTTCTCGTGAGCGAGTGGAAAAACACCTGCCGTATTTCGCTCCGTCGTTGCATACAGGCTTTCAAAGCTGTCATGACCTCTTCGGCTATCAAGTTCAGTTTTCACACCACGAGGATGCTTGAGCGTTCGCAGACGCTTACTAATTCGGTCTAATTTCTTGCGCTTTTTGTCGTGTCCGACTTTTGCGCCCTTGGACAAGCCTATTGTCTTCGCGCATTCGCGCGCCGCTTCGCGGAGGGGGACTGGCGTTGGTCGTAAGTTTTTTTCGTATTCCACGATAAGTGCGAGTTCATGATCTAACGTTTGTTGGCCTTTTACACCTAGTGTTCCCGCGCTGTAAAAATTGGAACCTAAAAAACCAGCTTCATAGCTGGCATTGGCTTTAAGAATTTTATCTAGTGGGCGGACAACTCCGCCCACATAAAGTAGATCTTCTTTTTTCATCACTTAAGTTCGTTGCCACGTAAGCGGATTAACATTCAAGCCTTTTGGTTTCTTTTGGTTTAACCCGTGCTTTTCACGGAGCTTTCGCAGAATACTGATAGAGCGCAGTCTCTTCTGAGGGTCTGGGTTAACCATCCCAGCCATATCGGGGCAAGGTAAGTGGATGGGGTCAGATACCTGCATGGTTAAGCCTCCAAACTCTCTAGCAGCTCAATGGCCTCTTGAAGTTGGCAACAAACCTGATCCAGATAAGTTTCTGCATTGGGTACTGGTGCTATTCGTGAACCAATAGCCTCAAGCAGTGCTTTAGCTTCGCTTGAATGAGTAAAATCAATGTTGATTGCGTGAAGTGGTGTATTCATTGTCTACTCTCCCTAACCGTTAACTGAGAGCCAGTCTTGCTTCGCTTCTTTGTGTCGCTTGTCGATATAAGCGGCCAAGTCTTCAACCTTCACCAAAGACGGGCTGCGTTCAGAGTCGCGCAACTTGAAGGTAGGAACAGGGAAATCACAGGCTTTCGCTCGCTGCTCCGCTGTCTTAGGAGTAATACCAAAAAACTCTTGGCAAACTTGCTTTAGCTCAACGGTTGGACTTTCAAAGCGAGCCAATAGTGCAAAATTTGTATTCATGTAGCCTCCATGTAGTACACTTGGAGTTATTCAAGTCGCCACGAACGACTTCAAATAACCTTCAAACTCAACATGGAGCATTATTGCGGATCAAAAGCCATTTCGCAATACCTTTGCAGACACAAGGCAGCACTTATGAAGCATATTGATACTCAAATTGACGAACTCAAGAAGCTAACAAAAACCGCTAAGAACGTTGATTTAGCTAAGGTTTTAGGTATTTCTCCGAAGACAATTCAATCGTGGAAAAGTCGAGAAAAAATCCCAGAAGATATTTTTCTAAAAGCTGAAGAAATAGCAAAAACAGGCTCTGTTGCTCCGAAAGGTTACCTAGAACTCAAGTATTACGATGTTGAAGTAAGCGCGGGACACGGCTCACTGGTTGAGAAAGAAGAAGAATCAAATGCGATGGTGTTTAGTGAAAGATTTATAAGACAAGAGCTTGGTTTCAACCCAAACAATATTTTCCTAATGCCTGTCCGTGGTGACAGCATGAGCCCTACCCTCAAAAACCAGAGCATTGTGATGGTTAATCGTGTTGACGGATTTTCAAATGACGGTATCTACGTTTTCCGCTTCGATGGTCGCTTGATGGTGAAACGTATTCAGTTCTTGCCGCATGGAATCAAAGTTGTGAGTGATAACTCGGCTTATGAACCATGGGAACTAGCGAAGAGTGATATTCAAAGCGCAGACTTTGAGATCATTGGTGAAGTGGTTTGGTCAGGGCAAAGGATGTAAAGCGAGACAAATGCTTCTAACTACGTCTCTAGCGAGAGCGGGCTATAGACCTCTAAAAGACGCTAGTTTCATCAAGATAAATACTAAAAAGGAGCCTGAAAGGCTCCTTATTTTGTTCATTGTGGGAGTTAACCACTTAAGCTGTCTTACATTTTTCGTCAGATGTCTTACAAGTCAGCTCAGGTATTTTCTTCTCTAGATCTGATAGAGATTCCCATGACATATCGAAACACTCCATAGCACTTTTTCCTTGGCTGTAAAAGCTAGCAGCGAACTTTTCTATGTCACTTCTAGATGCTTGAATGTATTTCATAATAACTCCTTGGAGTAAAAATTAGACTTGCTAGTAGCTAAATATCTAGTAGCAATGTACACACTGTACCAAATTTAATATCAATTTAATAGCACATTTGTGTGGCCGGCGATTCTATCACTGATTAAAAAAAACACAATATATACAAAGACTATTTTGTTAAAAATTTAACCATCGCATTTGTACCACAGTAATCTTCGAACCATTCGAATCCTTTCTCTTGATAGTATTTTTTAACTCCTGGCAAAGGCCCTATTAAAGCAAACTTGTTGATTTTAGCTTGCTCAGTATGATTAAGATATAGACCATAAAGAGACCATGCTTCCACTATCACGTTTAAAAAGTTTCCACATAGGTCTAGACTTGCATCGCTTCGTTTTTCGATGTAGTTAAGCTCTATCGCTGTACCATCAGCATTTATGCAACCCAATGCATAACCTACACAATAGTACCCATCGACTCCATTTCCATAATATGCGACACATTTGATCATATGATCGACGTTACTAACAGCATACTTCCATGGTTGTGACTTCAGAGCGAGATCCCAAGAGATTTTCCCTCTCTGTCTTAAATCTTCAATGTCTGTCATTGATTGCTCATCACCGGAAGAGAGCGTTATTGTTTCTGGAAGCTTCTTACTACTATTTGCGGCACTAATTGCAAAAAAGCGTTGCTGAACCTCTTCGACCTGCATCTTACTCACTAAGAGCACCAATTCTATTTATCATTGCGTAAAACTATCATTATTAAGTCAATAATTGAATGCAAATAAATGCAGTTCAATACATTGATTACTATTTTTGTGAGTTTCAATTTAGTTTTTTAGACTTAAGTCTGAGACTTTCAGAGCATCAAAAGTATGAACACTCATCCTAAAACACTCATAATTCATTGAAAGTAAATACTAAGCAATTCAGTTCAGCAATGGAAAGGCTTTAGAGGCTATAATTTTATGGCGTGAGAAAACAAAGAATTATATAGCAAGTACAGATATAGTACGGATGATTTACGGCGAGACTAGCAATAGCTTAGAAAGTGAGTCCAATCCAACATGGGTGCAATAGAAAAGCGGTTAGCCGCGTATTTACTAGTATTGTCAGGTTTCATAAGGTGAGTCTCGCTAAACAGTGAGCTTCGTGGTCAAAACAGAATCCGCGATTATACACATTGAATCGAAAACATTCAGAAATTCCTTAGCTTCGACGCCACCTGTACCGCTAAACAAGCTTTAGTATACCTATAACCCCAAAGCTAGATGATATCACCAATCAACCATTAAGGCATTGATATACAAACAATTAAATAGTAACGACTCGGTTTGGCATTTACCTCCAATAGTATTTGGCCTATGAGTAACCTAAAGCTAGGTATACCATTTCCACATCAAGGTTCAACTAACTGACCAAACTTGTACTCACTTCACTCTTCTCACCATAACTGCTCGGATTAGCAAATAAGTCCTGCAACTCTTTATAAATTCTAACTATTCTATGCATTACTATTGAGACAAATGTCGCCGTAAAGGATTTACAGCCATGCCTACCAATTCGAATGAGAAACCTATCGTCCTAGTAGTCGACGATATTCCGGATAATATTCATACCTTGTCTGGTATTTTGTCTGATGAGTTCCGAATAAAGGCGGCCACCAGCGGAGCGAAAGCCATACAGATTGCCAACAGCGCTCCCAAGCCACACTTGATCTTGCTCGATATCATGATGCCAGAGATGGACGGATACGAGGTCTGTACAAAGTTAAAGAACAACCCATTCACCGCCGATATCCCGATCATTTTTGTCACAGCAAAAGCAGAAGTGGTTGATGAACAAAAAGGGTTTGAGCTCGGAGCGGTGGATTACATTACCAAGCCAGTTAGCCCGCCGATCGTTAAAGCGCGAGTCAAAACCCATATAGAGTTGCATGATCATAATTTGGCGCTCGCGATTAAAGTGAAACAACGCACCGAACAGTTGGAAAAAAGCCGGTTAGAAGTCATTCAACGATTGGGTCGTGCTGCTGAGTACAAAGATAACGAAACCGGGATGCACGTTGTACGAATGAGCCACTACTCTAAAATACTTGCTCAACAGTTAGATGTTAGCGAGCGCTGGATTGAGTTGGTATTCCAAGCTTCTCCTATGCACGATATCGGAAAGATAGGCATTCCCGATGCCGTTTTGAGAAAACCAGGAAAGCTCGATGCGGAGGAATGGCAAGTGATGCAAGGTCACGTCAAAATTGGTGCCGATATTATCGCCGATAGTGACTCGCTACTGCTGCAAATGGCTCAAGAGATCGCGCTTTACCATCATGAAAAATGGGACGGAAGTGGCTATCCACATGGCTTGAAAGGTGAAGAGATTCCACTCAGCGCTCGTATTGTCGCCATTGCTGATGTTTTTGATGCCTTGACCAGTGAACGCCCCTATAAAAAAGCGTGGCCCGTTGAGAAAGCAGTAGCGGTTTTAGAACAAGACGCTGGCAGCCATTTTGACCCCAACCTTGTGCCCATTTTCATAAGCCAGCTCGACACAATCTTGCAAATACGCGATGCATTTAAAGATGAATTCTAACACCTACTGAGGCAGTAAATGGACACCGTTAACAAATACGCTCTCGATTCCAAACGTATTCTTACAGGCTTTGTCGTCGCTTCAATTCTTTTATTGGTAGCGGGTGTGATGGGTTGGGTAACCCTAAATCAAAGGTTTGAAACCATTGATCACTACGCCAATAACGCTCAGCTACGTTCCACGTTAGAAAACATGAAAATCGTTGAGCAAAGCTATATACGCCAGCCAAATGCGGAACTGATTGGCCTTTTTCATGAATTAAACGCCAAAGCAAAACAAACTGCGCAGGTGGCACTAGAGAACGAATCGACGCTTTCACTCAGTACTCCGCTCAATGAGCATCAAAAAGCCTTTGACCAGTATGTAGAGATCGCGAGTCAAGCGCGATCCACTCGTTCAGAAATGTCGCAAATTGCCGAACAAGCTGAATTTTTGGTTCAGACACTACAAGTTGAGCACGAAGAGTTCATTGAATCGAGTATTACAGAACTGGATGATCTGCGAAAACGAGTCGATATTACTTCAGACAACGCTATTCAATCTCATTGGCTCGTCAGCCTGATCGCCAATTCACAAACTGAACAAAAAAGTTATGTGCTTGATGGTAAGCAAGAGCGGCTCAACAAAGCTCAATTTGAATTAAAAAAAGCCCAGCAGCTCATCAATAAACTGGCAGAATCAACCACAGACTCCACCAGCCAAACGTTAATTGTCCAGATCCGCAATGCCTACAACCGTTACAGCACCTCATTAGTTCAGATGCGTAGCTGGCCTAATATTGGCGACCCACTTAAAGCGAGCATTACCGCTCAGGTTGATCGGGCAAGCAATGAATTGATTCGTGCCGCAACCGCATTGCGTACTCATCAAAAAGCACGTTTAGAGGCTGCCCAGCAAGCAGTGACCTCCATCCAACTGGCCATCAGTGATAAGCTCGCTATTAGTTCGAGCTTGTTATTGTTGCAAACCGACATCAGTGAAGCGCAACAAAGTGATCGTGACTACGCCATGGCTCTGGAATCAGAACAGCAGCAAATGCTCGCGCAGACGGTGCGAAACAAACTCACTGTGATCCTAATGATGCTAGAGAACCTGTATGAGCAGGTCACTAGCGAGGAGGAGCAAATCCACATTGATGCATTAATGCAGGCTTCAGAGGGTTACTTAGCGCTTTTTACTCGCTTCACTGAACAAAGAGAGTTAGAGCATCAACACATCGCGAAGCTCGCACAAGGTTACCAAGAGCTTCAGGCAAGCATTGAGCCTATCTACCAGAACCAACTATTGATTGTTGAAGATTCTGGCAACATCACCACCAAAATGGCCATCGGTGGTGGCATCTTCTTAATTACCTTGTTACTGCTTGGGCTACTGGCGAACAAATCCCATGCTGCACTTGAACGTTTTGCGAATAAACTTGCCATAGCACGTGATGAAGCAAACTCAGCTAATCGTGCTAAATCAGACTTCCTCGCGAATATGAGCCACGAAATCCGCACTCCGATGAATGCCATTATTGGTATGAGTTACCTAGCACTTAAAACTGACTTGACCAAGGCACAACGCAACTATATTCACAAAGTTAAGCTATCAGCGGATTCGTTACTGGGCTTAATCAACGACATCCTCGACTTCTCAAAAATTGAAGCAGGGAAGCTCGATATCGAGCAGGTCGATTTTCAATTGGAGAACGTCCTCGATAATATCTCCAATCTCGTCGGACTCAGAGCATCAGAGCGTGGGCTTGAACTCTTAATCCACATTGAAAGGGATGTGCCAACCGCTTTGGTTGGTGATCCACTGCGTCTAGGACAGGTACTAATTAACCTTTCCAATAACGCGGTCAAGTTTACAGAGCGCGGTGAAATCAAAATTACCGTCTCCGTTGCCGAGCGTAGCGGTGAAAACATCCGGCTTAAATTCAGAGTGTCCGACAGCGGCATAGGAATGACACCAGAACAAACCCAGAAACTATTCAGTAAGTTTACCCAGGCAGACAGCTCTACAACTCGTAAATACGGTGGTACAGGGCTAGGCTTAGCAATCAGTAAAGAACTGAGCCAACTGATGGGTGGCGACATACAAGTCGAGAGTGAAGCGGGTGTTGGCTCAACATTTTCATTTACGATTCAGACTCAAATTAGCCAAGCCCTGAAACAAGAGCAGACTGTGGTACCCAAAGAGATTGGCAAGCTGAAAGTACTGATCGTCGACGACAATGCCAGTGCCCGAATCATACTTGAAGACATCTTGCTTTCGCTCAAGCTGGAATGCCAACAGGTAAGCAACGCCGACGACGCCCTCACTGCACTAACGACAGCGGCTTCTGATGGCGCTCCCTTTGACTTATTAATCTCTGACTGGCAAATGCCCGGTAAAGATGGAATTGATCTTATTGAGTCCATGCAGCAAGCCTTCAGCTCGGTACAGCAACCTAAAGTATTGATGCTAACAGCATATGGCAGAGAAGAGCTCAGTGAAGCCTTACAAAAACGCCACATCGAATTACCTGGCCTGCTCGACAAACCGGTTACTGCTTCGCACCTTTTCGATGCCATCATCGCGCTTTATGGGGTAGAAAATGAGCGTTTAAGCCGTGGGGAAGTCGAAGAGCAACTGCAATTAGCCAACGTGCAATCACTTGCAGGAGCTCAACTTTTATTGGTCGAAGACAACGAAATCAACCAAGAACTGGCCACTGAATTACTTGAAGGTCAGCAGATACATATCACCATTGCTGAGAATGGTCAGCAAGCCGTCGATCTATACCAGACTCAAGAGTTTGATGGCATTTTAATGGACTGCCAAATGCCGATTATGGACGGCTACGAGGCAACCGAGTATATTCGTCATCAGCTTGGTAATAGCCAAATTCCCATCATTGCTATGACCGCTAATGTCATGGAACGGGATAAAGAAAAAGCTCAAGCGAGTGGGATGAATGACATCATAGCTAAGCCCATTGATGTGGGTAGCATGTTTAGTACGCTCGCAAAATGGATTACCCCTCAACACCCACAGCAGCTTGTGCATCAAGCTCACAGCCAGAATAGTCCGACAGCAAGCATTGAAGGGATTGATACCCAAGCCGGCTTAACTCGTGCCAGTGGCAACAATCAGCTTTATCAGAAATTATTACAGCGCTTCGCCAGTACCTATGGAGACAGCTCAGCTGTCGCATCTGCATTAAGCCTAGACGATAAACAGGTCAGAAAACGCAACGTTCACTCCCTAAAAGGCGTGTCTGGCAATATAGGCGCCGATCACCTACAGGATTTGTGTGCGCAATTGGAGAGAGACCTCGATAACGAAAAACTACATCAGCAAGTTGTCGATGAGCTAACAGTGCTGATTGAGCGTATCGGTTCTTGTTTACCGTCTATGCCAGAAGAAATGAATCAGAGCCAAGATGACGCGTATGATGATAAGTTGGTCCGTCAGCTTGAGCAATTACTCGCAGAGAGTGACACGCAAGCCATCGAATTGGTCAATGCGCTCTCTTCGGGAAGTGCCTTAGGTTTAAATACCGGTCAATTCAGACAAATTTCTCATGCTTTAGAGGAGTTTGATTTTGACCAAGCGAGCGAAGTATTGCTATCAAGTAAACAAAGTTGATAAAGCAATCACTTATATGGTTTCGTTTTCACTCAAGTTAGAGTAACTTAAGCACAATAAGCCGATAATTCGTTATCGTTATAAGCTCGGTAACTTACTGACGACGCAATCATAAATTACCTTCTGAACAACGATAAACTCGAATAAATGGTATATTATTAAAAATGTCCATGAGTAATGGTGAAAAGTTTGAGCCTACAGTTAGTCAAACAGATTGAAGAAATATGTGCCACTCGCGGAGTACGGTTAACCACTCAACGCAAACGCGTTTTCGAGTTAATCTGCTCAAGCCCAAAGGCCTCGAGTGCGTATGAGTTGCTCGAAGAGCTTAAACAGACTGAGCCTCAAGCGAAGCCACCCACTGTTTATCGGGCACTGGATTTTCTAATGGAGCAAGGGTTCATCCACCGAGTTGAATCAACCAATAGCTATATCCAGTGTGGCTCGTGTAATGCTCACAAGCATTATTCACATATGCTTATCTGTGATAAATGCAGTAATGTTATTGAACTGCAAGATGATAGTTTGGTAGCCTTGTTAGTCAACAATGCAGAGGAACATGGATTCACCATCACAAATCATGTGATTGAGTCTCATGGTGTGTGTAAAAACTGCGCCTCTGAATAAGCGAAATGAAGATATAGAAGAAAGTTATGCGCGCTGAATTTGTAAACCCGTTTTTAGCCTCATTAATGAATGTTCTAAAAACGATGGCTTCTCTGGAGCTGAAGCCACAGAAACCTCGTGTTAAGAAAGATGAAATCGCACGTGGAGATGTATCTGGTTTAATAGGGATGGTTGGTCCGCAAAGCCGCGGTTCTATGTCTATTACATTTGATGAGAGCCTCGCGTTAGAAATCATGCAAAATATGCTTGGTGAGCGCCCTAATGGCCTCAATGATGAAGTGACTGACATGGTTGGTGAAATCACTAACATGGTCACGGGTGGTGCGAAACG
Organism: Vibrio sinaloensis DSM 21326; assembly: GCF_000189275.1. Classification (GTDB taxonomy): domain Bacteria; phylum Pseudomonadota; class Gammaproteobacteria; order Enterobacterales; family Vibrionaceae; genus Vibrio; species Vibrio sinaloensis. Next base: position 57,172 of record NZ_AEVT01000002.1, on the reverse strand, counting down.
TATCTTGGCTGAGAGTGGCTTTGATTTCGATATGGCAACACCTGTTGTTGTTTCAGGTAAGGGGCACACCATCCGCCATAAGTGCGAAGGCTCGATCATTATCATGCCGTTTTCCTCTCAATGGGGTAATGCTTTCATCGAGATTTGCTTCGAGTAATTCGAGATTCCGGTGAATAAAAAAGCTTCCGATTGGAAGCTTTTTTTGTTTATTCGCCAATGATGTTTCTGTCTCTCAGCGCTTGCAAACAGTCGTCCACCAGTGCTTCAATTGATTTCTCGCCTGCCAATAAATCGATTTCAGGATTCAGTGGCGCTTCATACTCTGAGTCAATACCAGTGAAATTTGGGATCTCCCCCGCACGAGCCTTCTTGTATAAACCTTTCGGATCGCGTTGCTCGCAAACTTCCAGCGAGGTGTTAACAAACACTTCGATGAACTCCCCGTCTGGTAACAGATCACGCACAAGCTGTCGCTCGGTGCGGTGAGGAGAAATAAACGCAGATAATACGATCAATCCAGCATCCGCCATCAGTTTTGATAGCTCCCCTATCCGACGAATATTCTCTCGGCGATCCTGCTCAGAAAAACCAAGATCACTACACAGACCATGACGAACATTATCCCCGTCCAACAAATACGTATGGTAACCCTGCTGAGCAAGTTTATTTTCTAGTGCACCAGCCACGGTTGACTTACCGGCGCCCGATAAGCCTGTAAACCACAACACAGCAGGTTTTTGCTGTTTAAGCTTGGCACGAAATTGTTTATCAATAGAGTGTTGATGCCATACGATGTTTTCATCTTTGGTTGGCGTTTCCGTTGTCATAACTGTGTCCTTTTAAAACGGGAAAAACTGGGGAATCAATGCCAATACCAGCACCGAATATACGATAGATAACGGTATCCCCACTCTGATGTAATCGGTTATTTTGTAATTCCCTACGCTGTAAACCAGTAAATTAGTTTGATAGCCGTAAGGTGAAATAAAACTCGCGCTGGCGCCGAACAATACCGCCATAATAAACGGCATCGGGTCAACCCCGTAGCCGATCGCCATGCTATAACCAATTGGAAAAGCCAGAGCAGCCGCGGCATTGTTGGTGACCAGTTCGGTCAAAACTAAAGTGAGTAGGTAGGTGGCCACTAAGGCACCAAACACCCCCCAGCCGTTAAAAGCTTCAATGAACATCTCCCCAAGTGCCATTGATAGACCTGAGGAAAGCATTAACTGAGCAATAGAAAGAGCTGAACCAACGATCACCACGATGTCGATAGGAAACCGACGACGCAGCTCACTGAGCTGGACAATACCGCTTAGAAGAGTGATCAGCAAAAATATCGATAAGCCTTTAATTAAAGGCACCAAATCAAGCAACGCTAAAGCAATGACCGATGCAAAACCAGCCAGTACCATTGCCGATTTATTCGCATCAAGACGAGCGCTAGAATCAAGATCGTTCATAAGGACGAATTCTTTACGATGCGCCCGTCTCTCCTCTTCAAAGCGCTTACCCGGAACAAGTACCAGAGTATCGCCCGCGTTCAATACGATGTTGCCCAAGCCACCTTGAAGGCGTTCATGACCACGACGAATGGCCACAACAACGGCATCAAATCGGTCACGGAAATGGCTCGATTTTAGCGTCTTGTTGCAGAACGTGGCTGATGAACTGACTACGACTTCTACAAAGTTTTGCCCATTGAGGTGATGTTGGCCAAATAAGGTCAAACCTTGAATTTCTTGCAGTGTTGCAACGCTCTCGATATCACCACAAAACAGTAACCTGTCTCGAGCTTGCAGGATAAAGTCTGGCTCAACGGAAGGCATGGTTTGTCCATCTCGCACCACTTCAGCCAAAAACAGTTTTCTTAAAGCCCTTAGGTTGTTTTGGCTGATACTGCGCCCAACTAAAGGGGAACCGGGTTCGACTCTTGCCTCAAGAAAATAAGGCAAGTCATCCTGACTTTGATCGTCGTAATTGGGCAATAGATAACTAAGCGGGATCAAGATCAGCATACCACCAAACAAAACCGACAAGCCGATCATGGTTGGGGTAAAAAAGCCCAAACTGGGTAGGCCCGCATCTTCCACAAAACTATTAATGATCAAATTGGTTGAAGTGCCGATCAACGTCAGTGTTCCACCTAAGATCGCCGCATAAGAGAGCGGGATCAATAACTTAGAAGGCGCATGCTGCTGGTTACGTTTGATCGCACCAATTAACGACACGACGACCGCAGTATTATTGGTAAACGAAGAGAGAAACGCCGTAGAAACACCTAGCTTAGCGACGACCGTGCCTAAACGGCCAGTGGAAAGAGAACGACTTACCCAGCTAATGAGTAGCGTCTTCTCTAGCGCTGCTGACGCAAGGATCAGCAGCACCAAAGTAAGTAAGGAAGAGTTAGTGAAGTTTGTGGCCACCTCGCCGAGCTCGATCATCCCGGCCAAAAAAGCAATGAATGCCGCTCCAGCAAAAATAAAACTCGGTTTAATTCGTGTTGTCAGAAGGCATGTCACTATGCCTAACAACAATGCCAACACTAATCCCTGCTGCCACATAACGCTTCCTTGTCAGCTATCAAGTTACTTAAGTAACTGGCTGATGTCTTTTGCTTCCCAGTGTGGGAAGTGTTTACGGACCAAAGCATTAAGCTCTAGTTCAAAGGCAGAAATATCACCTGTCTTTGTTTCTACCTGAGTCAGGCTTTCACGCACTAAGCCTGCGCCTACCGTCACGTTTGTCAGACGATCAATAACGATAAAGCCACCCGTATCGGCACACGCTTGATAGCCATCGAGTGCGACAGATTCGATCAACGTAAGCTCACACAAACCAATGCCGTTGAGCGGTAATTCTGCCGCACTGTGGCTAGAAAGGTTGTTGATGTCGTACTGGTGGCGGATGGCTTCAACTCGCCCTACCGTCTTTTTACCCGCGATCTTAATGTCATACTCGCGACCGGGTTGCAGCGGCTGCTCTGTCATCCACACAATATCGGCCAATAGGTGGTTGCTCGATTCAACCTGTGCGTCCTCCAACACAATCAAGTCACCGCGGCTGATGTCAATTTCATCTTCCAATGTAAGAGTTACCGCCAGACCAGCTTGCGCTTGCTCAAGATCCCCATCAAACGTGACAATACGTGCGACTTTCGAGGTTTTCCCTGATGGCAGTGCTTTGATGCTATCTCCCACCTTAATACTGCCCGACGCAATGGTGCCCGCGAAGCCTCGAAAATCGAGGTTAGGGCGATTTACGTATTGGACTGGGAAGCGGAAATCACCCACCGCCTTATCTTGGTCTACATCGACAGTCTCTAGTAGCTCAAGTAATGATGGTCCTTCAAACCAAGTCATTCTTGGGCTTGCTTCAACCACATTGTCACCTTCTAACGCTGACAGCGGGATAATCTGAATATCGGTTTCACCTTGCAGGTTTTTCGAGAACTCTAGGTATTCATCACGAATTTCTTCGAAACGCTCTTGTGAATAATCCACAAGATCCATTTTGTTGACCGCGACGATGAAATGTTTAAGGCCTAACAAGTTAGAAATAAACGAGTGACGACGCGTTTGATCCAGAACACCTTTACGTGCATCAATGAGGATCACCGCCAGATCACACGTTGACGCACCTGTCGCCATATTTCGAGTGTACTGCTCATGCCCTGGGGTATCAGCAATGATGAACTTACGCTTTTGCGTCGAAAAGTAACGGTACGCCACATCAATGGTGATGCCTTGCTCGCGCTCCGCTTGTAAACCGTCAACCAGCAAAGCAAGGTCTGGACGCTCACCGGTCGTCCCCACACGTTGACTATCATTGTGGACAGCGGCTAACTGATCTTCATAGATCTGCTTTGAGTCATGGAGCAAACGCCCAATAAGAGTACTCTTACCATCATCGACAGAACCACACGTCAAGAATCGAAGTAATGATTTGTATTGGTGCTGGGTTAGATAACCCTCGATACCTAGCTCTTCTAATTGAGCTTCTACTGCGCTATTCATGTTTCTTTCCTTAGATCCTTAATTAGAAGTAACCTTGGCGTTTTTTCAATTCCATCGATCCAGACTGATCATGGTCGATCGCTCGCCCTTGACGCTCACTTGAGGTCGCGACCAACATTTCTTCAATAATGCCAGTCAGGGTATTCGCTTCAGATTCAATGGCTCCGGTTAGTGGGTAACAACCAAGAGTACGGAAACGGACACTTTTCTCTTCGATCACTTCTCCAGGCTCTAGCTTCATTCGGTCATCATCAACCATGATCAACATGCCATCTCGTTCAACGACAGGACGCTTGTCGGCCAAATACAGAGGGACGATTTCGATGTTTTCTAAATAGATGTATTGCCAGATATCTAGCTCAGTCCAGTTAGACAATGGGAATACTCGGATGCTTTCCCCTTTGTTGATCTGGCCGTTGTACGTGCGCCAAAGTTCAGGACGCTGATTCTTCGGATCCCAGGTATGGTTTTTATCGCGGAATGAGTAAACACGCTCTTTAGCACGGGATTTCTCTTCGTCACGACGAGCACCACCAAACGCAGCATCAAAACCGTACTTATTCAGGGCCTGCTTCAAACCTTGTGTTTTCATGATGTCGGTGTGCTTAGATGAACCGTGCACAAAAGGACTACACCCCATCGCGAGACCTTCTGGGTTCTTGTGTACCAAAAGCTCGAAGCCATACTTTTCAGCAGTGCGATCGCGAAATTCAATCATCTCTTTGAATTTCCAGTCCGTATCCACGTGTAAAAGTGGGAACGGAATCTTACCTGGGTAAAAGGCTTTACGTGCTAGATGCAGCATCACTGAAGAATCTTTACCAATGGAGTACATCATCACAGGGTTATCAAACTCTGCAGCAACTTCACGGATGATATGAATACTCTCCGCTTCAAGTTGCTTAAGGTGGGTCAAACGTTCTTGGTCCATGTTAGTGCTTCCTTTACGGCTCTCTATGAGCTTCTAACTAATCAAAAATCTAATCTTGTTATGCAAATTGGCGTTGCTGAGGTTGTGACTGAGGCTTAGGCTCAAACCAAGCCAGTTTGTCTGACAGCGATACCACTTCACCAATGACGATAAGCGACGGCGACTGCGCGTCTTTAGCAAGTTCAGCCAGTTGAGTTAGCTGACCTTTAAAAATTCTTTGGCTGGACTGAGTCCCTCGCTCAATGATGGCGATCGGTGTCTCTGGGCTACGACCATGAGTTACCAATTGGCTTTCTATATATTCGGACTTCATTAATCCCATGTAGATAACAAGGGTCTGATTGCCACGTGCCAATGTTGACCAGTCCATCTGATCACTCTCAGCTTTTAGGTGACCCGTGATGAACATGGCCGACTGCGCATAATCACGGTGAGTCAGTGGGATCCCCGCATAAGCCGTCGCTCCTGCTGCGGCGGTAATACCAGGCACAACATGGAAGGCAATGCCTGCCTCTGCGAGCACTTCAAGCTCTTCGCCTCCACGGCCAAAAATAAATGGATCGCCACCTTTAATGCGCACAACACGATGTCCTTGCTTAGCAAAGTCGACCAATAACTGATTGGTTTTCTCTTGAGGAACACTATGGTGGCCAGCACGCTTGCCTACGCAGACCAAAATTGTGTCACTAGGAACCAAAGCCATGATGTCGTCTGACACTAAGTAGTCGTAAAGAACCACATCTGCTTGCTGGAGAAAGCGCATCGCTTTAAGGGTAAGTAGCTCGACATCTCCAGGCCCAGAACCTACGAGCGCGACTTGCCCCGCTTCAAGAACACTATGGCCAATAGTATTCAAGTTGGTTTGCTTGCGTGGATTGCTCAGAGGAAAATGAGAAATCGTATCCTTGCTCGCCATAGTGTCATCCTTTCCGTGTTGATGAAGGCATTATGGCTGGCAATACATATTACCTGAAATTCTAAAATTTCATTTTTTATATCAATTACTGATAAGAGCGGTTATCTCTGCCGTTGTTAATTTGAGCAAATTTGGGATATTGTCAGCAGAACACCATAAAGTATCCGGTTCACATCACAGTTTGCTATGGAGTGAAATAATTGTTTCATTGCATTTTGTTACATTAAGCAACGTCCTAACAAATGCTATCGGAGCTTAAAAAATGAAAGTAGCAGTGAAACCCCTCTCTCTCGCTATCTTAGGCGGAATGCTGACAATGGCAGGTCCAGCAATGGCTGACACGATCAAACTACGCATCGTTGAAACCACAGATATCCATACTAACGTCATGGATTATGACTACTACAAAGACAAGCCAAGCCAGAAGATCGGTTTGACTCGTACTGCTACTTTAGTTAAACAAGCCCGCGCGGAAGTAGAAAACAGCGTTCTCGTTGATAATGGTGACCTTATCCAAGGTAGCCCTATGGGTGACTACATGGCATCGAAAGGCATCAAAGCCGGTGAAGTTCACCCTGTTTACAAGGCGATGAACCAACTAAACTACGATGTCGGTAACATTGGTAACCACGAGTTTAACTACGGTCTGGATTTCCTAGCAGAGACTATCAATGATGCTGACTTCCCATACGTCAGCGCGAACGTGTTTGATAAGAAAACGGGTGAGCATTACTTTAAGCCATACATTATTAAGTCTCACACATTCAAAGGCGTCGATGGCACTGAACATCAAATCAAAGTGGGTTACATTGGTTTCGTTCCACCACAAATCATGGTTTGGGATAAGAAGAACTTAGAAGGTAAAGTGTTCGCCAAAGACATCAAAGAAACCGCACAAGAGCTTGTTCCTCAGATGAAGAAAGAGGGAGCAGACGTTATCGTAGCGATTCCTCACTCAGGTGTTGCGGCGGACCCGTACAAACACGGTGCAGAAAACTCGACCTACTACCTATCTGAGGTAGAAGGTATTGATGCAATTGCATTCGGCCACTCTCACGCGGTATTCCCAGGTAAAGGTTTCGACAACATTCCTGGTGTCGACAATGAAAACGGCACAATTAATGGTGTTGCCGCGGTCATGCCAGGTCGCTGGGGTAGCCACGTTGGTGTTATTGACCTTGAACTAAAAGAGCAAGACGGTAAATGGACGGTTGTCAAAGGGCAAACTGAAGCTCGTCCTATCTATGACAAAAAAGCGAAGAAATCACTGGCTGAAGCCGATGCTGAAATGGTGAAAGTCCTAGAAGCCGATCACAAAGGTACTCGTGACTTCGTTAACCAACCAATTGGTAAAGCCAACGATGTGATGTATAGCTTCTTGGCCCTAGTTCAAGATGATCCAACCGTGCAAATCGTAAACCTAGCGCAAAAAGATTATGTTGAACGCTTCATTCAAGGCGACCCAGACCTTTCTGACATTCCAGTACTTTCTGCTGCGGCACCATTCAAAGCAGGCGGTCGTAAAAATGATCCAGCGAACTTCACTGAAGTAGAATCAGGCCAACTTACTTTCCGTAACGCAGCGGACCTTTACCTCTACCCTAATACCCTCGTCGCTATGAAGGTAACAGGCAAAGAAGTGAAGGAATGGCTAGAGTGTACTGCTGGTCAGTTCAAACAAATTGATGTAAATAGCACTGCCCCACAAAGCTTAATTGATTGGGATGGCTTCCGTACCTATAACTTCGATGTTATCGACGGACTAAACTACCAAATCGACGTAACAGCACCGGCTAAATACGATGGTGACTGTAAAGTGGTCAATGAAGGTGCTGAACGTATTGTTAATTTGACTTACCAAGGTAAGCCGATTGATATGAAGCAGGACTTCATCATCGCAACTAACAACTACCGCGCATACAGCAACAAGTTCCCAGGCACTGGTTCTGAGTTTGTTGCATTCGACTCTCCAGATGAGAACCGTTCTGTTATCGCTTCTTACATCACTCGTGTAAGTAATGAGAAAGGCGAATTCACACCAAGTGCAGACAACAACTGGACATTTGCACCAATCAAGTCAGATAAGAAGTTAGACATCCGCTTTGAAACTTCACCAAGCGATAAAGCTGCGAAGTTCATCGAAGAGAAAGGTCAGTACCCAATGAAACGCGTTGGCACTGATGATGTTGGTTTTGCGGTTTACCAAATCGACCTACAAAAATAGTTAAAACCACACACCTCTAAGCCGCAATACTCATTGCGGCTTTTTTGTCTCGCAAAATCCGTTACACTCTCGGTATCAAGAACCAAAATAATAGTCCGTTGTTATGTTGGAAGCATTCAAACTACAACTTGTAAATCACGGCTTTGAACCTCAAGAAATTGAGCAAGTGTGCCAGTCCGCTCAACTTATCGAACTGCCTACGCGACACATCTTGCTTCATCAAGGAGAAGTCGCACAAGAGATCCATTTTCTTCTCGAAGGTATCTGCCATTCGGCTTATTTGACAGATAAAGGGAAAGAGTTCAGTAAAGAGTTCTATTGGGAGAATGATTGGATCATCGGGTTTGAAAGCCTTATCAAACAACAGGCATCGCCTTACTTGCTTGAATCGCTGACCTCATGTTGCTTAGTTTCTCTTCCAATTGCGACGTTGAGAAAGTGGCGTGAAGAAAAACACAGCGTCTACCTCAAGTTAATCGAAACCCAGTTGATGCATAAGGAAAATAAAGAACGCTTTATGCTGCTTTACTCTCCAGAAGAACGTTATGAAATATTCTGCACCAACTTCCCTGATTTGCTACAACGACTTAACGACTACCAGATAGCTGCATACTTAGGCATTACTCCTATAAGCCTAAGTCGCATCAAAAAAAGAGCAACCCGTTAACCTTTGTTAATGCGTCAGTGACTAGCACTTGTTAGGGTAGAGCTAACTTACATAACTCGCTGAGCGCATTAATGATTAACTGGCAACTCCACCCTTTTCATGAACTGACAACAATCCAACTGTATCAGATGCTCAAGCTTAGAGTGGATGTCTTTGTTGTCGAACAAACTTGCCCATATCCCGAGCTAGACGATAAAGACCACCAACCTGGTGTTCATCACCTACTTGGCTATCGTGAGGGTCAGTTGATTGCTTGTGCTCGCTTGATCCCGCAGGGCTTAAGTTACCCTTCGGTAAGTATTGGCAGAGTTGCTACAGCATTCGATAGCCGAGGCAACGGATTGGGACACAAACTGTTGGATAAAGCGATTCAAGAATGCCAACAATTATGGCCAGGAATCGATATAGAGATTGGCGCACAAGAGCATCTAGCCAGTTTTTATAGTCAACATGGGTTTAAACAAACCTCGGAGATGTACTTAGAGGACGATATACCACATATTGATATGAAGTTGAGCAAAGCGTAATGCCCGCGCAGCATCTCGCCATTATTCTGCTTGTTATTGGCAACTTAGCAGCCTCGCTATCTGATGTTGCCGTTAAATTGCTTGATGGCCAGGTGCCAACGTTTCAGTATGTATTTCTCCGACAGTTACTGTCGCTACTGATTGTTTTCCCTTTATGGTGGCGACAACCTTATGAGAAAAGACAGCTCCAAAAAGTCACCGTAAACCTACTGCGTGCCCATCTCATACTAATTGGCAGTGGCTGCATGATCATCGCCATCACTCATTTACCTCTGGCCACCGCCAATGCCGTGTTCTACGCCGCTCCGCTTATTATGCTGCCACTTTCCGCTTGGTTGCTTAGAGAGCCTCCTTCCATAACCAAGAGCCTCGCCACTTTATTGGGATTCACAGGGGTACTCGTAGTACTTCGTCCATCCGAGTTTCACTCAGCTGCGTGGTTTGCTCTTGGCACGGCAATTACCATTGCTTTATTTAATGTTTCAGCTCGGCGCCTTCCTCCTGAACAAGGTGTCGTCAGTACATTATTCTGGACGTCAGCACTTTCACTGCCCTTGTCAGCAATACTAGCGCTGTACTACTGGCGACCAATATCTGCACACGAGATCATATTAATCCTCTCGAGTGCATTACTGATACTTGGCTACAATGGCTTGGCCGTTATGGCATACCGCAAAGCGCCTGCTAGCAATATTGCGGTAGCGGAAAACTCTGGATTATTTTTTGTGACGCTTTTTGGCGTGTTATGGTTTGCGGAGGTACCTGATTGGCTCACCGCGGTAGGAATCATTTTGATCGTAGTACCACTTATACCTTGGCGATTATTCAAAAAGCAACAAGTGGGCTTCCAGTAAAATTTTAACTATTTGCTACGACCAAAACCTCCATCTGACAGCCTGAAAAACATCACGGACTGGCCACTTTTCTCAAGTTGTAAGATGTCTAACTGACCTTCGTCAGTCAATTTAAAGCGCACAAGTTGTCCTTGCTTAATATAGCTAAGCGGTTTGTCCGAGCCTTCTACTTTCACCAGAGCGTTTAAGTCAGACATCGCTAAATTATTGCGACGAAATACTTGAGCTAAGGTGTCACCACTTTTAACGGTGTACTCTTTCCAATCTTTGGATACCAGTGTCTTTTGGCGAGCATTTTGTTGCTCACTCAATCCAGTCGTATTGATATCAACTTCAACACGTTGTGGGGACTCTGCGGGGGCTTGATGGGTTGATTCAGGAAAAGGGATCACGACCAAAATCAGTACCACGGGAGCAAGAACCATAAGCGCACGTTGATGTAACTTAGGTAACGTTTGCCAAGATGAGCTCAGTTTGCTTTTGACCCCACGCCAATCAAATGAAGACAACTTGCCTTTCATCAACTCGATATAATTCACAGAGGCTTGTTGCTTTTTCTTTCTGCGATTCATCGCATTACTTCTCCAAACTGGTTTCAATCCAAGTATAAAAACCAAGCGGACATGAGTATAGGAAATTTCACCGCTCTCGGTTATCAATTGGTAAAAATTTGCAGTCCCGTGACCGAAAGTCGATCTAAATCTCACATTACCGCTCGGATAGCACTATCTCAGAGCGAGCATTTCATCCCGTTGCTATTGCTGGTATCCTAAACGCCTTTAACACACCATATAAAGAGAGACACTATGTCTGAAGTAAAATTTGAGACTGTAGAGCAAAAAGCGAGCTACGGCATTGGTCTACAAATGGGTCAGCAACTAGCAGGTTCTGGTCTTGAAGGTCTTAACGTTGACGCTATTTCAGCGGGTATCGCGACTGCACTAGTTGGTGATATGCCAGCTATCGAAATCGACGAAATCAACAATGCTCTACAAGAGCTACACACTCGTGCTCAAGCAGCTCAAGCTGAAGCAGCAAAAGCAGCTGCAGCAGACGGTGAAGCTTTCCTAAAAGACAACGCTCTACGTCCAGAAGTGACTGTTCTTGAGTCTGGCCTACAGTACGAAATCATCACTGAAGGTACTGGCGACATCCCAACTGCTGACAAACAAGTACGAGTTCACTACCATGGCGAGCTAACAGACGGCACTGTATTTGACAGCTCTGTATCACGCGGCCAGCCTGCTGAATTCCCAGTGACAGGTGTGATCAAAGGTTGGGTTGAAGCTCTTCAACTAATGCCTGTTGGCTCTAAGTGGAAACTATACATTCCTCAAGACCTAGCATACGGCGAGCGCGGTGCAGGTGCTGCGATTCCTCCTTTTGCTGCACTAGTATTCGAAGTTGAACTTCTAGACATTCTTTAATTTTAAGAATCAGTCAATCTATTCATGGCGGCCATTGTGCCGCCATTTTTTATATATAATACTGTATGGGAACCGAAGAGCATTCAAGTCGGTAATGAATTAGTAAAGGAAACAACATGAATAAAAAAGTCGTACTAGCCACACTAGTCAGCGTCGCACTTATGGGTTGCCAAACAACAGCCAAAGACTCCTCTCAAGCTAGCTCAACTACCAACAGCAATGGCTACAGCGAGTTGGCAAATGCAGCTCTAATGGGGGCCGTTAACAATTGGTCCAGTGACAATAACGCAAACAGCGGCCTAGTTTCAACTCTTCAAAGTACTGCTAACGTATCTTCTGAACAAGCTTTAGGCGGTATGGGTGCCATGTTAGCTTTAGCACAAAACTCTCTAGGTAGCAGTGAAACATCTGAGTTAGCTGGGTTGATTCCGGGCTTTGACTCACTGCAGTCTTCAGGGCTCACTGCAATGATTGCGAACAACGATATGGTGAAGAGTGCTTTTAGTGCTTTGGGATTAGATCCATCACTTATTTCAACCTTTGCACCAATCATAATTCAATCGCTGCAAAGCCAAGGTGCAAGTAGCGGCCTACTAGAAAGTCTTGGTGCTATTTGGAAATAAAATACGGATAAATAACAGAGGGCTGGTGTGAGAGCATCAGCCTTTTTTGGTCTTTGGGTATTGAGTCAACAGGTGACTACTTTCCTCAAACGCAAAAAAGCCGAGCTAATGCTCGGCTTTTTCGTTCTTACGAACCTGATTACTCAGCAGCTTCTTCAGCAGCTGGGCGATCTACAAGCTCAATGTAAGCCATTGGAGCTTTATCACCAGCACGGAAGCCAGCTTTTAGGATACGAGTGTAACCGCCCTGACGAGCAGCAAAACGTGGACCTAGTTCGTTAAATAGTTTTGCAACTACTTCGTTGTCACGAGTACGTGCAAACGCTAGACGACGGTTAGCAACACTGTCAGTCTTAGCTAGTGTAATCAAAGGCTCAACTACGCGACGTAGCTCTTTTGCTTTTGGCAAAGTAGTCTTGATAACTTCATGACGTACTAGAGAGCTAGCCATATTGCTGAACATCGCTTTACGATGTGAGCTGTTGCGGTTGAGTTGACGACCACTCTTACGATGGCGCATGACCTAATCCTTCTAACTATTATCGATTAATCTTCAGCGATAGACGCTGGTGGCCAGTTTTCTAGGCGCATGCCAAGAGAAAGACCACGTGATGCAAGTACGTCTTTAATCTCTGTAAGAGATTTTTTACCCAGGTTAGGCGTTTTAAGTAGCTCAACCTCAGTACGCTGTACAAGATCACCGATGTAGTGAATCGCTTCTGCTTTCAGACAGTTAGCAGAGCGAACTGTTAGTTCAAGATCGTCTACAGGACGCAGTAGGATCGGATCGAATTCTGGCTTCTCTTCCTTCTCCTCAGGTACACGTACATCACGTAGATCTACGAACGCATCCAGTTGCTCAGCTAGGATAGTAGCTGCGCGACGGATTGCTTCCTCAGGGTCAAGAGTACCGTTCGTTTCCATGTCGATAACAAGCTTGTCTAAGTCTGTACGCTGCTCTACACGAGCTGCTTCAACAGAATAAGCAATCTTGTCTACTGGGCTGTACGTAGCGTCAACCAGTAGGCGACCAATTGGACGCTCATCTTCTTCAGTATGGATACGAGCCGAAGCTGGAACGTAACCACGACCACGTTCAACTTTGATACGCATTGCGATCTCAGCATTGTCATCCGTTAGGTGACAAATAACGTGTTCTGGGTTAGCGATCTCTACATCACCATCATGGGTGATGTCACCTGCAACCACAGGGCCCGAGCCTGATTTGTTCAAAGTAATGAATACTTCATCTTTGCCTTCGGCAACACGTACAGCTAGACCTTTAAGGTTAAGTAGGATTTCAAGAATGTCTTCTTGAACACCTTCTTTAGTGCTGTACTCATGAAGTACGCCTTCGATTTCTACTTCTGTTACAGCACAACCTGGCATAGAAGATAGAAGAATACGGCGAAGTGCATTACCAAGAGTATGGCCAAAACCACGCTCTAATGGCTCAAGAGTTACTTTTGCGTGTGTCGTGCTAACTTGTTCGATGTCAACAAGACGTGGCTTAAGAAATTCTGTTACAGAACCCTGCATTGTGTCCTCTCTTTAATTTAAACCTTACTTAGAGTAAAGCTCGACGATCAGTTGTTCGTTGATGTCAGCAGACAGATCTGAACGCTCAGGCAGACGCTTGAACGTACCTTCCATCTTACCACCATCTACTTCAATCCAAGTTGGTTTTTCGCGTTGTTCAGCAACTTCTAGAGCCGCTTTAATACGAGATTGCTTTTGAGCTTTCTCGCGGATAGCAACAACGTCGTTAGCCGCAACTTTGAAAGAAGGAACGTTTACAACTTTACCGTTAACTAGGATAGCTTTGTGGCTAACTAGCTGACGTGCTTCTGCGCGAGTTGCACCAAAGCCCATGCGGTAAACTACGTTATCAAGACGACCTTCAAGAAGCTGAAGTAGGTTTTCACCAGTGTTGCCTTTAAGGCGAGCTGCTTCTTTGTAGTAGTTACGGAATTGTTTTTCTAGAACGCCGTACATACGACGTACTTTTTGCTTCTCACGAAGCTGAACGCCATACTCAGATAGACGACCGCGACGAGCGCCGTGTACACCTGGTGCGTTATCAATTTTACACTTGGTATCGATCGCGCGTACACCAGACTTAAGGAATAAGTCAGTACCTTCGCGACGGCTAAGCTTCAGCTTAGGACCCAAATATCTTGCCATGATCTTTCTCCAGTAATCTAAAAAACGTTATACGCGACGTTTCTTAGGTGGACGACAACCGTTATGAGGGATTGGTGTAGCATCAACAATGTTTGTGATGCGGAAACCAGCAGCGTTCAGTGCGCGAACAGTAGATTCACGACCTGGACCAGGACCCTTAACCATAACTTCCAAGTTCTTTAGGCCGTATTCTTTAGCCATTTCAGCACAACGCTCAGCAGCAACCTGTGCAGCGAACGGAGTAGACTTACGAGAACCGCGGAAACCTGAACCACCTGCAGTAGCCCAAGCTAGAGCGTTACCTTGACGGTCAGTAATGGTTACGATTGTGTTATTGAAAGATGCATGGATGTGCGCAACGCCATCTGCAACTTGCTTGCGTACGCGCTTACGAGCGCGAGTTGGTTGTTTAGCCATTGTACTCTACCTTCCCGATTATTTCTTGATCGGCTTACGCGGACCCTTACGGGTGCGAGCATTGGTTTTAGTACGCTGTCCACGTAGTGGTAGACTGCGACGATGACGAAGACCACGGTAACAGCCAAGGTCCATAAGACGCTTGATGTTCATAGATACTTCACGACGTAGATCACCTTCTACAGTGTACTTAGCTACACCATCACGCAGTTGATCGATCTGCTCTTCAGTTAGTTCACTGATCTTAACATCTTCAGCAATACCCACTTCAGCTAGGATAGCTTGAGAGCGAGTTTTACCGATACCGTAGATCGCTGTTAAAGCGATTACAGCATGTTTTTGATCAGGAATGTTAATGCCTGCTATACGGGCCATTATTCACTCCTAGTGTTTCTATAAAAGAATTAGCCGCAGCAAAGCCCGTTATGGATACGCTGCGGAATACTACTTCTTTTGCACGCAAAAGGTAGGCCGAGGAATATACTCGACACTACCTTATATTTCAAGTAAAAATTTCTGCTGATTAGCCTTGGCGCTGCTTGTGCTTTGGCTCACTGCAAATCACGCGAACGACACCGTTACGCTTGATAACTTTACAGTTACGGCAGATTTTTTTAACGGAAGCACGAACTTTCATTGCTAAACTCCGTAATTGGAACTGAAGTTACCGCCGGATTAACGGCCGTAACCTTTCAGATTCGCTTTCTTCAACACAGAATCATACTGTTGGGACATCATATGAGTCTGTACCTGTGCCATAAAGTCCATGATTACAACGACTACGATAAGTAGTGATGTACCGCCGAAGTAGAAACGTACGTTCCACGCGACCATCATAAACTCTGGAATCAGACAGATAAAGGTAATGTACAGTGCACCAGCAAGGGTTAGACGTGTCATTACTTTATCAATGTACTTAGCTGTCTGCTCACCTGGGCGGATACCGGGTACGAATGCACCAGACTTCTTCAGATTATCTGCTGTTTCACGCGGGTTGAATACCAACGCCGTGTAGAAGAAACAGAAGAAAATAATCGCTGCTGCATAAAGCATTACATATAGAGGTTGACCTGGGCTAAGAGCCAAAGACACGTCAGTTAACCAACCGAACGCGCTGCTCTCACCATTTTGACCAAACCACTGAGCCAATGTTCCTGGGAACAGGATAATGCTTGATGCGAAAATTGCCGGAATAACACCTGCCATATTAATTTTAAGTGGCAAGTGAGTGCTTTGCGCAGCAAATACTTTGCGACCTTGTTGACGCTTCGCGTAGTTTACGACGATACGACGTTGACCACGTTCCATGAAAACAACAAAGTAAATAACTGCGAATGCTAATACAGCAATTAACAGCAGAAGAAGTACATGCAATTCACCTTGACGCGCTTGCTCGATTGTTTGACCGATTGCAGAAGGCAATCCAGCAACAATACCTGCAAAGATCAGTAATGAGATACCATTACCGATTCCACGCTCTGTAATTTGTTCACCTAACCACATTAGGAACATGGTGCCGGTTACTAAACTTACGGTAGCAATAAGCGTAAACATGGTTTGGTTGATAACAACCAGATTGTCGACCATGTTTGGTAAGCCTGTTGCAATACCAATAGCTTGGAATGTTGCAAGTACAAGCGTGCCGTAGCGTGTATATTGGCTGATCTTACGACGGCCTGCTTCACCCTCTTTTTTGAGTTCAGCTAACGCTGGATGAACTACAGTTAGCAGTTGGACAACAATCGAAGCCGAAATATACGGCATGATGCCCAACGCTAATATAGATGCACGCTCAAGAGCACCACCGGAGAACATGTTAAACATTTCTACGATGGTACCTTTTTGCTGTTCGAACAAATCGGCAAGTACAGCAGCGTCAATACCAGGAATCGGCACAAAAGAGCCGGCTCGGAATACTAAAAGTGCACCAATTACGAATAACAAGCGCGACTTTAGTTCACTTAAGCCGCTCTGAGCACTACGAAAATCTTGTCCTGGTTTCTTAGCCATCTGTACCTCGTTCCTCGAGATTATTCCTCGATTTTACCGCCTGCAGCTTCGATTGCAGCTTTAGCGCCTTTAGTCACACGTAGACCTTTTACAGTCACTGCTTTGTTGATTTCACCAGATAGAACAACTTTTACGAATTCGATGTTCTTAGTGATAACGTTAGCAGCTTTAAGGCTGTTTAGATCTACTACGTCACCAGTTACTTTCGCTAGCTCAGCTAGACGAACTTCAGCAGACACTAGGCTCTTACGAGAAGTGAAGCCGAATTTTGGTAGACGTTGTTTTAGAGGCATCTGACCGCCTTCAAAACCTGGACGAACTGAACCGCCAGAACGTGACTTTTGACCTTTGTGACCACGGCCACCAGTCTTACCTAGGCCAGAACCGATACCACGACCTACACGCTTAGCAGTAGTCTTAGCACCAGCAGCTGGAGATAGAGTATTCAAACGCATTCTGATTACTCCTCAACTTTAACCATGTAGTAAACCTTGTTGATCATACCGCGAACGCACGGAGTATCTTCAAGTTCTACTGTGTGGTTGATTTTACGAAGGCCTAGACCTTTAAGACACGCTTTGTGCTTAGGTAGACGACCAATTGAGCTTTTAGTTTGAGTTACTTTAATAGTTGCCATGGTGTTCTTACTCCGAAATAGATTCAACAGTTAGACCACGTTTAGCAGCAACCATTTCTGGCGACTTCATGCTACCTAGTGCATCGATCGTTGCACGAACGATGTTGATAGGGTTCGTAGAACCGTATGCTTTAGATAGTACGTTGTGTACGCCAGCAACTTCTAGTACTGCACGCATCGCACCACCTGCGATTACACCAGTACCTTCTGCAGCAGGCTGCATGTAAACTTTAGAGCCCGAGTGGCGACCTTTCACTGGGTGGTGAAGAGTGCCTTCGTTAAGCGCGATCGTAGTCATGTTACGACGTGCTTTTTCCATTGCTTTTTGAATCGCTGCAGGTACTTCACGAGCTTTGCCGTAACCGAAACCTACGCGACCGTTACCGTCACCAACTACTGTTAGTGCAGTGAAGCTCATGATTCGACCACCTTTAACCGTCTTAGATACACGGTTAACTGCGATTAGCTTTTCTTGCAAATCATTCGCTTGAACTTGTTGTTCTTTAGCCATCTTCCAACCCTACCTTAGAATTTCAGACCAGCTTCGCGAGCAGATTCTGCTAGCGCCGCTACTCGACCGTGGTATTGGAAACCAGAACGATCAAATGCAACTGAAGCTACGCCTTTTTCAAGAGCGCGCTCAGCAACAGCTTTACCTACTGCTTTAGCTGCATCGATGTTACCAGTGTTCTTAACTTGCTCACGGATCGCTTTTTCTACAGTAGAAGCTGCTGCGATAACCTCAGAGCCGTTAGCTGCAATAACCTGAGCGTACACGTGACGAGGAGTACGGTGTACTACTAGGCGAGTTGCACCCAGTTCTGCAATCTTACGACGTGCACGTGTAGCACGACGGATGCGAGATGCTTTCTTATCCATAGTGTTACCTTACTTCTTCTTAGCTTCTTTAGTACGCACATTTTCATCTGCGTAACGAACACCTTTACCTTTGTAAGGCTCAGGCTCACGGTAAGAACGAATGTCAGCCGCAACCTGACCAACAAGTTGTTTGTCACAACCAGTGATCACGATTTCAGTTTGGCTAGGACACTCAGCTTTAATACCCTCTGGCAACTCGTGCTCAACAGGGTGAGAGAAGCCTAGTGTTAGAGCTACAGCTTTGCCTTTGATAGCAGCACGGTAACCAACACCTTTAAGAGTTAGCTTCTTAGTAAAGCCTTCAGTAACACCAAGAACCATGTTGTTAACTAGAGCGCGAGCTGTACCAGCTTGTGCCCATGCGTTTACAACACCTTCTTTAGGACCGAAAGTAAGATTGTTTTCTTCCTGAGCTACAACTACCGCAGCGTTAAGAACGCGAGATAGTTCGCCTTTAGCACCTTTTACAGTGATTTCTTGGCCGTTTAGTTTCACCTCTACGCCAGCTGGAATAGCGACAGGTGCTTTAGCAACACGAGACATTTTCTACTCCTATTACGCTACGTAAGCGATGATTTCACCACCAAGACCTGCTTTACGTGCAGCACGGTCTGACATAAGACCCTTGGAAGTTGAAACGATAGCAACACCAAGACCACCCATTACAGAAGGAAGTTCATCTTTCTTCTTGTAAACACGTAGACCTGGACGAGAAACACGTTTAAGTTGCTCGATTACTGGTTTAGCTTGGAAGTACTTAAGAGTAACTTCTAGCTCAGGTTTTGCTTCGCCTTCAACAGCGAAGTCAACGATGTAACCTTCAGCTTTTAGTAGTGCAGCGATTGCAACTTTAAGCTTTGAAGAAGGCATTTTTACAGCAACTTTGTTTGCTGCCTGACCGTTACGAACGCGGGTCAGCATATCCGAAATCGGATCTTGCATGCTCATATGATTTACTCCAAATGATTAAGTGGCAATTACCAGCTAGCCTTACGAAGTCCAGGAATCTCGCCTTTCATGCAAGCTTCACGAACTTTGATACGGCTTAGACCGAACTTACGTAGGTAACCGTGTGGACGACCAGTTTGGTTACAACGGTTGCGCTGACGTGATGCACTTGAATCACGTGGAAGAGATTGCAGAGTAAGAACTGCGTTCCAACGATCTTCTTCAGATGCGTTTACATCGCTGATGATAGCTTTTAGCGCTGCACGCTTTTCAGCGAACTTAGCTACTAGCTTCGCACGCTTTGCTTCGCGCGCTTTCATAGATTGTTTAGCCATAACAGTAACCCTTCACCTTACTTACGGAATGGGAAGTTAAAGGCAGCCAGCAGAGCACGGCCTTCCTCATCAGTACCAGCAGACGTCGTAATAGTGATGTCTAGACCGCGTACTCGATCAACTTTATCAAAGTCGATTTCCGGGAAGATGATTTGCTCGCGAACGCCCATGCTGTAGTTACCGCGTCCGTCAAAAGACTTAGCGCTAACACCACGGAAGTCACGTACACGTGGAAGAGCGATGTTAATTAAACGCTCAAGAAAATCCCACATACGTTCGCCACGCAAGGTTACTTTACAACCGATAGGGTAGCCTTCGCGGATTTTGAAACCTGCAACAGATTTACGCGCTTTAGTGATAAGTGGCTTTTGACCAGAGATCGTTGCCATATCAGCTGCTGCGTTTTCTAGCAGTTTCTTGTCGTTGATTGCTTCACCAACACCCATGTTTAGGGTGATTTTCTCGATTCTAGGGACTTGCATGACGCTTGTGTAGCTGAACTCTTTGGTCAGTTCAGCGACTACAGACGACTTGTAGTAATCATGCAGTTTCGCCATAGTAGAACTCCAAATTACTTTCTATTAGTTAGAAACAGTTTCGCCGTTAGACTTGAAGAAACGAACTTTCTTGCCATCTTCGAAACGGAAACCGATACGGTCAGCTTTACCAGTTGCTGCGTTGAAAACTGCCACGTTAGAAACGTCAATAGCTGCTTCCTGCTCAACGATACCGCCTTGGATACCTAGAGCTGGAACAGGTTTTTGGTGTTTCTTAACTAGGTTGATACCTTCAACGATAACTTTACCAGTTGCTAGAACCTTAGTTACTTTACCTTTCTTGCCTTTATCTTTACCAGCAAGAACGATTACTTCGTCATTACGACGGATTTTAGCTGCCATCTTACGTGCTCCTTACAGAACTTCTGGAGCCAGTGAAACGATCTTCATGAACTTATCGCCACGAAGTTCGCGAGTCACAGGACCAAAGATACGTGTACCGATTGGTTGCTCAGTATTGTCGTTCAACAATACGCAAGCATTACGGTCGAAGCGAATGACAGAACCGTCTGGACGACGTACGCCTTTACGGGTGCGAACTACCACCGCCTTCAGAACGTCACCTTTCTTAACTTTACCGCGAGGAATTGCTTCCTTAACAGTAACTTTGATGACGTCACCGATATGTGCATAACGGCGGTGAGAGCCACCCAGAACCTTAATACACATTACGCTGCGAGCGCCTGAGTTATCAGCTGCGTCCAGCATACTTTGCATTTGGATCATGTTAGTGCTCCGCTAAATATATAAAAAAACTAGACCCTCACGGGTCGGGCTGCCTCTTTAAAAGGGACGCGAATTGTACCACCCTTTTTTAGAGTTGGGTAGTCAAAAAATAAACGGCCCCAAAAATATTTTTGGAGCCGTTTAATTTCATAGAATTAGCTAGGGATTAACCTTTCGCTTTTTCTAGGACTTTAACCAAAGTCCAAGACTTAGTCTTAGACATTGGACGACACTCTGCGATTTCAACGCTGTCGCCTAGGCCACATTCGTTGTTCTCGTCATGTGCGTGTACTTTAGTCGTGCGCTTTACGTATTTACCGTAAATTGGGTGCTTAACCATGCGCTCGATAGCAACTACGATAGACTTGTCCATCTTGTCGCTAACAACACGACCTTGTTGAGTACGTTTTACTTCGCTCATTATGCGCCTGCCTTCTCAGTCAAAACAGTTTTCACACGTGCGATATCACGGCGTACAGCTTTCAGAGTATGAGTCTGCTGTAGCTGACCAGTTGCAGCTTGCATGCGCAAGTTGAACTGTTCGCGTAGCAAATTCAATAGCTCAGCGTTAAGCTCTTCAACGCTTTTCTCGCGTAGATCTTGTGCTTTCATCACATCACCTGCTTAGTTACAAATGTAGTCTTGAATGGCAGTTTACGAGCCGCTAGGCGGAACGCTTCACGTGCCAATTCTTCAGGTACACCACCCATTTCGTACATAACCTTACCAGGTTGGATTTGGGCTACCCAGTACTCAACGTTACCTTTACCCTTACCTTGACGAACTTCTAGTGGTTTTTCTGTGATAGGTTTGTCTGGGAACACACGGATCCAGATTTTACCTTGACGCTTAACGTGACGTGTCATTGCACGACGTGCCGCTTCGATCTGACGAGCAGTTAGACGACCACGGCCAGTTGCTTTAAGACCGAATTCGCCGAAGCTTACTTCAGTACCTTTAGCTAGACCACGGTTACGACCAGTCTGAACCTTACGGAACTTAGTACGTTTAGGTTGTAGCATCGTTCGACTCCTTACTTACGGCCTTTGCGCTGCTTCTTAGGCTTGTCGCCTTTAGGCTCTACAGCGTTAGCTGCTGGCATACCGCCTAGAATCTCACCTTTGAAGATCCAAACTTTAATGCCGATCACACCGTATTGAGTGTGAGCCGAAGAAGTTGCGTAATCAATGTCAGCACGTAGAGTGTGTAGAGGCACACGACCTTCACGGTACCACTCTGAACGTGCAATTTCAGCGCCGCCTAGACGACCGCTTACTTCTACTTTGATGCCTTTAGCGCCTAGACGCATAGCGTTTTGTACCGCGCGCTTCATAGCACGACGGAACATAACACGACGCTCTAGCTGAGACGCGATGCTATCACCTACAAGCTGTGCATCTAGCTCAGGCTTGCGTACTTCAGCGATGTTGATTTGCGCTGGTACACCTGCAATCTTAGCTACAGCTGTGCGTAGTTTCTCTACGTCTTCACCTTTCTTACCGATTACAACGCCTGGACGAGCAGTGTGAATAGTCACACGGATGCTCTTAGCAGGACGCTCGATAACGATGCGTGAAAGTGATGCTTTTTTCAGTTCACTTGTAAGGAACTGACGTACCTTGAAGTCGCCGTCTAGGTTGTCAGCGAAATCTTTGGTGTTAGCAAACCATGTAGCATTCCAAGGCTTAACGATGCCTAGACGAATACCATTAGGATGTACTTTTTGACCCATTGCTTACTCTCCTAGTCTCTTAGCGATCTGCTACAACAACAGTGATGTGGCTTGAACGCTTCAAGATACGATCCGCACGACCTTTAGCACGAGGCATAATACGCTTCATGATCGGGCCTTCATCTACGAAGATTTTTGCGACATTTAGATCGTCAATATCTGCGCCTTCATTGTGCTCCGCGTTAGCGATAGCTGACTCAAGAACCTTCTTGATTAGGTCAGCAGCTTTTTTGTTGCTGAACGTTAGAATTTCTAGAGCTTGGTCTACAGATTTACCACGAATTTGATCCGCAACTAAGCGAGCTTTCTGAGGCGAAATGCGAGCAAAGTTATGTTTAGCTAGTGCTTCCATCATCTACTCCTTAACGCTTCTTCGCTTTCTTATCCACGACGTGGCCGCGGTAAGTACGAGTTGGTGCAAATTCACCCAGTTTGTGACCGATCATTTCTTCGGTTACGAAAACTGGTACGTGCTGACGACCATTATGGACAGCGATGGTCAAACCGATCATCGTAGGGATGATCATTGAACGACGGGACCAAGTCTTAATAGGCTTTTTGTCTCCGCTTTCCACCGCTTTCTCTACCTTCTTCAGCAAGTGTAGGTCAATAAATGGACCTTTCTTGAGAGAACGTGGCATGGCGATTCCTCTTTATATAGATTACTTGTTACGACGACGTACGATGTACTTGTCAGTGCGTTTGTTCTTACGAGTCTTGAAGCCTTTAGTTGGCTGACCCCATGGTGAAACTGGGTGACGACCACCAGAAGTACGGCCTTCACCACCACCGTGTGGGTGGTCTACTGGGTTCATTACTACACCACGTACGGTTGGACGTACGCCGCGCCAGCGTGAAGCACCAGCTTTACCAAGTTCACGTAGCATGTGCTCAGAGTTACCAACTTCACCGATTGTTGCACGGCCTTCAGAAAGTACTTTGCGCATTTCGCCAGAACGTAGACGGATAGTTACGTATGCACCGTCGCGAGCAACGATTTGAGCATAAGCACCAGCCGAACGAGCTAGCTGACCACCTTTACCAGGCTTAAGTTCAACGTTGTGTACAGTTGAACCTACTGGGATGTTACGCATTGGTAGAGCGTTACCAGCTTTGATTGGTGCATCAGCACCAGACTGGATAGCATCACCAGCTTGAACACCTTTAGGTGC
Organism: Vibrio sinaloensis DSM 21326; assembly: GCF_000189275.1. Lineage (GTDB taxonomy): Bacteria > Pseudomonadota > Gammaproteobacteria > Enterobacterales > Vibrionaceae > Vibrio > Vibrio sinaloensis. The sequence continues at coordinate 33,390 of NZ_AEVT01000002.1, read as the reverse complement.
TAGGATGTAACGACGCTCACCGTCTGCGTACAGAACTAGAGCGATGTTAGCGCTACGGTTTGGATCGTATTCTAGACGCTCAACTTTCGCTGGGATACCGTCTTTAGTACGTTTAAAGTCAATTACACGGTAGTGGTGCTTGTGACCACCGCCGATGTGACGTACTGTGATACGACCGTTGTTGTTACGACCACCGTTCTTAGAGTTTTTCTCTAGAAGAGGTGCGTATGGCTTGCCCTTGTGTAGGTCAGCGTTAACAACTTTTACAACGTGACGACGACCAGGGGAAGTCGGCTTACATTTAACAATAGCCATTGTTCAACTACTCCTGTTATTCCGCGCCGCCAACGAAGTCAAGATCTTGACCTTCTTTCAAAGTAACGTACGCTTTCTTAACGTCGCTGCGGCGACCTTGGCGTAGACCTTGACGTTTGGTCTTACCCTTAGTGATAAGAGTATTTACAGACTTAACTTCAACTTCAAATAGCTTTTCTACAGCTGCTTTGATCTCTTTCTTAGTTGCATCTTTAGCTACTTTGAAAACGATAGTGTTCGCTTTCTCAGCTGCCATAGTTGCTTTTTCAGAGATGTGCGGTGCACGTAGAACTTTTAGGATACGCTCTTCAGTGATCATGCTAGCATCTCCTCAACTTGCTTAACTGCTTCAGCAGTCATTACAACTTTGTCGAACGCGATTAGAGAAACTGGGTCGATACCAGCAACGTCACGAGCGTCAACTTTGTATAGGTTACGAGCAGCTAGGAAAAGATTTTCATCTACTTCGCTAGTCACGATAAGCGCATCTGTTAGCTCAAGCTCTTTAAGCTTAGCTACAAGCTCTTTAGTTTTTGGTGCTTCTACAGAGAAGTTATCAACAACGATTAGACGCTCTTGACGAACTAGCTCAGAAAGAATGCTCTTCATAGCACCACGGTACATTTTCTTGTTTACTTTTTGGCTGTGATCTTGTGGTTTCGCAGCAAAAGTAACACCACCTGTACGCCAGATTGGGCTACGGATTGTACCAGCACGCGCACGGCCAGTACCTTTTTGACGCCATGGCTTAGCGCCACCGCCAGAAACTTCTGAACGTGTTTTTTGAGCACGTGTACCTTGACGAGCACCTGCTGCAAACGCAACAACTACTTGGTGTACAAGAGCTTCGTTAAACTCACGTCCGAAAGTAGTTTCGGAAACAGTTAGTGCATCAGCACCTTTAACCATTAGTTCCATTACTTACTCCTGAGACGTTATGCTTTAACAGCTGGTTTAACGATCACGTTGCCACCTGTTGAGCCTGGTACTGCACCTTTGATAAGAAGCAGATTGCGCTCAGCGTCAACACGTACGATCTCTAGGTTTTGAGTCGTTACACGCTCAGCACCCATGTGACCTGCCATTTTCTTGCCTTTAAATACGCGACCTGGAGTCTGACATTGACCGATAGAACCAGGAGCACGGTGAGACAATGAGTTACCGTGAGTCATATCTTGAGTACGGAAGTTCCAACGCTTAACAGCGCCTTGGAAACCTTTACCCTTAGATGTACCAGTAACGTCTACTTTCTTTGTGTCGTTGAATAGTTCAACTGTTAGCTCAGCGCCAACTGCAAACTCTTCATCGTTTTCCAAACGGAATTCCCAAAGACCACGACCAGCTTCAACACCTGCTTTCGCGAAGTGACCTGCTTCTGGCTTAGATACGCGGTTAGCTTTCTTAGCACCAGTAGTAACCTGGATTGCTGCGTAGCCGTCAGTCTCAAGAGTTTTAACTTGAGAAACACGGTTAGCTTCAACCTCAACAACAGTTACTGGGATAGAAACGCCTTCTTCAGTAAATACGCGGGTCATACCCACTTTACGACCGATTAGACCAATCATTCTTCTAATCTCCCTTAACCTAGGCTAATTTGAACGTCAACGCCCGCAGCAAGGTCTAGACGCATTAGAGCATCAACAGTTTTGTCTGTTGGCTCAACGATGTCGATTAGACGCTTGTGAGTACGGATTTCGTACTGGTCACGTGCTTTTTTGTTAACGTGTGGAGAGATAAGAACTGTGAAACGCTCTTTACGAGTAGGTAGTGGGATTGGACCACGAACCTGTGCGCCAGTGCGCTTAGCTGTTTCAACGATTTCCGCTGTAGAAGCGTCGATTAGTTTGTAATCGAATGCTTTTAGGCGGATACGGATACGTTGGTTCTGCATGAGACAGAGCTCCAATATTAAAAATTACACAAACAATATCGCCACTCAAACTCGCAAAGGCGAGAGAATGCCGATTGATTTATGTGAAACCGTAGCATCCAAGATTAGGACGCATTGTCAGTTAATTTTCGATTAACTATCCCTATATGCCAGAGTCACCTCTGGGGATAGTTTTTCCGAAGAAAAGATAGCTAATTGTATTAACCGCGAACATAAGCTGAGTCTACATTACCTCGTAAATCCGAAGATTTACTCGCTCCTCATTGCTCATTGGTTCACAACTGGCTTAACCAGTGCGACGCATTATACAGATCACAGTTTTATGTGCAAGGGCTGTTTGAAAATTAAACGGGGAAAGATACGAGTCGGGATGCGAGAATAAAATTATTCACTTAAATTAAGTGGTGGCTATCAGTCATCCGTACGCCAGCGCTCCTGCTGAACAGGAGCACTACGTATGGTTGTTTACCCTAAGCGTTGGCGTACAGCCTCAAACAGACAAACGCCCGATGCTACAGACACGTTTAGGCTAGAGACGCTCCCTGCCATTGGGATCTTAATTAGGTCATCACACGTCTCACGAGTTAGGCGACGCATGCCGTCACCCTCCGCGCCCATAACGATAGCCAATGACCCCGTTAATTTGGCTTGATAAATATCGTGGGTAGCTTCACCTGCTGTGCCAACGAACCATACTCCTTGCTCCTGCAAAGCACGCATAGTTCGTGCTAGATTTGTCACACGCACCAAAGGTACAGCCTCTGCAGCGCCACAGGCTACTTTACTGACTGTCGCGGTTATATTCGCTGACTTATCTTTAGGGACAATTACCGCGGCGACACCAGCAGCATCGGCGTTACGGAGACAAGCACCTAGGTTATGTGGGTCAGTGACGCCATCAAGCACCAACAATAGTGGGGATTCGTGCTTAGCAAGAATGTCATCTAAGTCATTCTCGTTTAGCTGTTTAGCTGGCTTAACTCGAGCCATGATGCCTTGATGATTAGCTCCACGAGCTTTGTCATCAAGGGTCTTACGTGTCATTTGCTGAATAGACACACCGCATACTTGCAGTTCGTTTAAGATTGGCATCAGTCGGTCATCTTGACGACCTTTCAATACAAATGCTTCAATAAAACGCTCAGGTTCACGCTCTAATACAGCTTTAACAGCGTGAATACCATAGATAAATTCGTTACTCATTTAAAAACCTATTAATTCGCTTTTACTGCGCAGCTTTTTTAGTACGCTTAGTCTTCTTCGGCTTGGCACCCGGCTTCTTCTTACGTGCCTTCGTTACTTTAGGCTTCTTCGGCGTTCCGCCGTCTTGAGCTTTTTCAGGGCGCTTCGTTGGCTCAACCTCTGGGCTTGCCGTGCGACTAGGCTTGCCACCTTTTGTCGCAGCACGCTTTTTCTCCTTGGCTTTGCGTTTCGCTTCAGCCACGCGCTTCTTCGCCGTTTTTCCTTTGCCGCGTAGCTTACGGCTTGTTTCGACCAATTCAAAGTCAATTTGTCGATCATCAAGGTTTACCGAAAGAACTTTAACTTTTACCGCATCACCCAATCGGTAGATTGCGCCAAAGCTTTCTCCTATCAGTCTCTGACCAATCGGATCAAACTGGTAGTAATCATTGTCTAATGCTGAAATATGAACTAAGCCGTCAATATGCAAATCACTGAGACGTACAAAGAAACCGAAGCCCGTTACGTTTGCGATTACCCCTTCAAGCTCTTCGCCTACGTGGTCTTGCATGTATTCACACTTAAGCCAATCCGACACTTCACGCGTCGCATCATCAGCTCGGCGTTCTGTCATTGAGCATTGCTCACCATAGAAGTCCATATCATCAAACGAATAGTGATAGCCACCTGTTGGCGTCCAACGATCTTTAAGCGTACCGTTCTCTTTGGCAATCAGATATTTTATCGCACGATGCAATAATAAATCGGGATAACGTCGAATTGGCGAAGTGAAGTGCGCATAGCGTTTCAATGCCAAACCAAAGTGACCACAGTTGTCGGCGTTGTATACCGCTTGCTTCATTGAGCGCAGCAGCATAGTTTGAATGAGTTCTTTGTCTTGACGCTCTGCGATTTGTTTCACCAGATCAGCATAGTCTGTAGGTGATGGCTCCAATCCGCCGTTTAAATGTAGGCCAAGCTCTCCGAGAAAATCGCGGAAGCCTTGTAGACGAAGTTCACCTGGAGATTCGTGAATTCGATATAGTGCCGGCTCTTTAGCCTTCTCAACCAAAGAGGCAGACGCGATGTTGGCAAGAATCATACATTCTTCAATGATCTTATGGGCATCATTTCGAATCACAGGCTCGATGCTGTCGATCTTGCGTTCTGCATTAAAGATGAATTTGGTTTCCACCGTCTCAAACTCTATTGCGCCACGATTATCACGGGCATGCTTGAGCACTTTGTACATCTTGTGCAATTCTTCTAGGTGCGGAACCAGTTTGTGGTAACGCATTCTCAACTCTTCATCCCCTTCCAGGATGTCATGCACTTTGTTGTAAGTTAAACGAGCATGAGAGTTCATCACCGCTTCGTAGTGCTTATAGCCAGACAGCTTACCCGTCTCTGAGATGGTCATCTCACACACCATACACAAGCGGTCGACCTGAGGGTTTAACGAACATAAACCATTAGACAGTACTTCCGGCAACATAGGCACGACTTGTGATGGGAAATAGACAGAGTTACCTCGATTGATCGCCTCTTTATCAAGCGCTGAATCGGTACGTACATAGTAGCTCACATCAGCAATCGCGACCCACAAGCGCCAACCACCGCTTTTCTTCTTCTCACAGAAAACGGCATCATCGAAATCACGCGCATCTTCACCATCAATCGTCACGAGTGGTAAATCACGCAGATCAACCCGACCTTGCTTCGCTTCTTCAGGGACTTCTTCACCTAAACCAGCGATTTGTTTATCGACAGCCTCTGGCCATTCATGTGGGATTTGATGAGTACGGATGGCAATCTGAGTCTCCATACCCGGTGCCATGTTTTCACCAAGCACTTCGACCACTTTACCCATCATGCCGCGAGAGCGGGAACCACGATCAGTAATCTCAATCACGACGACATTGCCCATTCGAGCACTGCCACGTAATTCATTTGGAATCAGTATGTCTTGGCTGATTCTCGAATCATCAGGAACCACATAAGAGTAGCCATACTCCATAAAGAAGCGGCCAACGATTTGAGTTTGACGCTCTTCAAGCACACGAACAAGACGTCCTTCCTTACGCCCTCGCTTAGAATTATCCGTGGGTTGCACTAGAACGTAATCACCGTGGATGATGTTTTTCATTTGATGGTGTGGCAACACAATATCATTGTCTTTACCAACGCTGCCTTCCGGACGTACCCAGCCGTGACCGTCTTTGTGACCGATCACGTAACCTTTTACCATTTCGAGTTTCTCAGGCAACGCATAACATTGTCGACGCGTGAACACTAACTGGCCATCACGTTCCATCGCACGAAGACGACGACGCAACCCCTCATAGTGCTCTTCTCCTTTAAGCTGTAGCGCTTCAAAGAGATCATTACGGTTCATTGGCACACCGGCTTGCTCTAAAAACTCAAGAATAAACTCGCGACTTGGAATCGGGTTTTCATAGTTTTCAGATTCACGATCGGCAAATGGGTCATTATGAATGTTGTCTGACATAGGCACGCCTAATTAACAAAGGAAGGGAATTAAAACTAGTATATCTGACTACCGAGTTAAGCTACAGGTAAGTCGCTTTAATTTCGCAGTTTTTCCACGCCTTTTTCATAACTTACCTCGACTCTTCACAACTCATCACATCGTACGATAAAGATCACACTTCGTTGCAACTGACCGGGCAAACGATTGCACTTAGTAAATAAGGGGGTATGATTCAGGAAAATTTTACTGTTCCTTTTACTGCAGGTATTGCTATGAGCATCAAACGAACTTTAGTGGCTTCGGCCATTGCTAGCCTGAGCCTATTTTCACTTCCTAGTCTTGCGGTCGAAAAAGCCGACTTAATGATCACTGACGCCATGGTGTTAACCATGAACCAAGATAAAACTGTTTACGAGAAAGGTACAGTGGTGATTAAGGGCAACCAAATTATCGCCGTTGGCGATGAATCACTTGAGGGACAATACCAAGCCCAAAAGGTGATGGATGTTGACGGTGACATCGTGATGCCAGGCCTTATCAATACGCACACACACGTTTCAATGACAGTGTTCCGCTCTTTGGCAGATGATGTACCCGATAGACTGCACCGATATATTTTCCCACTGGAAGCTAAACTGGTGTCGCGCGATATGGTACGCATTGGCGCTAATCTCGGTAATGTTGAAATGGTTAAGGGCGGGGTAACAACTTACGCTGACATGTATTATTTCGAGGATGAAGTCGCTAAAACGGTCGACAAAATCGGTATGCGTGCGGTTCTTGGCGAAACCGTGATTAAATTCCCTGTCGCAGATGCAGCAAATGCAGAAGAAGGCATCCAGTACGCACTCAAGTTTATTGAAGAGTACAAAGATCACCCACGCATCACCCCAGCGTTTGCACCACACGCACCGTATACCAATACGACGGAAGTTCTGCAGAAGATCGCAAAACTGTCACTAGAAAAAGATGTCCCGGTCATGATTCACTTAGCAGAATCTCATCGCGAGGAAGAAAAAATTGCCCAGCGTGCAAACGGCATGTCGCCCGTTGAATATATGCACAGCATTGGCGCATTGAACCAAAACCTTGTGGGAGCACACATGATTCTGGTTGATGATAAGGATATTCAACTAGTCAAAGAGTCAGGTATGGGTGTAGCACACAACATGAGTGCCAACATTAAATCAGCCAAAGGCGTATCCCCTGCCCTTAAGATGTATGATGAAGATGTGCGTATCGGCTTAGGAACTGATGGTCCAATGTCAGGTAACACGCTCAGTACCATTGATGAATTCAACCAAGTCGCCAAGGTACACAAGTTAGTCAATCAAGATCGAGCCGCAATGCCACCGATTAAAGTAATCGATATGGCAACCATGGGCGCTGCTAAAGCATTGCGCATGGACGATAAGATTGGTTCCCTTGAAGTCGGCAAGCTAGCCGATATCATCGTCATAGATACCAAGGCGCCAAATATGGTGCCCGTTTACAACCCATACTCGGCTTTGGTGTACTCAGCCAATTCTGCCAATGTTCGTCATTCCATTGTAGACGGAAAACTGCTGATGCAAGATCGCAACATGCTTACTGTTGATGAAGATTCGATCCGCAAAGAAGCGCTCGAGTTTACTAACGTCGTTCGAAAAAGCGTTATCGAGTCTGGAGAAGTGGTTCAATAGGTAGGAAAAACGAACATGCCCAGCACATTGCTGGGCATGTTTATGGAATCCGTTCGCGGGTCAGTCTGAGTGCAGTAAGACTGACTCTTTTCGGATTACCAGAAAGTATCACGCTTTTTGGCTCGCACAATAATGTTTTCCGGCATTCGCCTTTCTAAACCTTGGCGCAATATCGAAATGCGCTTGTGAGTTCTTTGATCAGCGGTAACCGAATTGTATAGCCAGCGATAAGCGTCTTCATAATCTAAAGGGCTGCCATAATCTCTAAGCAGCAGTTCAGCAAGATGAATACGCGCATTTAAGTTGCCCATTGCGGCCGCTTCTCTTAAATAAGGAATCGCTCGTTCTTTATCTTGTTGAACTAAGGTGCCACGAGAATAGTAACGCCCTAACTGCTCCAACGCTGCTGGTAAACCTTGGTGCGCTGCATTTTCCATATAGTAGAGACCTAGCTCCACATCTTGGTCAACACACACTCCCCAGGCCAACATATCACCGTACAAAAACTCATAAGCAGGTAGGCTAATTCGAGTTGCACGAGCGACAATATCTTCGACCAATTGGCAGTTGTCCGCTTTAACACGCTCTAAATGTTGATTGTTGTTTATCAGTTTAATCAGTTCTGCTTCGGTATAAATAGGTACCGGCTCCCCAATATCAGACAGATCATTTGCCTGAACTGCAGAGGCACTCAAAGCCAACACCATCGAAGCCGCTAATTTTCTTAGCTTCATATTCTGCACTCTTTACTTCGATCATTGGCGCAGCGCATCGACTTATCAGTAAGACGATGACGACACACCCTTTTTGCCGCATAGGCGGCAAGCTTGATAGTTATATCGGCAACAGGTGCTAACTCTTTAATCAAAATTGCCGCTATCAGGCAAATTGTTGCCATTCACTAGCAATAGATCAAGCAGAATTTGGTCATAAAAAAACCAGCGCCTAAGCACTGGTTTTTAATTCACCGAGAACAATCAACAATTAAGATTCGAATGGGTGAACCTTGATGATTGTTTCGTTACGGTCTGGGCCTGTAGAGATGATGTCCACTGGAACGCCAGTTAGCTCTTCAATACGCTTGATGTAATCTAGAGCAGCTTGTGGAAGCGCATCGATAGAAGTTGCACCAAAAGTTGTTTCAGACCAGCCAGGCATAGTTTCGTAGATTGGCGTCGCTTCTTCGAAGGCCTCAGCAGCCATTGGCGACACTTCTAGGATAGAGCCATCTTTCATCTTGTAACCTGTACAGATTTTTAGCTCTTCTAGGCCATCCAAAACGTCTAGCTTAGTTAGACAGAAGCCAGAGATCGAGTTGATTTGTACCGCACGACGCATAGCGACAGCATCGAACCAACCAGTACGACGTAGACGCCCCGTTGTTGCACCAAACTCGTGGCCAACATCACCAAGGTGTTTACCTACAGGGTCTTGCTTATCTTGACCATCATACAGCTCTGTTGGGAAAGGACCTGAACCTACGCGAGTACAGTACGCCTTAGTGATACCAAGGATGTAACCGATGTGGCGAGGACCAAAACCAGAACCAGCAGCAACACCACCAGCAGTCGTGTTAGAAGATGTAACGTAAGGGTATGTACCGTGGTCGATATCAAGAAGTGTACCTTGAGCGCCTTCGAACATGATCTTGTCGCCACGCTTGCGCGCTGCGTCTAGTTCGTCAGTTACGTCGATAACCATTGAAGTTAATAGTTCTGCGTAACCCATGCACTGCTCTAGGACTTCTTCGTAGCTTACTGTTTCAGCTTTGTAGAAGTGCTCAAGCTGGAAGTTGTGGAATTCCATAACTTCTTTTAGCTTTTCAGCGAAAACTTCTTTATCGAAAAGATCGCCAACGCGTAGACCGCGACGAGCAACTTTATCTTCGTAAGCAGGACCGATACCACGACCCGTTGTACCAATTGCTTTTTTACCACGAGCGATTTCACGCGCTTGGTCAATTGCAATGTGGTAAGGAAGAATTAGAGGACAAGCTTCAGAAACGAAAAGACGCTCACGTACCGGGATACCGCGCGCTTCTAGAGGCTTCATTTCTTTGATTAGAGCTTCAGGTGATAGTACAACACCATTACCGATAACACATTTGATATTATCGCGAAGGATACCTGATGGAATTAAGTGAAGAACGGTTTTTTCACCGTCAATTACTAATGTGTGGCCTGCATTGTGACCGCCTTGGTAACGAACCACATATTTTGCATCTTCAGTTAAAAGGTCAACAATTTTACCTTTACCTTCGTCACCCCATTGGGTGCCTAGAACGACTACGTTATTTCCCATCTTTCCAGTTCTGATTGCTAGTTAAAAATGGATTCTAGCACTGAATCACATTTCTTGCAGTCATTTTTTAATCATGCAAGTGTAATTACGCTGAAACTCATTTCGGGTTAATACAAGGCCAAATTATATCAGCCACTTATGTGTTTTTACTGCCAATTATCTATTCATCAGCATAGATGCTAACGGTTAATTTGCCATCTACATCAATCACCGCACGATACATACCTGAGCTATTCATCGCGAAGTGGTGTCGGCCATGGGCATCAATTGCAATCAAACCACCTTCCCCACCCATATGTTTTAATTCACCTTGAATAACCGCATCACTCGCTGTACTCACCTCTTCTTTCAAGTAACGCATTCGCGCGGCAACATCACCTGCCACCGTCTTACGAATAAAGTATTCGCCCATCCCTGTTGTTGATACAGCGACGTTACCATTTTCAGCATAAGTTCCTGCTCCAATAATGGAAGAATCACCAACACGACCATATTTTTTGTTGGTCACACCACCAGTACTGGTCGCTGCGGCCAAGTTACCGTGCTGGTCCAACGCGACGGCGCCAACAGTTCCATACTTTTTATCATCTGGGTATTTCGACTCAGACAAGGCGAATAGCCCTTTTTCTTTCATCGATAACAACTGTTCGTAGCGACGCTCGGTAAAGAAGTAATCTTGCTCGGTGAATTGATGCCCGTTCACAAAGGCAAACTCCTCCGCCCCTTCACCAATCAACAATACATGCTCGCTATGCTTCATCACATCTCGGGCTAACTCAATTGGGTTTTTAATGTGACGCACTCCGGCAACGGCCCCTGCATCCAAGGCCCTACCGTGCATAATCGATGCGTCCATCTCTACCATCTCTTTATTGGTCAGTACCGAACCTTTACCGGCATTAAAGTTTGGTGAGTCTTCCAAGACTTTTACCGCCGCGACAACCGCATCAAGCGCATCGCCACTGTCCTTAAGTATTTTGTGCCCTGCTCTCACTGACGCTTCCAAATCGGCCAAGATGGCACGCTTTAACTCTTCACTCATTTGTGAGCGCAGTATGGTGCCCGCACCACCATGAATTGCGATTGAAAAAGGTTGTGTCACAAACTGTCCCTCTTTATTAGCCACGAACTCTCAACTCGTAATAACAAAAAAGGCGTTTCCCGTACAGCAGGAAACGCCTTTCGATTCGACTCATCAACTAGTGATTAGTGAGAACCGCAGCTACCGCCACCGCAGCAGCCGTCTTTCTTTTCTTCGCCGTGGTCATGGCCTTCGCCACCACAACAACCGCCTTCGTGATCGTGGTCATGACCACAGCCGCCCGCTTGGTGAACGTGGCCGTGTTCAATCTCTTCTGCTGTTGCTTCACGAAGAGCGACAACTTCAACATCAAATGTCAGCGTTTGACCTGCTAGCATGTGGTTACCATCAACAACCACTTCATCACCGTCTACTTCTGTCACTTCAACCGGGATTGGGCCTTGGTCTGTATCCGCTAGAAAACGCATACCAACTACAATTTCATCAACACCTTGGAATACGTCAGCAGGAACACGTTGAACTAACGCATCGTTGTGCTCACCGTATGCTTCTTCTGGAGAAACTGTCACAGAGAACTTAGCGCCCGCTTCCTTACCTTCTAAAGCAGTTTCTAGACCTGTGATTAGGTTGTTATTGCCGTGTAGGTAATCTAGTGGTGCTTCTGTTGTTGATTGGTCAACAACCGCGCCGTCTTCTAGTTTTACTTGGTAAGCAAGACTTACAACTACGTTCTTTTCAATTTTCATATTGACTCCAAGGAGAATAAAAGAACCACAGCAATGGCTGTGGTCTACAAACTTTCTACCCGGTTATTATGGGGATGATTTATAGAAACTCAATCAATCTGGCTTAAAAATGCCAATCATTTCTTGGCCAGCATGTTCACTGGTGTCTACAGATTGGGGCTTGCGTTGATCTTGATGACCACACTCGACACACTCCACCAGTTCTATGTTGTTTTCTATCCACCAGCGTAATGTGTCTTGTTGAGCGCATTTAGGGCAATTGGCTCCAGCGATAAATCTTTTTTTCATGTTACAACTCTAGTATTGGATTAATCCCAGAAGTTCTTCGCTTGTTGATCGCTTTCCATTTCACGACCAAAAATCTCTTCCAGTTCTTTTCGGGCTTCTTTGGCTCTTAAGGCCAATTGTTTGTCATCTTGGTGCTGAGGCAGCAACTCTTTGAGCATAGCGTTATCCAGTTTGCGGAAATGTGCTTCAGCTCGCTTGGCTTGATACGGATGCATCCCAAGGTCGATCAACGTTTGGCGTCCAAGGTCGAGGGCACCTAAAAAGGTTTCTCGAGAATAGCTATCCACACCGTGACTCAGCAGTTGATAGGCTTCAACTCGACTCCGCGCACGCGCTAGCAGCTTCAAGTTCGGGAAATTCGTTTGGCACATCTCAACGATCTTCATTACCTCATCCGGAGAATCGGTACAAATCACCATGGCCTCAGCCTTATCAGCCCCCGCAGCACGCAACAAATCAAGTTGAGTAGCATCGCCATAATAAACCTTATAGCCATATTTACGCAGCAGTTGAATTTGGCTGGCGTCACTTTCAAGAACAGTGACTTTAATTTTGTTGGCGTACATCAATCGACCAATGATTTGGCCAAATCGACCAAAACCCGCAATAATGACTCGCGGCTGTTTGTTGATGACATCACTGGCTAAGGTTGCTTCGGTTTCCGCATTTAACCCTCGGGCATACCATCTGTTTTGAGCCATCAAAAGCAGTGGCGTGGTCACCATAGATAAACTGACGACAACCAGCAAAAACGCAGTTTGATCTTGGTTGAGAAGCCCTTCTGCGCTGGCCGCCGTGAAAATAACAAATGCGAACTCGCCGCCTTGGCTCAAAATCGCTGCCATTTTACTGCGCGATTTAGCTCGGCTACCGGACAAACGAGCCAAGAAATATAAGATCGCGCCTTTCACCACAACCAAACTACACACTGCCATCAAAACGGCAAATGGCTCGAGAGCGAGCAAGCCTAAGTTAACCGCCATACCTACTGCGATAAAGAATAAGCCCAGCAGTAAGCCTTTAAACGGTTCAATGGCAATTTCTAATTCGTGGCGATATTCACTCTCAGCTAATAGCACCCCTGCTAAGAAGGTTCCCAGTGCCATCGACAAACCAAGCTGTTTCATCAACAAAGCGATACCGATGACCAGCAGTAAGGCTGCCACAGTGAACAGCTCACGTACACCGCTGATCACCACATAACGGAAAAGCGGCCTCAATAAGAAATGGCCACCAAACAATAGTCCACCCACACCGGCCAGCATCCACAAGGCATCTAACCAGTTACCTGCGGTATTCCCTGCCAGCAAAGGCAAAATCGCCAGCATCGGAATCACGGCAATATCTTGAAAGAGCAACACCGCAAAGCCTGATTGCCCCGCCTCTTTACCTGCAAGCCCTTGCTCCTCAATCACTTTGAGAGCAATAGCAGTCGAAGACAGGGCCAGCCCCATACCAATAACCAGACTGGTTTGCCATTGTGTGCCGGCTAAAAAAGCGACACTCGCAATAACGCAAGTCGTGATGACCACCTGTGCGCCTCCTAAGCCCAGAATAGGCCCCTTCATCTGTAAAAGCTTCTTGGGGTTAAGCTCCAGACCAATCAAAAACAGCAGCAGTACGACACCAAACTCGGCAAAATGGAGAATAGCTTCAACATCACTAATCAGCCCAAGTCCCCATGGACCAATCGCTACCCCCGCCAACAAGTATCCCAGCACAGAGCCAAGACCGAGTCGCTGCGCAAGCGGCACAGCAACCACCGCAGCGGTGAGGAAAATTACGCTACTTTGGAGAAAATCACTTTCCAATGCCATGCTCACCTCCTAACTCCTGCGGGTAGGCATACAAGGGATCATTCAACCACTGGCGATAGCTTTCAGCGTGCTGATAGCGCTCCATCTCTGAGACATTTCTTGCCCAATAAAGTACCAAGGGCTCAATCCAATGCATTTGACACAGGGCTGCCGTGAGTTCAAAAGGTTGTAGGATCTCTGATAAAGGATAGCGGTTGTAGCCACCTTTACTAAACGCATCTTCTTTACCGCCGGTGGTAATCACGCTCCGCCAGAACTTACCTTTGAGTGCTTCTCCTTTGCCAAAAGCAAATCCTTTTCCTAAAACCCGATCCAGCCACTCTTTCAGCAAAGCTGGACAGGAATACATATAGAGGGGGTGATGAAAGACAATCACATCATGCTCAATCAAGCGTTGATGTTCTGCTTTTACATCAATGAAGAAATCGGGATAGTGGGCGTACAAGTCATGCACAGTCACGTGCTCAAGAGATTCAATCTTCTTAAGCATCATTTGGTTAGCCACAGAGGTTTGTGACTCAGGGTGGGCATATAGCACCAAGATTTTCGGCTTCTCAGACTCTTTACTCAGCATTCCTTGGACAGCAATCCTTTTAATTTTAGCCAATTACATCTGTTTTTATAGGTTATCAGTTTGTTATACGTGGTTAGAGAAGAGAACGCAATAATCGACTTTTAATCTTAATCCCCCTACTATTCGACGCAGTACGAGCAAAGACAAAGCAAACGAATATGATTACCTTCTCTGGCATCCAACTGCTACGTGGTGGCAAACCACTTCTCGAGCAAGCTTCCGCAACCATTCACCCTGGCGATAAAGTCGGCTTGGTGGGCAAAAACGGCTGTGGTAAATCCACCCTTTTCGCCCTAATCAAAGATGAACTGTCTATTGATGCAGGAAACTTCAGTAAGCCTGCCCACTGGGAGTTAGCATGGGTAGCACAAGAAACTCCGGCACTTGAGCGTAGCGCTTTAGAATACGTCATTGATGGTGATCGAGAGTATCGCAAGCTTGAAGCGGATCTTGCTCATGCAGAGCAGCAAGACAACGGCACTTTAGTGGCCGATATCCACGGTCAGATAGAAACCATTGGTGGGTACAGTATTCGTGCCCGTGCCGCCGAGCTACTCGATGGCCTGGGTTTTAGCCAAGATCAAATGAGCTGGAACTTAACGCAGTTTTCCGGTGGTTGGCGCATGCGCCTTAACTTAGCGCAAGCGCTGTTGTGCCGCTCTGACCTGCTTTTGCTCGATGAACCGACTAACCACTTAGATTTGGATGCCGTAATGTGGCTAGAGCGCTGGCTGCAAAACTACCCGGGTACCCTAGTTTTGATCTCGCACGACCGAGACTTTCTAGACCCGATTGTTGGCCGCATCATCCATGTCGAAAACCAAGTGTTAAACGAATACACGGGCAACTACTCCTCATTTGAAGAGCAACGAGCACAAAAACTGATCCTTCAGCAAGCTCAGTTTGAAAAGCAGCAAAAGCAAATGTCGCATATGCAAAGTTATATCGACCGCTTCCGTTACAAAGCCTCCAAAGCACGCCAAGCGCAAAGCCGGATCAAAGCGCTAGAACGTATGGAGAAAGTACTGCCTGCTCAATTGGATAATCCGTTCAGCTTCCAATTCCGCGACCCTGACGCTCTACCCAATCCCATCATCATGATGGATGAAGTTTCAGCGGGGTACGGTGACAACCTTATCTTAGAGAAAATTCGTCTCAATTTAGTCCCAGGCAGCCGAATTGGCTTGCTCGGACGTAACGGAGCAGGTAAATCCACACTGATCAAGCTATTGTCAGGTGAGTTATCGGCAAAAGGCGGCGAGCTTAATTACTCTCAAGGTGTAAAGATCGGCTACTTTGCTCAGCACCAGCTAGAAACACTGCATCCAGAAGAAACACCGCTGCAGCACATGATGCAAATCGCACCAGATAAAAATGAACTAGAGCTGCGCAATTATTTAGGCAGTTTTGGTTTTCAAGGGGATAAAGCGCTGGAGAAAGTCGCCCCGTTTTCAGGCGGTGAAAAAGCACGCTTAGTCTTGGCATTAATTGTTTGGCAAAAACCAAACTTGCTGCTTCTCGATGAGCCAACCAACCACCTTGATTTAGATATGCGTCAAGCGTTGACCATGGCGCTTCAGACATTTGAAGGTGCGATGGTCATCGTCTCGCACGACCGATACTTACTTCGTGCGACAACAGACGACTTATATCTTGTTCACGACCGCCAAGTTGCCCCATTTAATGGCGACCTTAATGACTACTACAAGTGGCTGACTGAACAACAGAAAGTAGAGCGCCGTGAAGCCCAAGCTCAGCAACCAGAAAAGAATTCCACCCACAGTGCTGCGGCAAAGAAAGAGCAAAAACGTCGCGAAGCTGAGTTCCGTAAACTGACGGCTCCAATTCGCAAAAACCTGACAAAACTCGAAGACAAAATGGATAAGTTGGGTCAAGCAATCGCGGAAGCAGAAACGCAATTATCAGATAACTCACTTTATGATGCCGAAAATAAAGCTAAACTTAATCAAGTACTCGCGATTCAGGCCAACAGTAAAGCAGAGCTAGAAGATGTCGAAATGGAATGGATGGCTCTGCAAGAAGAGCTAGAACAAATGGAGCAGGAGTTCAGTAGCTAATGAGTTCAAAGCGCGCATCAATCTCACTGACACTAGAACGCTTATGGCAATTTAGCCTTCAGTATTACAGTGTGCGTGAAGTAAAAGAAGCGTGCTTGAACTTACAGAATCAGTTCAAAGGCAACGTCAATCTACTGCTATTGCTCAAATGGCTAGATGAGCAGCAAGTGTGCTTTCTTGAGCAAGATTGGCATCGCGTTGAAGAATGCCTTGGTCGTTCTGAAGCGCTCTTACTGAGCTACCGAGAGCTAAGACGTAAACTGAAACCGCAGGTGTCTGATACCTTGTATCGAGAGTCATTGCAGTTTGAGCTTCAACTAGAAAAGCAGCAGCAATCCGATTTAGTCGATTGCATCAACAGTGTGGAGCTATACATCAACCACGCAGAGCCATTGACGCTCAGATATTGCCGCCAACTCGGTGGTGAGCACCTTTATTCAGCGTTTGCTGAGCCCATTGATAACATCGCTAACTTATAGAGGCTCACCATGACTCAGTTTGTCGCAGCCAAGGGCTTAGCTAATCCCCACTTACAAACTTTAGCGCCACGCTTTATTCGCAAGAAAGCACTATTCGAACCGATCTGGCAGACGTTAGATACGCCAGACGGTGACTTTCTCGATGTCGCATGGGGAGAAGACAGCCAAAGTGAACAAGCGAAACAAAAACCGATCTTTGTGCTATTTCATGGTCTGGAGGGATGTTTTTACAGCCCATACGCCAACGGATTAATGGCAGCCTTCCAAAAACAAGGCTGGTTGTCGGTGATGATGCATTTTCGCGGTTGCAGTGGAAAGCCAAATAAACTCGCCCGAGCCTATCACTCAGGGGAAGTTGAAGACGCGCGCTTTTTCTTAGAATACTTAGATCAACTCTTTCCAAATCAAACTAAAGTTGCGGTCGGGATTTCGCTCGGAGGCAACATGCTGGCCAATTACTTAGCCAAGTACAACCAGTCTCCTTTAGTGGATGCTGCAACCATTGTCTCTGCACCTCTCGATCTCTCTGCTTGTTCAGAACGTATTGAACAAGGTTTCTCTAAGCTGTACAAAAACTACCTACTGTCTTCACTCAAGAAGAGCGCACTGCAAAAGCATCACTTACTGAAAGGAGAATTGGGCTTATCCTATCAGTGCATCAAACGCGTAACACGGCTGTATGAGTTCGATGACTTGATCACCGCCCCTCTTCACGGTTTCAAAGATGCGGAAGATTACTATCATCGCTGCTCTGGCATTCACCGATTGAAAGACATTACTGTCCCAACCCAAATCATTCATGCCAAAGACGACCCGTTTATGACAGACGACGTCATACCTAAATACGTCCTACCCGACAACATAGACTATCGCTTGTTTGATCAAGGTGGCCACGTTGGCTTTGTTACCGGTAGCGCGCTCAAACCGAGGTTTTGGCTCGAAGAGGCACTGCCCGCCTACTATGAAAGTCTCGCTGATCCGGCATAATAGAGCATCAACATAAAATCTAGAGGTATTTATGATTGTTCCTTGGCAGCAAATCGCTCCTGAGACGCTCGATAATTTGATCCGTGAGTTTGTCCTTCGAGAAGGAACTGATTACGGTGCGGTAGAAATATCATTGCAAAGCAAAGTTGACCAGATCCGACGTCAGTTAGAGTCTGGCGACGCTGTGGTTGTTTTCTCCGAATTGCACGAAACGGTCGACATCCAGCTCAAAAATAAGTTTTAGAGAACTGCATACAGTGATGTGCCACTAAAGCATGCTATAGTGGTCATCGATTACAGGAACGTACTCTCAGACAAGGTTTGTCATGTCAGCAAAACACCCTATTATTGCCGTAACTGGTTCTTCTGGAGCCGGCACAACCACGACTTCCGAAGCTTTTCGCAAGATGTTCAATATGATGAACGTAAAACCCGCGTGGGTTGAAGGCGATAGCTTCCACCGTTTCACTCGCCCTGAAATGGACGTCGAGATCCGTAAAGCTCGCGAGCAAGGGCGTCATATCAGTTATTTTGGCCCTCAAGCCAACGACTTCTCGACGCTCGCTGAGTTTTTCCGTGAATATGGAAATCAAGGAACCGGTCAAGTTCGTCGCTACTTACACACGTTTGACGAAGCGGTACCCTACAATCAAATGCCCGGTACGTTTACCCCTTGGCAAGACTTACCTGAAAACTCCGATGTGCTGTTTTACGAGGGGTTGCACGGAGGTGTGGTCGATGGTGATGTGAATGTGGCTCAACACGTCGACTTTCTGATTGGCATGGTGCCTATTGTTAACCTCGAATGGATTCAAAAATTTGTCCGTGACACACGCGATCGCGGCCACTCACGTGAAGCGGTAATGGACTCAATCGTTCGTTCGATGGATGATTATCTCAATTACATTACGCCGCAGTTTTCGCGCACCCACATCAACTTTCAACGCGTACCAACTGTCGACACCTCCAACCCACTTAACGCCAAAGGCATCCCTAGCTTGGACGAGAGCTTTGTTGTGATTCGCCTACGTGGAATAAAAAATGTCGATTTTCCTTATCTATTGGCTATGATTGATGGTTCATTTATGTCGCGTCATAACACGCTGGTTGTGCCGGGTGGCAAAATGAGTTTTGCGATGGAATTGATCGTTCGTCCTATCCTGCAACAGTTAATCGAAACAGGAAAAATTGGCTAGTCCTCACGGCTAGAGCACGATTACTTTTCATACCGTGATCATGTGCACAGTTTTGCGTAGTAAAACCCAAGTCGGACCCGATTAAAATCAAGAAATCGTTTTCGAAAAAGGATACTATTTGTAACCGAAACACAAGTTGGCTTGCAGCATTTGTAAAGTGCTCTTATCCTAGTAGGCCTAATTTAGGCTTAGCTAAAACATGGAAAGCGGCAAGCGTACCCTGCAGAGGAAGTGAGATATTATGGTTCTAGGTAAACCTCAAACCGACCCAACATTAGAGTGGTTCCTTTCACATTGTCATATTCATAAGTACCCTTCAAAAAGCACGCTAATTCACGCGGGCGAGAAAGCTGAAACGTTGTACTACATCGTTAAAGGTTCAGTTGCGGTTCTTATCAAAGACGAAGAAGGTAAGGAAATGATCCTTTCTTACCTAAACCAAGGTGACTTTATCGGTGAACTTGGTCTATTCGAAGAAGACCAAGAGCGTACCGCATGGGTTCGTGCTAAATCTCCTTGTGAAGTAGCAGAGATTTCGTTTAAGAAATTCCGTCAGCTAATTCAAGTAAACCCAGATATCCTTATGCGCCTATCAGCGCAAATGGCAAGTCGTCTACAAGTGACTAGCCAAAAAGTGGGTGACCTTGCATTCCTAGATGTAACTAGCCGTATTGCACAAACGCTACTAAACCTAGCGAAGCAACCAGATGCGATGACTCACCCAGACGGCATGCAGATTAAGATCACTCGTCAAGAAATCGGCCAAATCGTTGGTTGTTCTCGTGAAACAGTTGGTCGTATCCTGAAGATGCTTGAAGAGCAGAACCTCATTTCTGCACACGGTAAAACTATCGTGGTCTACGGCACTCGTTAATTTCAATTAACAAATCAGAATTTAAAAAGCCACCTAACAGGTGGCTTTCTTTTTAACTGACGAAAACGGCTAGCCGTTGGTGCTTTCAAAAATTTTATCCGCTGAGGCTGCAACAAACCCCGGGTACAATTCACCATCAGCCATAGGATAACGCTTGGCAAACTCGTAGAAGCCTCCAGGAATAACCTGAGTGCCATCAGTAAAATCGACCGAAACTTTATCTGCCATAGTGGATGACTGCTCGAGTAACACCTCTGGAGAACCTTTCACCTCACCACCAAACTCATTGATGGTAAAGCCTGCTTGACGTAAATGGTCGTTCACGCCCTTCACTTCTTCAAATGCATTCAATTGGTTAACACTCACCGTAAAGTGATTTGCTCCATAGCCATGCGCCGCAAGCCAAGATGCATACTCGCTTTCTTGTGCAAGCGTCTGAAAATCAGCAAAGCTCAACTCCCACAAGCGGCCACCGTACAAGAACTCGTGACCTTTTAGCTTATTGGTGTCCAATTGCTCGACAAGCTTAGCAACAATAGCTTGCAACTGCTCAGAACACTCTTCAACTTTAAGCTCACTAATAAACACTTTAGGTTGCTTAGGATCTGGATGTTCAAAATGCTTAGCGACCAATTTCTTGCTTTCAAACACATAGTCACCACGCGGCTCATAGCCAACATCTAAGAAGGGTTGAGCAAGCGTCGCAATGCCTAATGGCTCAACATTGAAAGTGCGCAATGCGATATGGTCATTGATCAGTGCTACCTCTTCTTGCAGCAACTGGTGTACTTGTTCAGCAGAGGGACATAAGCGTTGAATATAGTCATTCCATAACTGTTGGAATAAAACATCTGGCGTCATAACGCCTCCTTGTTTGGGGGTTGTTTACGTTATCGAGTTTATTGGATGTTATAAAAGAGGCTACCTAACCAACGATGTCCAGAAAGTGTGATTAGATAGCCTTCAGCCTGTGACGAAAATGCCTCTCGACTCAGAGAGGCGAAAAGGGAAATCTATAATTATTAATCTACAGTTCGAGCCCCGGACTTAGCGTCGCTGGTAATACGGTTTCTCCGCCTTCCATCGAAGCCATTGGGTAAGCACAGTAGTCTGCAGCGTAGTACGCACTTGGGCGTAAGTTGCCTGATGCGCCAGGACCACCAAATGGCGCATCACCACTAGCCCCCGTTAACTGACGGTTACGATTGACGATGCCCGCACGAATATGGTCAACAAAGTACTCCCACTCGCTGTCATCGGTCGAGACAAGCCCTGCTGATAGACCAAAGCGAGTATCGTTGGCCAGCTCAACAGCTTTATCTAAACCTTGGTAGCGCACCACTTGAAGTAGTGGGCCGAAATACTCTTCATCTGGCAGCTCCGCGATTGCCGTGACATCAATAATGCCCGGAGTAACAAATGCCGCATCCCCAGCTTTAGCCTCGATTAAACTCTCACCACCTAGCTTCTGGAGGTTGCTCTGTGCTGCAAGAATAAAGTCCGCCGCGGCTTTAGAGATTTGAGGGCCCATAAACGGTGCTGGCTCTGCAAATGGCTGGTCAACTCGAATCTTGTTGGTTGCTTCAACGAGCTTATTTACAAGCAGGTCACCTTTTTCTCCGACGGGAACATACAGACGACGTGCACATGTACAACGTTGACCCGCACTGATAAACGCAGACTGGATGATGGTATAAACCGTAGCGTCTACTTCACCGTAGTTTTCAGAGATCACCATCGGGTTATTACCACCCATTTCTAGCGCAAGCATCTTGCCTGGTTGACCTGCAAATTGCTTGTGTAGAATGTGCCCAGTATTGGCGCTACCAGTGAAGAGTACGCCATCTAGCCCTTTTGAATCGGCTAGCGCGATACCTGTCTCTTTGGCACCTTGAACTAGGTTGATCACGCCTTTCGGCAGGCCAACTTGATCCCAAAGCTTCATCGCAAACTCACCCGTTAATGGTGTTTGCTCTGAAGGCTTGAATACCACAGTGTTGCCCGCTAGAAGTGCTGGGACGATATGGCCGTTTGGTAGATGGCCAGGGAAATTATAAGGGCCAAATACCGCCATAACGCCTAGCGGACGATGACGCAATACGATTTGGTTCCCTGCGGCTTCACGCTGCGCTTCGCCGGTACGGTCATGGTAAGCGCGAATAGAGATAGCAATTTTGCCTGCCATCGCTGCGGCTTCAGTGCGAGTTTCCCAAATCGGTTTACCCGTTTCTTTAGCGATGATCTCGGCAATCTGCTCGCTGTTCTCTTTCACTTTTTCGGCAAAGGCTAAAACAATCGCCTCACGCTCTGAGAAGCTCAGCTTCTTCCAACCGACAAAAGCACTGCGTGCCGCTGATACTGCTTGTTCTACTTGTTCAGGCGTTGCACTGTCGCCTTGCCAGATAACTTCATTATTGTAAGGGCTTTGCGAGTTCATCGTCTCGCCTTGGCCTTTCACCCACTCACCGGCAATCCAATGTGTCATAGTTTGATCCTTCTAAATAGAGCTTACTGAGCTAACATGCGAACAAAGTCGCCTTCACTCACTTTCAGCGCCTCGGCGACTTCAGCGGTTAAAATAACGCTCTCTGATGCTTGGTCGTAGGCAGCTTTCGTTGCCGTGGCACGAAAATCTTCGAATGACGTGTTCGAGATGAGGAAATCTTGCGAGCTGTTGTGCTCAGCAATGGTCACCTTAGCGCGGAAAGAGTGTCGAACAGACTCAATATTGCGCACATCACACTCAACCGTCGGACCACCATCGAAAATGTCGACATAGTTACGGCATGTAAAGCCTTCTTTCTCTAACAGACGTAGAGCAGGCTTGGTATTCTCGTGCACTTGACCAATAACATCTTGTGCTTCTTGACTTAATAAGTTGATGTAAATAGGTAACTTAGGCATCAGATCGGCGATGAAGCCCTTTTTACCAATGCCGGTTAGGTAGTCAGCCATGGTAAAGTCGATGGAGAAAAAGTGCTCTTGCAGCCATTGCCAAAAAGGTGAGTTGCCTTCTGCATCAGACACACCACGCATTTCAGCAAACACCGTTTTAGAGAAACGATGCGGGTGCTCAGCCATCATCAGAAAACGACACTTAGACATCAAACGGCCATTTAACCCTTGGCGGAAAGATGGTCTTAAGAACAGCGTACAAATCTCACTACAGCCGGTGTAGTTGTTACCGAAAGTCAGTAGCTTAACCACATTATTCACACCAAGTTTTGGCGATGAGTGAACGACCGTACTGATATGGTAAGAGTAGAACGGGACATCCCAACCGATGGATGCTTCAATTCCGGTACACCCTGCGACTTCGCCGGTCTCGCTCTCGAAACCAACCATCAAGTACCCTTCATCACCGGGTTCATTAACGTCAGGTTTAGTGAAACTGTACTCTGAATGAGTAATACGATTGGTTAACAATTCTTCGTTAACGGGTAGAGATGTGAATCCGTGACCTGATTCTACTGCGCACGTGTGCAGTGCGTCGTAATCCGACATTGCGATAGGACGAACAACTAGCATCGATACTCCCTCCTGATGCTCATACCAACACCACCAGCCATCGTTGCGATTAACTGGTGGTATCGATAATCGAGCTAAGCAAAATGACCCAGCTCAGTTAGATGTTTTAATTATTTTGTTAGCGACGCTAAAGCTTTATCTAGACGCGCTAATCCTTCTTCGATTTCTTCTTTACTAATCACCAGTGATGGGGTAAAGCGAACAACGTTGGCACCCGCGACAAGGACCATCAAACCTTCTTGACCAGCGGCAACCAATACATCGCGCGCTCGGCCTTGCCACTCATCATTCAGAGCAGCTCCAAGCAACAAGCCTTTACCACGCACTTCAGCGAAAATCTGGTACTTATCATTCAGCTTAGCTAAACCTTCACGGAATAACGCTTCGCGCTCAGCCACACCGGCTAAAGTTTCTGGTGCACTCACAACATCGACCACTGCCTCTGCCACTGCACAAGCCAACGGGTTACCGCCGTATGTCGAACCATGGGTGCCGATCTTAAGATGCTTAGACAGCTCCGTTGTAGTTAGCATCGCGCCAATTGGGAAACCACCACCGAGCGATTTAGCCGTGCTCAAGATGTCTGGTGTAACACCTAGGCCTTGGTATGCGTAGAAGTGCCCCGTACGACCATTACCTGTTTGTACTTCATCAAAAATCAGTAGAGCGTTGTGCTTGTCGCATAGCTCGCGAACCGTCTGAACAAATTCGTCCGTTGGAGAAATGATGCCACCTTCACCTTGAAGTGGTTCCATCATGATGGCACAAGTACGATCAGAGATGTGTTCACGTAGGGCTTCTACATCGTTGTAAGGTAAATGAGTCACGTCACCTGGTTTAGGACCAAAACCATCAGAATAAGCCGCTTGGCCGCCTACAGTGACGGTAAAGAAAGTACGACCGTGGAAACCTTGTTTAAAGGCGATGATTTCAGATTTTTCAGGACCAAACTTGTCCGCCGCGTAACGACGAGCCAATTTTAAAGCCGCTTCGTTTGCTTCTGCGCCTGAGTTGGCAAAAAAGACTTTCTCTGCAAAGCTGACATCTGTTAGCTTCTTAGCAAGACGAAGTGCCGGCTCATTAGTCATGACGTTACTAAGGTGCCATAATTTTTGGCCTTGCTCAGTCAGTGCATTCACCATCGCTGGGTGACAATGACCTAAACAGCTCACCGCGATACCACCCGCAAAGTCAATGTACTCTTTACCTTGCTGATCCCAAACTCGAGCACCTTCGCCTTTCACTGGGATCATTTCCATTGGGTTATAACAAGGTACCATTACCTCATCAAACAAACCGCGTTCTACGTTCTTTTCTACAGTCATTGCACATTCCCTCTCGATACCGCATGCATAGCGAATATGGTGTCCTTACTTCCATTCAATGAAATAAGATATTATTTTGCTTTTAAGCAATTACGGCATTGTATTTACAAACAATTAACCTTTTCAATAGTGATTTATGCTTTTTACTCACAAGGAAAAAGTCGAATTCCCATCATGTGTGAGTATTTATGCATCAAGCCACCCGTTTTATGAAGCAATATATTCTTATAACAAAGATAAGCTCAGATTAAGCATAGGCGCCACAAGGGCTGAAGGGTAGGAACAGCAAAGTCTACGAATAGTTTTTCACATAATATTCGCAGCATCAATTATGAAAGAAATGTTAAAAAAAGTGATCCCAGTCAGGCTTTAGCGCTTTAGGAAATTGGCTAAAAGCTCGTGACCTTGTTCGGTTTTAATCGATTCAGGGTGGAATTGAACCGCATCAATCGCCAGAGTCTTATGCTGATAGCCCATAATTTCATCCATGGAGCCATCGTACAGCTCTGTCCAAGCGGTCAACTCGAAGCAGTCCGGGAGTGTGCCATTTTTTACCACCAAGGAGTGGTAACGAGTCACGGTAAGAGGATTGTTTAAACCTTGAAAAACACTTTGGTTGTTATGGCGTATAGGGGATGTTTTTCCATGCATAACCTGACGAGCTCGCACAACCTCACCACCAAATACTTGGGCTATCGCTTGGTGGCCCAAACAAACTCCCAAAATCGGTAACTTACCAGCAAAATACTCAATGGCTTGCAAGGATATGCCCGCTTCATTCGGTGTACAAGGGCCAGGAGAAATCACTAGATGGCTCGGCTGCAGAGCTTCAATGCCCGCAATATCAATCTCATCGTTACGCACGACCTTTACCTCAGCGCCAAGCTCACAAAAGTATTGGTACAAGTTGTAAGTAAAGGAATCGTAATTATCGATGATTAACAGCATGACTTCTAACTAGCGTTGATAAATTTCGAGATTAAGGGCGGTATTGTGCAATAAGAGTTCAGAAAGGCAAGGGCAAACGATAAAAATAAGGCCAGCTGATGCTGGCCTTATTCATTTACACTGAAGAAATAAGATTACTTACGACGGCGCCAAGCAAGCAAACCTGATAGTGCGAACAGTAGACCGAACCCAGTCGAGCCACCATCACTGTCATCAGACTCTTCTCCGTCGGTAGACGTTGGTGCTTTCTCAACTTCCACGGTACGTGTCGCTTGATACTTAACCGTTGCACCTGTTGAATCAGTAACGGTTTCTTCTAGTTGATAAGTCCCTTCTTCTGGCGCACTTTCAAACTCAACCGCTACAGTACGTGCGTTAACATCTGCCTGAGTTAGCGTTACTGTTGATGTATAATCGATGTCTGCAGAACGAGCCGCGTTTTGCTGTGCAGGCGTTTTCAAGGTTACTGTCACAATATCACCTTCCGCCGCATCGAGTGGAAGTCGAACATTTACAGTTAGGTTCTCCCCCTCTTCCGGTAGGTCGATATCAGTATCTGGCAGATCAATCGCAATCAATACTGGATCGTGATCTGATGCAGAGTAAACGTCAGTGTACTTAGGCATGTTACCTGTGTATTTGCTGCTGTACTCAAACAAGTTGCTTTCCAAAGAGTTAATATGCCAATCTTCGATCGCAACTACTTTCTGTGCCAAGCTGCTACTTGCCAACGCGTGGTCTAGGTTACCTAACTCACCAGAGTATGTGTAAGAGAAGGTATCAGCACCATGCAATAAAGTATTTAGATTCGTGTAACCAAAGCCTTTCTCGATCTTGGTGCGTTCCGCACTCACTTCACCACCCGCGACATTGGTGTAAGCCGCCGTGTAGATCTCGCGACCGTAATCTTTACCATTTTCTGCGTCAGACGCATCGTAATCGGTCAGCGTCAGTAGTGGGTCTTCCATTCCGTAGGCATTCAGGTCACCCATCACAAGCACATCGCCCTTGACGTCTTTCAGTGCTTCACCAACAGCGTGCGCAGCTGAAACGCGGAAGTTATTACAGTTACCTTGTAGATCCGTCGGTTCTGTATCTTCTACACCTGCAATCCACTCTTCAATACACTCAGAGCCTTTTGACTTAAAGTGGTTAACAACAATCGATAAATCTTCGCCTGTTTCTTTCACAGTGAAGGTTTGTAGCAAGCTGTGACGTTGGTATTTGTCGTACGCAGGGTTGCCTTCTTGGCCACCTTTACCGTCATCGCGTGTAATTGTATCTGCGGCAATGTGCTGCTCAGGGGTAATGATCACTGTCGCCGCTTCTTTTGGCGTTACAGAATCAGCACGGTATAAAATTGCCACCATGATGGCATCGCTACCGAAAAAGTCATCGTTGTACTTGTCGCCATCTTCGATTTCAACAAAGCTGTAATGATCTTCCGTATCACTGATTTTGGCGTTTAAAGCATCCACTAAGTCCTGAATAGCACTGCCTTCTGCGAAGCCATTGTTTTCCACTTCCATCAAGCCAATGATATCAGCATCCATCTTGACCATTGCATTAACGATTTTCGCTTTCTGAACCAAGAACTCATCCAGTTCCTTAGCGCCGCGGTTACAGCCACGTGACGCATCCGCATCCGCTTGGTCGTCACATGATGCGTTTAAAGGTCCGCCAATTGAACTGTGGCTAGTGAAATAGTTAAGTACGTTAAAGCTTGCAACACGTAGATCAGAGTCGGTAATACTTGGCGCATCTTTACGTGCAACATCAAACCCTTCACCAGAAGTCACAAAATTACTATTGTTCACTTCATTGGTGGCAATGATGCGGTATTCGTCGTAGCTGTAGTTAACCACACCGTGTAGACCTTCAAGGCGAGAGCCTAGACGGATATGTTGCTCTGATGAGCCATCTTGGTCAGCATCTGCTGCAAAATCAGGGTAATAAGGGATTTGGCCGCTTGGAGCATAGCCGTCAGACTCAAGGAACACTCGATTACTCGCGTTCTCAGCAGCCAATGCTTTCGCTTCTGCACTATCTGCAGCATGAACTTGAGTTGGCTTGAACAACGGACCTTCATGAGCCAGCAGCATATTGTTACGACGTGAGTCATAATCGTAAGAGAAGTTACGCGTGACGAACAACTCACTCGCAGACGTAAGCTCAACTTGCATACCTTCGTAACGCTCTAATGCTTCACGCAAGGTTTCACCTTCTTCAACTACAAGCGGAGTCACTAGTGATGCATCTGACGTATCAGTTTTAACGTAGCTGTTTGCATCAGAAGAGAGCTGAGTATTGCTGTAATACTCTTGAACTTTACCTTTAACACAGACCACATCACCCGCTTTCAGCTCAGTGTCAGCAAAATCCGTGTGAATGAATAGGCCTTCTGAAGTCTTTGGATTGGCGTCGTTTTCAAGCGCTTGTAGGTAGAATCCTTTGGTTAGACCTGTGGTTACAGCACTAACGACACCCATGACATAGTGATCTTCATCTGTAATGAATGGGTAGCCATCAATAAGTGGAGAAGTATCACCTTCACCTTGGATAGCTTGAATAGAAGTAAACTGAGGATCATTGCCATCCACTGAACACTCGAAAGCTGCAGGTGGCTCAACTGCATTTAACTGACCTAAACCGTCGATATTATCTTTCGGGAAGGTCGTCCATTGTCCTGCTTGGTATGTTGCTGAAGGTGTTAGCGCATCGCTGTTACGAACTAAGGTAGTGTCTTTAGCGAAATCCACATCGCCCATAACACCAATTACGTCATGCAATTGACCATCTTTAACCAGTGCAATCGGGTCATCACCATTAAAGTTGGCTACGTCACTGTTCAGGTTACCTGCAACGGCTTTGATTTCATCGCTTGCTTGAGAATGAGCGACAACATACACCTGATTCGCAGCGATAGTGACGTCGCTGAGATCTAGATGGTTTGCCCATTCACCACCACCGTTAGAGGATTTGGCTAACTGGTAGCCAGTCAGAGTGACTGCTTCCGTGCCCGTGTTAGCAATTTCAACCGCCTTGTTGTAACTGCCACCCTCAACGTACTGAGACAGGATAATCTCAGCACTTGCTGTACCAGATAGTGCTGAGGCGATACACAGCGTAAGGAGTTTTGGAGAAAGTGTGTTGTTCATTTGTTCCACCACCAATTCGTTATATTTTTGTCTACGTCCAGATGTTGACGAATTGTGGCAAATATCATGTTTGACTGTATGAAAGTAAAATTACATTCACTTTAAATGGGATATAGATCCCACCCATTAAACTGATAAATAGAAGGAAATTTACGTTTCAACACTTTTCTCACCTATTGATAAAATTACTAAGTAAAAAGTAGAGTAATAGATCTAAGATCACAGAATGTTACAGATGTTTATGGCACGTATCATTTCTAGTTACCAACAAAAAAAGGCGCCATCAGCGCCTTTTAGTTCGATATCAAACTGCTATTAATTCAGTTTGTTACGATCATCATCCTCTTTACGTTCAAACTCGCCTTCAAAGGTATCCCCTTGCTGAGATTGGAACGGGTCGCGGTTAAACGGGTCGTTTTGGTTTGTATTTTTGCCAAATGGATCATTTTGAAAGCCAGCGTGGAAGCCCTGACCACCCACCGACTTCACCACCATTTTGCTCATTAGGTATTTGGCAATCACAGCGCGAGGGGCTGGCAGAAGGACCAGCATGCCAAATGCATCTGTCATAAAGCCCGGAGTTAACAGTAAAACCCCCGCTACCGCTAACATGACGCCTTCAAAAATCTGCTGGGCGGGTAACTCACCTTGCTGGAGACGATTTTGCACAGACACTAAAGTCTGAATGCCTTGGCTACGAACCAATGAAGCACCGACAAATGCGGTCACTAGAACCAAGCCGATCGTTGGCCACAAACCAAGAAATCCACCCACTTGGATAAATAAGCCTATTTCTATAATAGGGACGAAAATAAATAGCAGTAATAAGATAGGAAACACAAGCCCTCCTTTGTTGCTTTCAGTGTACGTCGAAACGCTTCTTAAGCTCAAATTGAAGCTGTAAAAAAACGTGATACAACACTCAATAACCACTACCACTTAAGGGTTATTAACATCCTATTCATAACTGACAAAACTTTAACTCAACATAAAGTAAAAAAGGTGATCCAGTTACTATTTTTATGCCCTAAGTACAGTATTATGTGCCACATAAGTCAGGACGGATTTAGCAGCCTAAAACTCTGACGAATGGATTCTTAAACTACAGATTGGCTAGTAATACTTTATTATCAGAATAATTATCTAAGGATCCTGTGATGGCTACACTAAGCGATGCTCCAAAAACAGCTACCCCTGCAACTCGTATCGAAGAAGACTTACTAGGTGAGCGTCACGTGCCCGCTGATGCCTACTACGGCATTCACACCCTACGTGCTATCGAAAACTTCAATATCTCAAACATGACCATCTCCGACGTACCTGAATTTGTACGTGGTATGGTGATGACTAAGAAAGCCGCTGCTTTGGCCAACAAAGAGCTTGGCGTGATTCCTAAAGATGTCGCGAACTACATTATTGAAGCGTGTGATTTGATTCTTGAAACAGGTAAGTGCATGGATCAATTCCCGTCAGACGTATTCCAAGGCGGCGCCGGCACTTCAGTCAATATGAACACTAACGAAGTGATTGCAAACGTTGCCCTTGAGCTAATGGGTAAAGAGAAAGGCCAATACCAATTCGTTAACCCAAATGATCACGTCAACAAGAGCCAATCTACTAACTGTGCTTACCCAACAGGTTTCCGCATTGCTGTGTACAACAGCGTACAAAAGCTGATTGAAGCGATTGAATACCTAAAAGGTGCCTTCGAACTGAAGAGCCAAGAGTTCAAAGATGTGCTAAAAATGGGTCGCACTCAGTTGCAAGATGCAGTACCTATGACCGTCGGCCAAGAATTCCACGCTTGGGCCGTTACGCTTAATGAAGAAATTCGTGCGCTTGAATACACCTCCAAGCTGCTTCTTGAGATCAACCTAGGTGCAACAGCCATCGGTACTGGCTTAAACGCAGCACAAGGTTACCAAGCATCTGCAGTAAAACACCTAGCAGAAGTGACAGGCCTTGAAGTTGTTCCAGCAGAAGACTTAATCGAAGCAACGTCAGACTGTGGTGCATACGTAATGACTCATGGCGCGTTAAAACGTCTTGCCGTAAAACTGTCTAAGATCTGTAACGACTTGCGTCTACTCTCTTCTGGCCCACGTTCAGGTCTTAACGAACTTAACCTACCTGAGCTACAAGCTGGTTCTTCAATCATGCCAGCAAAAGTAAACCCAGTAGTTCCAGAAGTGGTGAACCAAGTTTGTTTCAAAGTGCTAGGTAACGACAACACTATCTCATTCGCAGCAGAGGGCGGTCAGCTTCAGCTTAACGTGATGGAACCGGTGATTGCGCAGAGCATGTTCGAATCTATCTCAATCCTATCTAACGCGTGCGTGAACCTACGCGACAAGTGTATTGATGGCATCACAGTCAACAAAGAAGTCTGTGAAAGCTACGTCTACAACTCTATCGGTATCGTCACTTACCTAAACCCATACATTGGCCACCATGAGGGTGACATCGTCGGTAAGATCTGTGCTGAAACAGGTAAGAGCGTCCGTGAAGTGGTTCTGGAACGTGGCCTGCTTACAGAAGAAGAGCTCGACGACATTCTTTGTGTTGAAAACTTCATGCACCCAACGTATAAAGCAAAACGCTACGAATAACAGGTAGTGAAAAGGCCCCAAACGGGGCCTTTTTTAGTCTCCTATACGGTTAACCACACTCCAAGAATGGTTTTTATCACTCTGATTATCTAAGCATTCAAGCGAAGAGTGCTTAGATAATCAGAATCAAAAGTAACTTTATGAGGTAATAATATGGTAGCAGTCGAACTCATTGTCGTTCTGCTCTTCATCTATTTGGGAGCAAGAATTGGTGGTATTGGCATTGGTCTCGCCGGTGGTGCGGGGGTAATCGCTTTATCCTTAGTACTAGGCGTACCAACCAGCCAAGCGTTTATTCCTATTGATGTAATTCTAATCATCATGTCTGTCATTACTGCGATTGCAGCAATGCAAGTGGCAGGTGGTATGGATTGGTTAGTTCAAGTGGCAGAAAACTTTTTGCGCAAGCACCCTGAGCGCATCACCTTTTATGCGCCAATTGTGACTTTCGTAATGACGCTCATGGCTGGTACCGGCCATACCGCGTTCTCCACGTTGCCCGTG
The DNA here is from genome assembly GCF_000189275.1 of Vibrio sinaloensis DSM 21326. Classification (GTDB taxonomy): domain Bacteria; phylum Pseudomonadota; class Gammaproteobacteria; order Enterobacterales; family Vibrionaceae; genus Vibrio; species Vibrio sinaloensis. The sequence goes on along the minus strand of NZ_AEVT01000002.1, from coordinate 1,375 downwards.
ATTGCCGAAGTTGCAAAAGGTCAAGGCGTTCGCCCGTCTCGTCCTTTATCAATCGCCGTTGTTGCGTCGCAAATTGCCATCACAGCTTCACCTATCTCAGCTGCTGTCGTTGCCTTTGCTGCCATGCTTGCGCCTATGGGTGTCGATTACTTAACACTGCTAGCTGTGTGTATTCCAACCACTTTTGTCGCTTGTATGATCGGTGCCTTCGTCGCCAACTTTATGGGCAGTGAACTAAAAGATGACCCAATCTACCAAGATCGTCTGGAAAAAGGGCTCATCAAACTGGCTACAGAATCAAAGCGTGAAATCCTACCGACCGCTAAGACTGCAACTTACATCTTCCTTGCAGCCATTGGTTTTGTTGTTTGCTACGCTGCGGCTATTTCAAAATCTGTAGGCCTTATTGTTGACCCAGCTTTGGGTCGTAACGAAGCAATCATGACGGTAATGCTGGCCGCAGCTGCTGCGATCGTGCTCGTCACTAAAATTGACGCTGCGAAGATCCCATCGGCAGCAACATTCCGCTCTGGTATGACAGCATGTGTTTGTGTATTAGGTGTCGCTTGGCTTGGTTCAACATTCGTTAATGCGCACGTTGATGGTATTAAAGATGTCGCGGGTGCCCTACTGGCTGACTATCCTTGGATGCTTGCACTTGTGCTGTTCTTTGCATCAATGTTGCTTTATTCGCAAGGTGCTACAACGGTCGCTTTAATGCCAGCAGCACTCGCGATTGGTGTTGCACCACTTACCGCTGTGGCTTCTTTTGCAGCCGTGAGTGCTCTGTTCGTCCTGCCAACCTACCCTACGCTGCTAGCCGCTGTTGAAATGGATGACACAGGCTCTACCCGCATCGGTAAGTATGTATTTAACCACCCATTCTTTATTCCTGGTGTGGTTACCATCGCTTCGGCAGTCGCACTCGGCTTTACCTTTGGTAGTTTGTTTATCTAAACTAGCAAGGATTCACTCAGGGAGCTTCGGCTCCCTTTTTTATTTTGAACTCAATAAAAAAACCTAGGTCACAATCTAATTTTGATATTAATCAAAAAACTCTCCGAAAGTTGACTTTGCATTTAAATCCGTCGCTTTGAATAAAATTTCTCACCTTTATCCAATACTCTTTACCTACTGACCTCTTAGAACAAAAACAGTTTTTTTTAAGCATATTAATGCCATGAACTTAACCAATTAACCAGTAACAAAAATAATCATGATTCAGTAGATTTTTTGGCAGGATATTTTTGTGAAGATCACCAAAGTTAACCAAGCAACTAGCTTTTAAAATACCCTCAAGAGCTAAATAAACCTTTTGCTCAAAATAAAAATAAATTTACCAATAACTTATTCAATAGTTATTTAATTTTAATAT
>NZ_AEVT01000003.1 GCF_000189275.1 Vibrio sinaloensis DSM 21326 | reverse complement strand
CAACGCATAGTAAAAATGCCACGCGTTGCGAATCACTCTTAAACAGTTTGTTATACACAATTGTTCGGAGTGAGAAGATCCCGGATTGTATTTTTTAGTACTCTCTTAGGCTCAGCAGCTAACCCTTGCCAATTTGCTTGAACTTGTTCACTAAAATTTGAAAAGTCGATTGGGGCGGAGTCGATAGTCAGTTGACCTGACTTAAACAGACTTTGAGCCACAACATGGTGAGATTTCAGTGTAGCGTGGCTTTTTAAATAACTTGCCAATATTTTCGACAAACACTCAGATACCAAAAGCTCAGTTTTATCATCAACATATATAGCATTATCTTCTAAGCACTCATAAGCTGATGATATTTTCTTGAAAGATAAGTCAAAAGCATCAAATGTTTCTTTAAATGCGTCAAAATACGCTGCTTGAAAGTTATCTGCTGCCTCAAAATTATAGTTATGTTTCAGCTTAGCCCTAGGGATACTAGTTTTCGCAACTGCGGCATATATTTTTTCTAACGCTGTTTTTTTGGATTCTTCATATTGTGAAAACTTTAGCTTTAGATGCTCCGCATTGATGCTTAACTCAGTCTGTAAAGACTGTTTTCGTAAATCTAACTCATGTTGATGATGCGCCAAGGATTTCTTAAACGCATTATTCACCAGAGCTTTACTCAGAAAAGCAACTACCGCAGCCCCAGAAAAGCCTCCCGTAATTATTGTTACCCAGATATCGCTCATATTACCTCTTTGTGTATAACGCCCAATTAAGGGGTGAACAACGCCTCCACCCAAACCTAAAGCATTGTGCCATAAACACTAAATTTGAAGTAGAAGCAAAAATGCCAAGCGTTGTGAATCCCTCTTAAATTGCTTGTTATGTGCGTACTAAAGACATTGGCACGAAACGAATTCCGTTGAACTCTGCTTCTTCGCCTGTTGCTACGAAACCATGGCGATTGTAGAACCCAACAGCATTCACCGAAGAGCGTAGACTAACCTCACAAGCGTCTGTTTGATTGAGCAAATGATTCAATAGCGTACGACCTAAGCCTGAACTCTGTTGAGAATTAGCAACAAACAAGTGTGTTAAATACGCAAAGCAGCAAAACCAAGTATTTCCCCACTCGATACAGCCTTAATTGATGAAAAATTCTCATCATCGAAAGTAGTCGCTAGGTCAGGTAGAACTCTGTCCTTATACTCTTTCTTTCCTTGTGCATTAAGCAGTGGAAGCACATCCTTGGCCGAAACCTCTGACACAAGCCTTGTTACTGCATCCAAGTCCGCTTTTTGGACTTTCTGAATTTCCATATTTCCTCCGAGCACATAACACCGCATTAAGGTGTGAGCAACGCTACCACGAAACCTAACCATACCACCGTAAACACAAAGCCCAACGATGGAATAAGAAATGCCAAGCGTTGGGAATCACTCTTAAATGCTTTGTTAGGCATGCTCTCGCAATATTGCTCTTAACTTTTCTAACGGCATTGCTGGTTTTTCCTTATGAATCATTGCATGGCAATTTGGACATAGAGGAATTAAATCACGAAGTGGATCAACTCTATGGATACCTTGAATTGAAGCAAGATCTATGCGGTGATGCACATGTATGAAATTTTTACCAATACGCCCATATTTACTTTCCATATTGATGTCACATGCTGCACAGGTATAACCATAATGCTCTATGCACTTTTTCCTAGCCGCTGGATTCCTTTCAATCGCAGTTGAAATAACTGAAAATCTTGCACCTTCTTTAAGAATTGTGCCTTCAGCTATTTCAGAGAATTGGCAACCGGCAAGTGTCCAACGTATATTCTGACCAGCTTGGACAGTAGAGCTACAATCTTTCCATAATTTTTCTGCGGAGATATCTGTCAACACTGCTTGTCGCTGGTGCATATACCCCAAAATAGGGTTTTCTGTATTAAATACGTAAGGTCCAGTAACCTCAAAAACACAGTTTCTACGACCATTTGTGTTTACAATAACAAAATCACCTTCTTTTACGTTTTGATAAAGATTCCAGAGACTTGGACCTCCTAAGTGCGCATTATCCAAATTTGGGTAAGAGGAGTCGATCAAGTTGGTTATCTCTGATTGGTTGTTTGGAGCTATTTGCTTTAAGTCGCCAATATCCGACCAACCAATAGCGATACAACCTAAGTCTTTCATGAGTTCAATAGATTCTGATGCATTTTCATGATGGGCAATTAAACGCCAAATATTCATAGTTACCTCCAAATGCCTAACGCCCTGTTAAGGTGTGAGCAACGCAATACCAAAGCCACCGCATACCACCTTAAACACCAAACGCAACGCATAGTGAAATGCCACGCGTTGCGAATCACTCTTAAACAGTTTGTTAGCCATTTATTAATATGAAATACAGTTAGTTTCAGAGCCATAGCTTTGACAGGTCGTTCTAGTTTGCGAGCCGTAGACATCTGCCGCTTTCCGATATCCATTACTTATAGACTTAGAAGCGCTGTTAATTGCATCGACTAATTCATCTCTATGTTTCTGCTTTCGTATCTCACTTTTCAGTAGAGCCTCTCTACCCATATCAGTAGCTTTGTTGCACAAGGTGTCCGGAACATCCCATGAATGAGTTGTATTTTTCCTATGGAATTCCTCATTCTTAATAAGCTTCCAGTAGTCAAAATCATCTTGCTTTCCCAGGTTGTAACATATATCTAAGTTATCCATATTGGAGATAGCAACCTTACGATCTTGTACTATTTGCTCCGTTGTCTTACAGCCAAAAAGTAAACATAAAGATAGCAGATAAATCTTTTGCTTATAATTAATCATAATTACGTCATAACACATTAAAACTATTGATATTACATATCATTAGTCAAAGGAATAATGTGAGATAAATCGATTCACTTTTATTGCTCAACGAAAAGTAAGATTGATGATATGAAATGGCTAACGCATATTAGACGTCAAATTGTCGTCTTTAATCTTTCGATATTGCAGTCATTTTCATGTTAACTCAAACGATAATCAACAAGTTACAACATATGACGGGAAATTAGATTGCAAGATGTCGCCTAATGACAAGAATGAACAGTTATCAACTCAATTGAATGAGTTTCAGTAGGTTAAACGACGGCCTCTGAATTGTGTAGAGTATTTAACCTCAATGATTGTGAGGCACTTTCAAAGTAGAAGGTGCCAAAGGTAACTTGTTCAGGACGAAGCCATTTTGTTGTATAGCTCAGACTAGTTAACCAAATAACCCAGTTCTCGATCAGGCATGCGTTCAACTACAGTAGAGTCTCTGTGGCGACCTTCGTTGAGAATTAACTCTTCTACCTCTTCCACTATTCTGAAAGCTAGTTGAGGCACGTTGATACCGACCTCTTGACTTGACTTAACTGAAGAAATAACAGTTTTCTTAACTGATTCTGCTCTTAAATGAGCACGGCATCTACGAGATACCAGCGCGGCAAACTTGCTCTCGTTTGTTAATGCTTTTCCATTTAGGATACCTAGCTCTAAATAAACATAAAAAACTTTACTGATTACTTCGCACTCGAGTTTAGATGCGCGCTCATGATGTGCCATTAAATAAGGTCGGAGGTATTGATTAAACTCCTCTTGCTCACTCTGTTTGATATTCATTTCGTACTGTTGAGTTATTTGGTTCATGTTTTATTTAAAGAATAGAAAATTTAAGATGAGCACTTCAAGACCGACTGTTAACTTGTATGGTGATTGGAACAAAACCAAAATCGATCTCATCTATCAAACTCTTTAACCTCATCAACGATAGGCGTTTTCCATATCTTCCGTATGTCATGCTTTGTTTTGCGTGACCGACGATTTCACAAACCTCATTTTCAGGCAAACCTATAGCCTGAGCAGAATCAACAAACGTATGACGCAAACCGTGTAACGTCGGTCGTTGAGCACCTGTAAACCCAATAGCTTTTAATACCTTAGTAAAACGCTTACCGAACTGCTCTGACCAACACATGGTTTTTCCATACGGCCGAATATCAAACAACTTATCCTTACGAGCTCCATAACGATGGTTCACATAACTCAAGAACCCCATATTGAGTAATTCTTTGTGTAACGGTATATGGCGAATGGACGCTTTAGTTTTAACAGTCTTGCCTTCATCTTCATTCACGCTAATGCACCAAACACCTTCTCGTTCTTGGACATCTTCGGTACGCAACTGACAGATCTCGCTCACTCGTGCACCAGTGAACAATAGCAGGTACGGGATCCAATAGTCTTCTAGCTTCTTCTGATAGTTTACTGTTGAATCATTTGTTCCAATTACACCAGCAAAGTTGTCATGTGAGAATAGCTTCACTAGCTCTTCCCTACTCCACCTTCTGCGCTGCTCACTAGGGAGCCTAACGTCCTTTTTGACCCTAACATTTTCAAAGGGATTAACAGTCGCGTACTCCATTGTAATCATCCAGCTATAAAACTGCCGAGTCGCTGCGAGATAGTCCCGTACAGTCTTCGCGGATAGCCCTCGACCATAAAGGCTTTTGAGAAATGCACTAGCGTGGCGAGGGGTCACAGAATCAGGGCTAACAGTTTGGTTCTCAAAAAAGTTATTGATTCTCGAGCTAAGCAGATCAATGTTTTTGGGCTTAACACCTTCAAGCTGCTTGCATTCAACAAACTCACTTAATAACACTGAAACTGAACGGCCGACATTAGAGGTAATTGAACTCGGTTCCATAGATGCTGGCTGTGTCGTATCAGTCAGGCTAGGTGCCAATTCAGCAGATTCCACAAAACCGTTTTTTACTATGGCACTGATCGTCTCTTTGAATGCCGAGACGAAATCTCTAACGCTTGCATCAGGGATTGTCCCACCGACCATTGAACGTGCAGACTGAAGGAGAACTAGAGATCGATCAATAGCGATGGAGCGTTCCTTGGTACGCAAGGAAAAACGCACTTCTTTTGGGTATCCAAAGTTAACCCATTGAGAGGGAAAGTAAAAACGAGAATAGTAGGTAGAATTACGATTTCGAAAAATGTACATCGTGACACCTTGTCGTATCACTGCCAATTGGAATTGCTTAGAATTGATGTAAATCTTTGAAATTATTGAAGAATTTTGGAGCGTACTGCGGGAATCGAACCCGCATCATCAGCTTGGAAGGCTGAGGTAATAGCCATTATACGAAGTACGCTACGTCGTGTTGACGAGATCTAATATGCCAGATCTTGCTGAAAAGAAAAGTGTTTTTTCTCCAATTCGCTTCAAGTGGCGATTTGATAACCACTCAAGTGCATAAATTCAACGTTCTGCTTAAACAATCAACAACTTTGAACCCCTGACTTTGATCCGTTTCGATAAAAAAGCGCCAGTATAAACACTGACGCTGACTAACGAGCGTGAAAATTAAATAAGTGCTGGAATACCCGGCAACTGACCGACCACAGCAAGCGCACCGATACAAATAATGGCGGTCGTTAGTGGAATGGTTACTTTATCGACTTTCGCTAAAGAATCTGCGCGCTCTTTGTTACCAATGAGACCCATGTTGTCGAGCAGCATAGTAATCGCCCAACCGAACACTGGGTTGACCAAAGCACAAGCAAACATACAGATACCTGCACTTTGTGAATTACGCGCATTTTTAACCATTTGCATACCTGCTTCTAGCAAAGGCAAGAACACACCAACTAACAAAGCAACACGTAGAACCGGTTCCCACATCGCAAGATCCATAGGGTATCCCATAACGGCGGCAACAACACATAACAAGCCAGTGAGCAGTGCACCACCTGGGATTGGGCGCTTAGCAATAGCTGCTGGGATCATGTAAGTTCCCCATGAGGACGCTAAGTTACCCCCACCTAGACCCGCCCCAACCATTTGGCGAATAGAACACACTGTCATGGTGTCATCAACATCCATTAGCGCGCCTTTGGCTTTTTTAGGGTAGTTAAGTTCTTGGAATACACGATGGCCTAAGAAGTCTGGTGACCACATTGCTACAGCTAAAATAGCGAATGGAATAACAGCAATGTAGTGCTCTAATTGCGGCCATCCTAATTGCCAGCCTGTATTCTCACCCCACCAATAAAACGGACTCATATTAGGTAAGCCAGGTTCAGTGGTGAATTCGAAAGGTACACCCATAATAAAGGCGACCGCTCCTGCAATAAATGAACACAGTGGAATAGCAAGCCAGCGTTTTTCAATTTTGGCTAAATAGGCGTATATAACAATCGTCGCTGAAATAACAATGAACGAAACTGCATCCATACCCGTTGAAACAGACCAAGCTTCAAACTTATTGAGCTGACCAATTAAACCAACAGCACCTAAATAAATAAGTAGGCCACCTCGAACGCCCTCACCAGTTAATTTCACCAGTTTAGAGCCACCTTTGGTTGCACTTAATATTAATCCAAATACACCAACCATAATACCTAACGCTAATGGGTGTCCCCCCGCAGCCGCGATAAGCGGAATAAGTGGGATCATCGGCCCATGCGTGCCTGCAAGGTTACTTAATGGATTAAGGATCGCAGAAAAGAAAACAACAAACAGTAAGCCTGCAATCAACAACTCAAATCGTACATTCTCCGCGACAAACTCAGCCGAAAGACCAAACTGCGCAGCAAAAGCTGCAACCATCGCAGTTACCATTACTACTTTACCTATCGTTGCAGCAATGGCGGGAACCCAGTCTTCTATCTCGACACCAAAGTCTCTGAATGGCAAATGCACACGCCACCTTTTTAGGTCTAGAATTGAAAGCTCATGCTCTAGATATTGGTCACGTGATTCAAACTCGCTCGCTTTACGCCTGCGCGATTGATATGCACTTTGTTCAGTGTGACTCATTATTCACTCCATATATTTAAATCGAATACTCCATTAATTATTAATATTTCTAGTAATAGAAAATTGACATATATCAGTGTTACTTTCTAACTGAAAAGTCGCATTAAACAAAAGCGGCCTAGCGCACATTTAAACGTTTTGTTGAGATATGAATCACAATAAGTCTTTATCACTAATGAAATGTTTAGTTTCACCATTAGATAATTATGTAATCAGTTTAAAGTCAGAATAAAAAACCGCTAAAGAAAACAATACAGAATATCCCCGCACGGATAAAAACCCGCCGCATATCAACCAAACACATATACAATCAGTACTTAGTGTTGTAATAAAAACGTCAATTTTGGCTTTTTTTGAAAAATAAAAGCCAAGTTAAATGCAACTGAATTTATATAGAATTTAAAAATCGCACTTATAGCGGTTAACTGAACGTCACTTTAGCCTTGGTAACGTTCAAGACATTGGGCGATGGCAGGGATATTTTTCGGCAGTAAACGGTTATCTGAATCTCTCTTACTGATGAGCCCCTCGTCAATTAACTCACGCACGACTCGATTGTAGGCTCGCTCACTACAGCCAAAACGCTGAGCTTCTTGGTACATGTATGCATGATTAACAGAAGGCGCTGCCTCCTCCACTTGGCACATAATGTCTTTCAATATGTTGAACCTAAGCGGATACAAAGAACGCTCAATCGCTACTTGCATCGACTGTTGGTAGACCGTTGCCATCTTGCTATTCATCCAAAACGCAACAGCACCATCATTGGCAAGAAATTCAACAAAAGCGGAATAAGGTATCACAGTTAAATCGACATCAGCGGTCGCCACGACATCAAACTGAAAACCTTCATCGGAAAAGAGCTCCACTTCACCAAAAAAGCGATCTTCCGAATAGTAGTCTCCTAAGCTGAGTGACTTACCATTCTGAGCGGTATGGAAAATACTGTATTGAACAACACTCGCCCAGTAGACAAAGTCCAGCTGTTGGTCTTGCTTAACAATGTAGTCGCCTTCAAAAAACCGCTTGGTTTTGAATTCAGGACTCGCGACAAACTCTCGGATGTGCTTTAAGCCGCGCTCTAGAAGTTGTGTCTGATTCATCCTTACACCATTTCTTCGGGTTCGATATTAAGAATAATTGAGCCCCTTCAAGTGCTCCAGAGAGAGTTGATAAATGTGTGAACGTGCCAATGACGCGATGGACAATTGTCCTGCCAGTCAGAGACTTCTCGCTTGATAATCCAATTAACAAACCAAACGAGGAACACAATATGACCCCACATATCAACGCGAAATCAGGTGCTTTTGCAGAAACAATACTACTTCCGGGCGATCCACTGCGTGCGAAGTACATCGCCGAAAAATACTTAAACAACGCAGAACTGGTCTGCGATGTACGTAACATGTATGGTTACACCGGAGACTACCAAGGAAAGCCAATATCGGTAATGGGCCACGGTATGGGCATTCCTTCCGCTTCGATCTATTTCCACGAATTGATCAGCGAATATGGTGCAAAAAACTTGATTAGAATTGGCAGTTGCGGTGGCGTCGCTGAAGACATTCATGTCCGTGACATTGTCGTTGCGACAGGAGCTGGTACCGCAAGCAATACCAACAGAGCGCGCTTCGCTGGTTATGACTATGCCGCAGTACCCGATTTTGATTTGCTTAAAGCGTGTTGGAATCAGGTCATAAACAATGATCCGCAAGTTCGCTTTGGCCCCGTATTCACCAACGACTTGTTCTATGGTTGTGATGAAAACCTTGTACCTGCTTTACTGAAAATGAAAATCTTAGGGGTAGAAATGGAGACTGCGGCGCTGTTTGCTATCGCTGCGGAGCAAGATGTTCGGGCACTCAGCATTCTCACCGTCTCTGATCACATCATCACGGGTGAAGAGACAACCGCTCAAGAGCGAGAAACAACCTTCGATAAGATGATGTTGCTGGCGTTAAATACCGCTGTGAGTTTGTAAGATGTTGGATGTAGAACTACTGGGGTACCTAGGTTCACTGTTCGTTGGTATTTCATTACTGATGACCAACATGAAGCGCTTACGTTACATTAACTTCGTCGGTTGCGTGATGTTCGTCGTGTATGGCCTGTTCATTCACGCACCTCCCGTAGTCGTAATGAACGCATTTTGCGCTTTGATTAACGTGTACCATATCGCACAACTTGTTCGAACACGATAAGAATAATTTGCGAATCTCGTTTCATGAGATTCGCTTATTCTTATCACAACTGAATATTAACTTCGTTACACGGTAAACCTTGAAACCTGTTCGTATAGTTTTCCTGTTAGCCCGTTAATATTTTCGTTGCTATCGGTAATACTGTCCGAATTATCTTTACTTTCTTTCACAGAAGTATTTATTTCTTCCATTCTCATCGAAATTTCTTCGGTAACCGTTGACTGTTGTACCGCTGCTGTCGCAACAAGTGTGTTTATTTCTAACATCACTTCGACTTTTTTAAATATATCGTCAAATGCAATATTGAGATCATCACCAATTGACTTAGACTGTTCAATGAGTTCAGTGTTTTTCTCCATCGTATTACTGGCAACTTGAGTCAAACTTTGTAATTCGCTAATGCTCGATTGAATATTGTTTGTCGCTTCTTGTGTCTTTGCCGCCAACGCCCTAACCTCATCGGCGACGACCGCAAAACCACGTCCCTGCTCTCCAGCACGAGCGGCTTCAATGGCGGCGTTCAAGGCAAGCAAATTTGTCTGCTCCGAAATAGTCGAAATAATTTCGACCACCGAGCTGATATTCTCTGAGTACGTCCTGAGTTGATCTACAATCTTACTCGACTCATGCATAGAGTTTTGCGTTTGCTCACTGATACCATTGGCATGATTGAGTGCTTCGGTACTGCTTTGAATCACCTCAATGGCTTGGTTTGCCGAAACTTGTGCTTGCTGCGCATTATTGGCGACATCGATAGCCGTTGCCGCCAACTCTGACACGGCTGTCGCCGCTTGTTCTACGTTCGCAAGATCTTGTGTCACGTTATCACCGTTCACTTTAATGACATCAGAAATGACTTTTTGGTTCTCCGCTAAATTATGAACGGTTTCTTCATTGAGCTGATGGATCAAGGTATGAATTGGCTCACGGAAAGAACGAAGTTTGCGTGCCAATTGGCCAAACTCATCTTGCCTATCAGGGTTGTTTTCTAACCACTCACAAACCGGGCCAGGGCGAAGGTTGAAGTTGCATAGGTATTCCAGATGTTCTCCAAATACATTCAGTGGTTTCACCACTCGTGAATAACAGATACAAAGACACACCAAACTAAATGATAGTAAAGAGAGGTAGAAAATTTCCAGGTAATTAATAACTGCGCTTTGGAATATCGCAATGTGGAGAATTTTAATAGATAAAAGCAAGATAATTAAAACAATTGGAATTGTGATTAACTTTTTAACTGTCATACAATAAACACCGAAATTATGTTGTGGTAATAGTTTTTATTATTCGAATAACCACATCAATATACAGGCTATTGATATTTATGTTACTAAGTCAAATGTAACAATTTTATGCAGAAATCACCCAAAAGATTCAACCTTTAGTTTAATTAATATATTTATCTATAAACCAATTTATCAAAATCACGATAGAAATGTGATATTATACGAAATTGTCATCTAACAAGGTATTCATCACTTAAATCTATTTTTACATTTTGAAATAAAATAAACCTATCATTAGCATGGTCTAATTTTCGTGCCAAACAGAATCAATCAGATCCTCATCAGCTACATAATTAACGAGCTTTGGCATACACGACCGTATGACAGAGTTCTCCAGAGGGTAATCGACGTTCATTGCGCAGCGTAGCTTCGAGCTCATAACCGCAACGTTCCGCAACCGCACGACTTTTCCGATTGCTTTCTGCGGCTTTAATTTCAACTCTGTGAGCGTTGAGCTCTTCAAACGCATATTGCTCAATCATCTTCACGGCTTCAGTAACATAGCCTTTCCCAACGCACTGAGTTCTTAACCAGTAACCAATTTCGAAATAAGGGACAGATTTGTCGCGAATAATAAGCCCAATCGCACCAACCAATTTTTCTGTCTCTTTTTCAATGATAGAAAAACGCAACTCCCCTTCAAAATTGGCAAAGTTTGCTATCGCCTGTTGAGTGTTTTCTATCGATTCTTGCTCGGTAAGGGCATAGGGAACCCAAGGCAGGTAGGCTCCAAGCTCATGCTGGCTCTCTCGGATGGCTTGCAGCATCTGCGGTTGTAGCTCCAGACTTGGAGGAAGAAGTTTAATTCGATTGGATTCCATACTCATTCCTTAATTTAAACTCACGACCAGTCTCGTTACTTAATAGACTTAGCATTGCGAATTCGAACCATCTGCGGATAACCACTTTGTGCAATCTCATAGACATCAAAGCCAAACCTATGATAAAGATTGATTGCTGCCTTATTTTTAGGGTGCACACCCAGTCGAACTCCGTCAGCAGTCTTCTCGACTTGAGCGAGAATGTGCTCCATCAGCTTCAATCCGACACCTTGACCACGATATTCAGGCAACACCGCAAGCGCTAATTCGGGCAGGTTACGATGCATACTTGTTGGGCTCGATTTGTACCTAACTTGCACAATGCCAGCGGGATTATCTTGTTCAGCAAACGCAAAATAGCCAAGATCCCCCTCTCTTCCCCAATCCACAAAGAACTCTTTAATGTGTGGTACCTCTAACACATGAGGTTGAGGAGTGGGCTCATCGTCTGGAGTCCATAAGGCCACCAAGAGTAACTGCTTCTGTAATGCTAAATCTGATGCGTTTATCTGTCTAAGTTTCATGGTAACTCGACTACCTTGCCCACATTCTTACCCAACAAAGGTGTTACGGCCTTGAGACTTTGCTTGGTACAAATTTTTGTCCGCTATAGAAATAAGCCCATCAATGCACTGTGTCTCGTGTATGTCATGGCTATATCCGCCACCCACGCTCACTGTCACCCACTCTGTTAACACGCTCGCTTGGTGAGGTATCTGTTCATCGGCAACGGTACGGCACAACCGATTGCCGATACTTTGCATATCAGAAGCTGATATGCTCTCTAACACCACAACAAATTCTTCCCCACCAAATCGTGCAACCATTCCTGGTAAGCCTTCTATCTCTTTTTCCAGTTTGCGCGCAATAGCTTGTAAGCAGACGTCACCTTGCTGATGGCCATAATAGTCGTTGTACTGCTTAAAATGATCAATGTCGACAATGAAAACCGCTCCGCCTTGTTCACTGTCTCGGCATCGTTCCAGCAATACACCGACGAATTGGTCAAAGCAGCGACGATTTGGCAATTGGGTTAATGGGTCGTGATTGGCGATGTTTGCCATCTCCCGCTCTGCAAGATGCAAACGCAAAATTAAATTCCACACAAGGAAGAATGAAGGGTATGAAATAAGAATAGGAATGATGGTTGAAACAATTAGACCGTAGTCGATCCTTGGAATATCAAAATAGACCATTGATGACCAGGTAATCACCACAGATACAAAGGTACACAAGATGGCGCAGATTGCAGACAGTCGATGAACACCATACTTGACACACAAACGACCGAATCTAGTAACCCAATCACTCTCAAAAGCAACTTCGTGCAAATCGACTTCCTTCTCTTACAACGTACAACAGAATCAACAATGTCACATTTTCACTATCGACCGAGTGTCTGATTTCGACTCAGAATCATTCTAACCTATTGAATAATTTTGATGTAGCCTGATTTTAGCCAACGTAAACGCAAAAAAGCGAGCTCTTTAAGCTCGCGGAATTAAGTCAAGTTACGTTGAAAGTTCAAGATATTAGATTCGTCATCGACAATCGCGTTCAAGAGCATTGCTCTACTGAGCGACACTTGGGAAAGGTTGAACATGCCCAAAAAGACTGCCCAATATGATGACCTCTTCTGGCTTCGCGTAGCACCATCTCTGAGCCACATCGATTACAACGTTTAACACTCTGTTTGTTCATCACAACAGTTTTAATGTGACGCTGATGTTTGATATCCGTCATAACGCCCGGTGTATGGCGTACTTCGCTTAGCTTCTTTAGTGCTTGATTACATTGCGCCTGTGTAAGAATAACGTCGTCAAATCCACGAACATAGTTCACACACCCGTTCACCTTGAGAACATTGCCTGGAAGAGAGGTTTTGAACCTATTCTCGCCAACAAATACAATGACTGAATGAAAATGATCGCTCGGCAACGTCAAAAGTGACTCTAACACTTTGATGTGTTTATAGTTTTGATGAAGCGGATTTTGAAATTTAAACGTGTGCTTGAATATTTTCTGTGTCCAGTAGCGCTGTTTCACTGAACCGAAAATCCATCCTTTCATATTCTTGGTTTCAATAACAAACACACCGTACTTAGAAACAAGGATATGGTCGATTTGGGTTGTGCCATCTTCCGTTGGCAGCGTAACGTTCTTTACTAAGGTGTACTCGGGGTTTGGCAACTCACTCAAGGCGCGGTTCACAATGTACTCACCGAGCATTCCTTTTAACTTAGCGCTTTTTAATAGCCCTAGTAGGAGTACTACGAGCAATAAAAACCAAAGTTGACCAAACAAGCTACTTAAAAAATCTAGTGTATTCACAGTCCCTCTTTACAACGAAAATCCATTTTCACTGGGCTGGATTATAAGGTACTTCGTTCAATAACGTCATTTGAATGTGCTTTTTTACGATACACTCCCGCAAGTTATTTACTTCTATACCGCCCAACTTCAGTAATTTCCGCGCGGTACTATCATTGGAGTGTGACTCACTGGGTCTTCTATAATCACGCTATCTAAGCCAAAAACTTGCTTAACGAGGTCGGAGCTTATCAAAGTGTTAGGCTTACCTTGAGCCACAATTTCGCCATCCGCAAAAGCGATCAGATGGTCGGCATATCGACATGCTTGATTCAAGTCATGCAACACCGCGACTATGGTATGCCCCTGCTCTCGGTTGAGAGTTCTTAACAGTTCAAGTAAGTCGATTTGATGCGCCAAATCGAGATAGGTCGTCGGTTCATCCAGCAGGACTATCGGCGTTTGCTGCGCCAAGACCATCGCTATCTACACGCGCTGTTTCTGTCCTCCAGACAGAACAACCACGCCGAACAACACAGGATAAACATGCATCCAAGTCCTAGAAGTTGGTCATAATTACACTGTCTAGGTTGCCCTTTACCAACATCAATCCATTCAGAGCACTCAAAAGCTTGAGAAAGGAAAAAAGCGAGCACTAGGCTCGCTTATGACTATCGTTTACTGTTTATGTAATCTCGCCTATTCACGTCTGATCGTAGACAACTTTGAGCTTTGCAAGCCCTACCCTCGCCGGTCAAACTCGTTATGTATAAGAACGATACACTGAGAAGCAAACAACATTTGTGGCCCAAGGCTTATCTTTTGCGTACCCAAACGCTTTAAGCTGTTCCAACTCTTTTTCGGCATCGGAATATGATCCGTTAAGATAAAACACGCATTGCCATCAAAAGGCTCATCGCAAATGTCTGTGCCTTTTTTATCCAGCAAGTAGAGCGTATAGTCTTCCGCCAAGCGCTGAACCAACTTTTCGAAACTGATGGTCTCGACACTTAAACCATCAGAGACATTACGCAATTCTTCTTTTTTCATGCCAACCGAATGTTGCAACGCTTGCGCAATCAAAGCGATCAACGCAGATTCATGGAATCCACCAATATTGCGAAGCTGAGAAGATTCAAAGCGAAGAGTGCGAGAAAAGTCTGCGGTACTCTCTATCACCAGATAAACAGTGACATCATCTCGATGCGACTGAGCTGTG
The DNA here is from genome assembly GCF_000189275.1 of Vibrio sinaloensis DSM 21326. Taxonomy (GTDB): domain Bacteria; phylum Pseudomonadota; class Gammaproteobacteria; order Enterobacterales; family Vibrionaceae; genus Vibrio; species Vibrio sinaloensis. Next base: position 28,481 of record NZ_AEVT01000003.1, on the reverse strand, counting down.
AAAATTGCGTTCATCAAAACGTGAGCGAGAATTTCAGAATGAGCGTCGCCACCGACACCCTCGACGAAAACTTTTGCATCAGTGGATGCCGCGCGAGCGCGAATTACAAAGGCTTTGTTCATAGATAACCATTAGAGCGAAAATTGCCTCTTATATTAACCATGTACAACGCTCTGTCTATTAGCAATCTCATTTATTTTCCGATGCACGTTAGGATAGCTGTTCATCGCACACCGAAAGTCGCAACTTGGAAGGGAAAGCAGAATCTATAACTTTTCTTCATCTGCATAAGAAGATCAAAAGCAAGCCGCTACCGGCGCTTTTGCATTTCTGGCTATAGTGTCTTTTACTGAAGCTCAACTGACTGCTGGGCAATCACGAGTTCTTCGTTGACTAGCTAGATTTTTGTACAGCTTACGCCAGCAAACTAATATTAGTGGCAGGAAGCACTTCTGCAAACTCATCATCCAGCATATCTAACACACTCTCATAGCCGTATTTCGGCTGCCAGCCTAACTCTCGTTGCGCCAAACTTGAGTCATAAACTCGGTCGAGGCTTTTAGGTAGATGCCAGGCTCTATCTGCGAAGTCTTTTGCAAGCTTCGGGGCATAGTTTTTTACGAGATCATCAGCGTTTAGATAAAGTTGCTCGCAACATGTTTTATTAAATGGCGTTTTTCCTGAAATGATGTAACGCCTGAACCCCGAAAGACGTTTTTCGATAGCGCAAGCATGAGCATTTGCTACATCTCGTGCATCAATACCACGTGTTAGACGATAGAGAGCCATCAGATTTGCTGGCTCAGGAAAGCATCGCGACATTTGAAGTACAGTAACAGGTAAGTTAAACAGGTTTGAGATGTTTTCCAAAATCTGCTCAGCTTCTATCTTGGATCTGTGGTAAATCGTTTTAGGTTTCGGGGTAACCGTTTCATTGACCCAGCCTGCAACGCCATCCGGTGTGGAAGAAAAACCATAGAGAGCGGTAGTGCTGGTAAACACGAAATGTTTAATCCCTTTTTTAACCGCTAATAGCGCTAGCTGCTCCGTTGCTTTTACATTGACGTCTTCAAATTCTAGGTCAGATACTAAATCAACGTGCGGTGCATGCAATGCAGCGGTATGAACTATAACATCCACACCCTCTAAAGCCTTTGTTATCAAGTCTATATCACGAACGTCTCCGATATAGTCTGCTGTAGAGCAAGGCGTTTTATCTAATCCTACGACTTGGTGAGCCTTCATCAACTTGATATAGATCGCACGTCCAACTCGGCCTGCTGATCCTGTAACTAAAATTTTCAACTTTTACTACCTGTTTAAATGCACGCATCTATTTTATCAGCTAACGAGTGATATGGCCTTCCTCTCGGCATTACATTGACTCCAGAACACCATAAAAGGCGTTTACGCGTTAAGAAGATTTATTTAGAGGTTCAGGTAACCTAACTGTCATATGGAATAGCCCCTACGAAGCTCATCTTCATAGAGGCTAAGCTCGGTTTAATTACAGAACACGCTTCATCTCTGCGTAAGCGCCACTCGTTTTCAAGATAACCATAACGACTTTGTCATTTCGGTTACGGAAAAACCAACCGTGATTTCCTGTAAAAGCCGCTACCAACTCCCCTTCGCCACTTGGAACTCCACGACCTTTTTCATAGCTAATCGATTTTCCATTACCATCTCCGTGAGTGTCGTAGTTGACAGAGCCACCTTTCGATACCCATTCAAATTGAGCAATTTGGCCTTCTTCCATGACCAATTTAACTTCCGCACCTTGGCCAGGTTTCAGTGAAAGCATCATTTTGTCTTTCCAAACTGGCTCCACTGCTACAGCAACGTCAGGTTTAGGAGAAACCACCTCAAGTTGTTGAGGCGCTAGTTCAGGTTCCGCTTTAACCGGCTCACTTTGAACCGTATTAGTGGCAACCACGACTGCACTATTAGCTTGGTCTTCTTCTGCTTCTTTGGCTAACTGCGCCTTAATCTCACCCATTTCAGCCAGTCCCAGTGCTCTGCCCATTCCTGTAGGATCAATAGCGTACTCAGCAGGCAGAATGACTGTGATGAGCAGTACAATAGCGGTTACGAGAGCAATAAAGGTTGAGCGAACAAGCTGTTTGGTTGTCGGTAGCTCGGCACGACTTGGCATATCTGTGTTATACATGATTGATTCCTTTTTCTATTTACTGAGCAACAACATAGCCCGTTAGTTGATATCCGATAAGCATGAAGCCCAAGCTCATCATAGCGACGTTGACTGAGTAAGCTTGACGATAAAAACTTTTATGTCGCCTCCAAAAGCCCATCACAATCAAAATGGTGCCAAGAGCAATCAATTGCCCAATTTCCACACCTATGTTGAACGCCAGTAGATTAGGAATTAATCCGTCGGGAGAAATATCGTATTCGATGATCTTCGATGACAAGCCAAAACCATGACAAAACCCAAACAACAAGGTTGCGAGTTTTGTATTGGGCTGTACGCCAAACCATCGCTTAAACGCACCTAAGTTATCCATTGCCTTATAGACCACAGATAATCCAATGATGGCATCGATAATGTAACTATTAATGCCAATATTGAAGTACACACCAAGCAGCATAGTAGACGAATGTCCGAGCGCAAATAGGCTCACATACAACGCGATGTGATTCATTTTGTAGAGGAAGAAAATCACGCCAAAAAGAAACAAGATATGATCGTATCCTGTCACCATGTGCTTCGCACCTAGATACATAAACGCAATGATATTGGTGCCCGTAATTTCTTGGATATAACCTTTGTCACCTTGTGCCACAGCATGAGCAAGAACGTCCGTGCTCATTGCCATAGATAAGGCAAAAATGAGATAAAGCATCCCCTTACGAAGCGACGTCGCCGAACCAATAGGCAACGTACTCACTTCGCGTAAAGAGAGTAAGTTCATAATAACTCCATTAATTGTTGAATCTTGTGTAGCCGCAGATTGCGGCGGTTATCAAGTAGACAGCAAGGCTCTTGGAGGACGCTCTATTCTGAAGGGTTTATGGATTGGAGTTCCACTGATTTGCCTACCATAGGTAGACACCATCACTCTGTTAAAAACGCTATAGCTCAGTGCTTTTAATGAAGCACTGTCAAAAGTGTGATTATGATTACTCGCATCATGGTGAGCTGAATATGTATCACCAGTTTCATGAGAGTGGTTGAAGGAATGTGAGTGTGTGTGGTCATTATCGACAACCGACAACGCTGGCAAGCTATGCGAACGAAACTCACCTATCGCGGATGCAGTCGTACTCAATGCGACGATAAGTAGCATCAGCAAGCTAATACATTGTGTTAGTGCTTTAGAAGTCATACACCATCGCCGACATTAAGATAATTCATTGAGAATGAAAAAACCGAACTGTTATATTATAACAAAAACCAGATATCAACCATCATGGTTCATTTACGTAAGATCTATACCAAACTCTTTAACAGCAATTGCCACGATAAAAAAGCAGACGATTGAAAAAATGGCACAAATAGCTAACGAGAACCAAAAGGAGTATCGATTTAACAGAATCGGAAAGATAAGAAACATTGGCAACGTTGGCAGCACATACCAAAACGTATAGTAGGCATGTTTAGCGAGCTTTTCCTGACCTTGCCCTTCTACGTACATCCAAATCAGTGCCAAAATAGTCACGGTTGGCAGTGCCGCGATTAACGCTCCCGCTTTATCACTCCTTTTCGCTACTTCAGATATTAAAACCACAATTCCAGCAGTTAATGCGTACTTCGTAATAATCCACAACATGTAAGCGTTACCTTTACAAAGTCTTCAGTACCACAGCGCTTAACTCATTAGAGATGTATATCCGTGCACACTCATGTAAATGCCGACACCGCTAATCAAGATGCCCGACAAGTAAGGAGCACGACGCGCTACTTCATTCAAACCACTCCACTTTGATGTTGCTTTCTGTACACCCACGGCGGCTACAACGCCAACAGCAACCAAAGTCAGTGCTAAACCAACGCTAAATGACACAACCAAAGTAGCACCAAGAGTCATCGCCTTAAGCTGCAAACAGATAAGCAAAACCGTGACTGCAGCTGGGCATGGAATCAACCCACCCGTTAAACCAAATAATAGTATTTGCCCATTCGTCACGTCTCGGTTTTCAAAACGCTTTTGAATATCTAGAGCATGAGCGCGTTCATGTGCATCTTGGTATTCTTTATCTTCACTTTCTGACTTAGACACAGAGCTAAAACGCACCGTGAAGTCATGAGTATGATCATGGTGTCCGATGATCAATGTGACAGTAACGTCATCAGAGGCTTCAATGCATGAGGCCGACTCCAAGTACCCATCACGCTCAATAAAATGATAAATATCAGCTGGCTGAGACGTATTGCTTGGAACTGAAATCTTGACCCCGTCTGCTGGTAAAGGCTTACCATTGAGTGTTCGCAATTGGAAACGGTGATGAGCGCCTTCTTCTGCGATAGAAAGCGAAACATGACCATGGCCTGTATCTACAACTTGAGTTGTCCAGTCATGTGCGTGGCTATGAGCCTTATGCCATGCACGCTCATCACTCCACGTCCTCCAGAACATCCATAAACCTGTCGAGACGATAATGACTCCCGAAATCAGTTGCATCCAAGGCTCAGCCGCTTCAGCCGTGAATTTCTGGCTGATATACATCCCGCCAACAGCGATTAACCACACAATAGCAGTGTGAGAAAGTGTGGCAGCTAATCCCAGCATAACAGCTTGTTTGACCGTGCCTTTAACCGCCACAATAAATGCGGCCATCATCGTTTTAGAATGACCAGGCTCTAAACCGTGCAAAGCGCCAAGTAAGATGGCACTAGGTATAAAAAACCAACCATTCCCCTGCTGTAAAAGTCCGACAAAGTCCATTGTTTATCTCTAGTTCTACTTCTTAATTGAACCAAACTATACTCCCCCCTAGTATTAAATACTACCCCCCAGTATAAATTGAGTGCTACATTATCGGTTAGAATCGCTCCGCCCATAACGTAAAGAAGATAAGCCATGTCACATACAACCAGAGATCAGAAGAAGCTCAACACCCGTGTTAGTAAAATACAGGGTCAGGTGAATGGTCTAAAAAAGATGCTGGAAGAAGAGCATGAGTGCCAAGATGTGTTGCAGCAGATCGCTGCGATTCGGGGCGCAGTAAATGGCTTAATGCGAGAAGTGATCAAAGGTCACCTGCTTGAGCACGTAGTACTGGAGGAAGACAAAGAGCAACGTGAAGCCGATATGGAAATAGTATTGAAGGTTCTGGATTCCTATATCAAATAGCGTAGTGAGTGCATTTAGAATCAACGGCGTTTACGAATGAGAGAAGTATTAGTTTTTGTTTTTAAACGTAAACACCGCCTACCTAACAATAGAAAAAACAAGTCAGCACAAAACTGCTATGCTGAGACATTTCCAACATTACATCCAAAAAAGCGAGCCTCTGGGGCTCGCTTTTGCTTATCTTTATAGAGTTTTTTACAGAAGTTCTCACGACTGATGCACAATCACAAGTTCTCGTTGATTAGCAATCATATTGGTACAGCTTACGCTGACAAATTTTTGGACACTTTCGTGTTAGGACTTTTGCACTAATAAAAGCATTTCAGGGTGACAAAAGTATGGAAAAGCTCTAAACCTGTGGCCAGTTTTACTTGACCACTACAGGGAAAACTCTAACGTGCCTTATCGTTAAAACACGGAAGGGTACACTATCACTTGCTAAAAGCAGTACCTAACTTAGCTTTGGATGTTCAGGCTAATTCCTGAAGTTCGTTCCAGATTTCTTTTTCTACCATGTACTGAGTATCATATTTAGATTTCATGGTGTTACAGAGAAAGAGTAAGCTCTTGTTTTTTCTGGGTTCAGTATAACACTTCAATGTATTGGTCTTGGCATCATAGATTGCAGGTACTCGAAATAGCTCTGTTAATTGACATGCTATGTCTTCAGCGCTTAACCCTTCCGGCAGGATAGTGATATTGTAAATGCCAGTCATATAGTAAATCTGCCTGCGTATCATTGAATTCAGATAGTATTCAATACAGCGACTGGGTACCAGTAACAAAGCCCAGGATTTGTTCATCGCTAAAAAGGTGTTTTTATCATCAAATTGAAAATTAGGAGTATCGAAACTAATGAAGAAATTGTTTAAAACACTCTGAAAGAAAGTGTCGCCTCTCATCGTACCAATTGAGTCACTATTTTCAATAAACTTGGAGAATGCTCTAAGCTTGGTATTGTCCAGCTCTCTAACCTTCTGCATAGTATCAAACATAGTTTTGGATAAAGGCCTTTTCTCTCCTACTTTTTTACCCATAGACTGCACAAACACGTATTTAGGTAAGTGATCTTTAACCTCATTGTATGGTTTTATACCCAACAGTTTACTTATATTTGGGGAGCAGAAGTCCCGTTCACAATCATTGTAGCTATTTTCGAGTACTATTCTTGGAACATAAAGCCTGTTGGAGTTTTTATACATGTCTTGCTGGGTAGCACAAACAACACCAAATTTTGACCACTTCAATACCCGACAAGGTAAGATGAGATTAGGGTCAATGGTTTCATAGGTTCTATAGAGTGCGACACTTTTATACACTATATCCATAATCAAATTTAACCCTTTTCTGCTGGGTTCTGGTTTAATTCTGGCAATATTGTTTTTAAATGAGGGGTAAGCATAGGAACCATTTGAGACTTTCATCGCTAGTGCCTGTGCAAATATGAACTCGTACGTGGTCGGTTTCGTAATCCACAGCATTTGGTTTATCTGATAAAACTCATTGAGCGCACTTCTTTGACTAGTATTTTCACCATCATTGTTGTATTTATGTCGGCTGATAGCCATCAGTAAAGAGTTACTTAAGTCTTGTAGCTTTGACACCTGAGCGGAGCTAAGGAAACTACTGTCTATCTGACTTTCACAGTCATAGCCGGCTAGGAACTCATCGATAACGACCCTTGACTCGTCAATTTCATTTACATCGAGCGGACTATACCGCTCATCAGCAATATGCCTATCGGCTTCTGAGTTAAGATATTGGAATACAGACACCAAAATGTCTTTGTCCAAGAGTTCTGGATCAAACTCAATCCCGACTAGGACAGCGTCCTTCAATCTGTCCAGTAGAGTTATAACAAAAGATGGCTTTATAGTGGTATGTTCGCCAATATGGCTTCGCCGTTGTTTATACTTATCCAAATAGTCCCGAATTTCATTAAGCAGGATGTTTGCGTTTGTCTGAGTTTTGTATTCATCACCCAGTTTGCTCAATATATAAGCGTATCCCTTAATTCCTGATAAGAAGAGACTCATTGCTTCTCCTGACTTAGGGTTATCCTCACTGATGTCACGCAATTGAGGGATCACTTTTTCAAGGACGCTTAACCTGTCAAATAAATCTGCTTTATCTAACTTCAAGCTACAGTAACGAGTGCATAGTTCCAGACGAGGGAGGGAGTGATATAGATCCTGATAGTCTTCAACGATATTCTCAAACTTGTGCCCTAGAATATCATCTATGGCGGTTTCATGGTGTTTGAAGGTTCTGTTTCGGTGAACTCTTTTTCTCGTCAAAAGAACGTACTTAATATACAGTGCTTCTAACTCTCTCCTATTTGTGATCTCTATGTCTCTATCATTGGTGTACAGTTCTCTGAGCTCTTCAATGCCATACTCTATCAGGCCAAGTACCTGTGCGTTAAATACTTTGGTTTGATAGCTTGACGCAATGAAATACAAAATATTAAAAAAGTAAACCTGTTCCCTATGATTAAGTTCCTTTGAGGTTTGGCGTTTTTTAAACTCTTCTAAAGCGATATTGGCGCACTTTAAGGCATCACTTGTTAGGCCTATTCCTACTCCTCTGAGCATGTCCGCCTTCAGAACCAACCATGATGGATAATTAGCGACAATAAAATCAGGATCACAACTAATCTCTTTGAGATATTGAACAGCTTGAACCACACCATAAGAGGCATGTCTCAAGCCCCTTAAGTAGCTATTTCTTACTTTAGAAAAGTTTTCGTCTCGCGCAAGGTACTTCATTACCTCGTCAAAGCAGTTGGCAGGGGATAAAACACCAACAATCGAATCTCTAACTTCTATTCGATTTAAGGTCGTTAATATCCTTGGGGCAAAGACTTCAAGTAGATAATCAAAGTTACTGTTTGATGTTTTTGAGTTGGAGTCAATAACCGATACAGAATCTATGTATGTTAACCACCTACGTTCTAGAGCATGAGAGCGAAAGCGGTCAAATCTAACGTAGTTTTCATATCTTTCTTTATTATCATCATAAACTGAATAAAATAGAGAGCGGGAAAAAGAAAGAGATCGGAATCTACCACCATTATCAAAGATATATGCGCAATCGAGAAGTTCGGACTTCCACTTGTCTGAAAGAGGTTGCTGCAATACAACACTGGAAAAGCTGCTAAGTTCTTCAAAGGTACAACTACCGATTAAAGAGACCAGCATTCTCAGGTCAAGTATGGTTCTTTTACTATCATCGTCTTTAACACTATTCCAGTTATTTTGCCAGTTTAATGCCGGATTGCAGTATGACTCTAGGTTGTTAATGTCGATGTAATCAATACACTCGCCATTTTTTAAAATTTGAGATGCGACATAACAAATCGCTTCATAGTTTGGGACCATGATTAGAGAAAGTTTTTCCGCGGTATTTTCGTCTACCCCAAATTCTTGCCAAAACTTAGATAATAGCTTACGACTAATTGGGCGGATTTTCATCTTTTCTACAGATTGTACTAAACTGTTTCTCCTACCAACATTTCCCTTATCGTTTATATCTAAAAAGTGGATAACAGCAATGTTATAGATATATTTATCAATTAATTGCAGCAAGTAAGTTAACTCTGATTCAGGAAGGTTTCTGAAAATAACAACCTTATTACCACCTTTTTTTGAATACTTGCGATTGATATGTTTTAAATAATAAAAGTACTTAAAAGCACGGCTTTTATTTAAATATTCTGAGTCAGAAAATTTACAGCCTTGATTTATTTCATTTAAGATGCTGATAATATTTTCAGAGTGATCTGTATCTGATGTTCCCCACCGACTATTAATGAAAAGGTAGCCAGCACAAACCAAAGTCAGAAAAAATACAAAATAAGCGAAGATAGTGAAGTGTGTTTGGTTAAGTTCCGGAAAAAAATCATTTTGGATAAACTTGGTGACCACGTCCTGAGCAGTCCCCATGAATGCTTTGTCTCCAAGAAACAAAAGAAGTAGTGATACAATGATAGCAAGCGCTGGAAACACCTGAGTTATTTTTTTATCCCGAGTACCTCTTGACTCGAGTTTACGCGCATTTTTAGCAATCCTATCTGAAAATTTTGAATCGAACTCGATATATTCTATTGAAGGGGAACTCAGTTGTCCCTTAACAAGTTCGTAAGCTATATTACCCTCTTCAGACTCAAACTGTAGTGACTTAAAGTCGGATTTTAGTAAGGATAAGTCATCACTATTTTCATGTTCAAGAAACGATCTGAACTTTTCTTGAACTAAATTGTTATCGGCATAGCTTAAAGTAAATGCTTTATCCTTAGACTTCTTAGTGTGAGAGGATTCCATTCTCATAGTATTCATATCTCTCCAGTATTTTTTTATCACTCTAACTCATGCACGATCAGATTTTTATGCCTAACGCCTTATTTCAGAAAATTATTTTCGTGTGTATACCGATTGTCATGATTTTTTGTAAACAGGGTCAAGTTTGAAGTTCATGGCAGACGTAACTTCAACTGTTCATGAAGTTCCCCCGGTTCACGGTTCATCCCACGTTTACAAAGACCAGATAATCATTGAAATCGATTTCATAATTCACTTCGGGGAAGAAGGTGGTTGTATTAATGCAACAGCAGAAGCGAAACAATTGCGACAAACGCTACACGCAAAGTTAAGCAACACTGCGACTGAATTGGACTCACTGAAGCTGCCCCCAATACCGAGTCAAATAGTAATCCCCGCTGATAGTGAAGACATCTTAAAATTGCAGGGCCTTCCACGTGAACGATTCAAAGGGAAGGAAGTTTAATACTTCCCCAATTGGACAACTCGCACTAAAACTAAAGTTTTTAGTAACCCTGTAAACAATTCAGTTTAACTGCTCTCGGTTACAAGTAGTCGATTAGCTTCCTTCATGCGACGATGGAGTTAGAATGTTGGAGTTACTGTCGGTGCTAACAAGGAAGGGGGCAAAACACCTTAGCACTGCCCTTTAGGCTTGAGGTCTACAACGTTGAGTAGTAAATTTCCGTTGTACTACTACAAGCCTGCTTTGCGATGGTATCTCAAGCATTAGATCCAAAAAGCAGGCCACTGAGGCTAGCTTTTGCTTATCTTTATAGAGTTTGTTACGGAAGTTCTCCCGACTGATGCACAATCACAAGTTCTCGTTGATTAGCAATCATATTAGTACGGCTTACGCTAACAAACTTTTGGACAAAAATGAGTCAGTAACTTTGCTAAATTAGCCACCAACCTTCACAAAGTAGATTTCAATCGCCGCTTTAGGCAAGTTTTGCAGTATGATCACAGCCTTTGAATTATCAGGGATTGAGGAAGTGCTTCGTTGAACACGTTAGATGATATTGATTTTATTTGTAGCTTTAATGAAGAGATAGGCCTCAAATATAAACAGGCAAAGAGTTATTACAGCATTGCACCAGGGCAAACTCTAATTCTTATCAGATCACTATTGGTTGAGCTTTGTAGGGATTTACTACGTGAGTACGGGGAAGAGCATCCTAAGGCTGAACTATATGACCTAGTTGAAAAGCTTAAATCAACAGGAGAATTCAATAGCGAAATCGTAAACTCGCTCCACCAGATCCGCTTGAATGGAAACAGGGCAGCACATCCAGAGCAATTCCCAAAGCGTGAGTTAAACCTAAAGGAGTTAGCGAAAGAAGCGTTGCTGCTGTTATGTAAAGCTATCGAGATGATTCTAACTTCGATCCAAGGCAGGACTTCCTTATCTTACGAGTTTAACCATTCCGCAGATTCAGAATCAGACTTAAAAGAAAATGCATACAAGGCTCTATTTAAAAACGATCCTGATTCTAATTATGAGGTTGCGATGGCTCTGATTCAAATGCGTAACCAAAGGCTTCATGAGACCCTGTTCGGTCCTGATGCAGACCCTTTCGCAAGGTTTTATGACGGTGAAGAAATGAGGCATGCCTTACATTTATTGGAATCTCCTGACAATAGGAATCATGCAGATTCGCAATTTCAGCTTGGAATAGCATACTTGGGTGACTTAGGTTGCGAGCCAAACGAAGACAAAGCACTTTGTCATTTCAGCTCTGCTGCGTACGGGGGAAACCTCAACGGTAAAGCATACTATGGTTATCAACTGCTTAATCTCAAAGACAGGAATAAAGAGGACGAAAAAGAAGCTATCCAATTTTTAGAAGAGGCTTCGGAACAAGGTCACCCATTAGCGCTTGATATACTTAGTGTGGAATATACTAAAGGCGAGATCGTTGAAAAAGACATTCACCGTGCAACGAAACTGCTTACCGAAGCAGCTAACTTAGGTTACCCAGAATCCCAGTATAAGGTGGCTAAATTGTACCTACACCAGGACAATTTGGAGAAATATTGGCACTTTATTTCCAAAGCCATTGATAATGGCCATGTTGAAGCTCTTCTTAGTGCAGGCCGAACATTAAGCAACACTTCTAAGAACCGAGAGCAACTAGAAAAGGCCTTTTCTTATTATCATAGGTATATAGGCCTTACTCATGATGCAGGGAGTTTTAGTGGAAATCCAGTTGCTAGATATGAGCTTGGTTCACTAGTACTAAAACATGCTGGAAATGATCCAAATGAGATGAGAGAGGGCTTAAATAACTTCGTATTTAGCTATTGGGATCCTAACTGCCCTTCTGATGTAAAGACTAAAATTGAAAACCTGTGCCCCGGTTATCTTGAAGCAATTGATAACTTATTGAGAACTAACCAGCTCAGCATAGAAGAGGAAAGTCGTTGGAGTAAGTTCTATGCCTGCTTTATGGCTAATGGTCATCCTTTTGAGACCAGTCAAAGTATGGTTGACGAGTTAAACAGGATTGCAATTGCTTGGCCTAAAATCACCCAACCTAAGTCATACATGCCTCAGAGGAACAATGTTTTGCCCACACCTGTAACCGCTCTTCCCAAGGAGAAGGTTGGCCGGAATGACATTTGCCCTTACTGTAACTCTGGTAAAAAGTATAAAAAATGTCACGGCAAGTAGCTCAACTCATCAAAACGGCCCCTTTGCGGTTAATCACGGCAGAATTTTCCGATAGTCAGAGAGGAAATTTATCACCTATCAGCCATGCTATCTCGCTAATGGACAAAAATGAGTTACATTTTTATGGCAGAATATGTACTTAAGCTTTTCCAAAAGAGCAGCTCGTTGGTCTGAGACTCTTCAGCGAGGGAGCTAGGTTCGCTTTCTACTGCAAAATTCATGTTCCAAGCATCGAACGCATCAGCTTTTGGGTCATAGCCAAGAGCTCTTTTGGTTTCAGTGATGTCCAATCTCTTAAAGCGATTATTTGAGATTCCATGCGCAATGACGAAAGGTTCATCACTTAATTCAGCCTGAATACTATTAATTAGTAGTGAGCAGAGGTCTTGCGGCTCACTCCATGCACTCAAATCTCTTGAACTCATTTTGTTCCATTCTTGCTGATACTCAAAAGCACCAATTCGAACCGCAACTACCTGTGTATTTTTTTGATATGCATAGTATGCACCTAATGCTTCGCCAAACACTTTACTGACACCGTAAAGGTTTTTTGGACGCGTAGGCATCCCCTCTTTAACTTGAATATCAAGTGGGTAACCTTCGATCGTTTGCGCACTACTTGCATACACAATACGCCGAACCCCACTTTCATGGGCACTTTGGAAAACGTTGTAAGCACCTATAATATTGGCTGGTAGCAAATGCTCGAATGGCGTATCAGGAGAAGCAAGTCCCGCTAAATGAACAACAACATCAACATCATTCTCTTGAAATACTGAACGAGTGGCCGCTAAATCACTAATATCTAGTTTTATTCCTCGTTTATCATCGACGCTCAAATCTGCAAGGATCAATTTGTGATCGGGGAAGAAGGCATCAACATACTTTACCAATGCAGAACCAATTCTACCGTTTGAGCCTGTAATTAAAATTGTTTTAGACATCTCTCACCTCCAATGAATGATACAACGTTCATGTGCGCGCAACGCCTAATTACCAAGCACGGTTAGTTTGAACTTGAGTTTGCGCTTTCAATTTGGAACTAGACTAATTACCATAATGACATTAGTAAATTGACATAATTTAATACCGATATGAAAAATGCTAATATCAGTGTAATGATGCTGAAGACATTAGATTCACTTCGAGAGACTGGAAGCATCAGTCGAACAGCTGAGCAGCTCCACGTAACGCAAGCTGCCGTCAGCCATGCAGTGAAAGCTATTGAAACTGTTCTAGAGACGCCAATTGCAATCCGAGAATCGAGAGGTGTTGCTCTCACCGCTGCCGGATTAGCAGCAAGTGAATCTGCATCCATCGCACTTAGCGCCATAAATAGTATTTTAGAGCTCGCGGGCTCCTCCATAACGGGTTCAGTGAATGTTGCGACAATCAACTGCGTGTCTCGCGTCATCCTTTCTGAAATCTTGGCTAGTACTCGAAGAACACACCCAGACCTAGAGATCAACTTATTTTCTGGCACTGACCAAGAAGTGGAGCATTGGGTAAAAGCAGGAATCGCAGATATTGGTATCGCATACAACATGGATCCTGCTTGCAGTGAGTTACTCTTCGAGGATGAGTTTTACTTTATTTCTCCGTTTGGGCTTCCGAAAACATCGATTGTTAATTTAGTGAGTTTGGACGACAAACCGATTATTGTGTCATCCTCCGGGTGTGAGAAATTCGTCCAAGACTTGTTTGATGAGCATGGTCAGAAACTGAATATAAAAACAACAGTTTCTGACACTGCTGCACTGTTTTCTATCGTGGCATCAGGATATGGCACATCACTAATCCCTGGTCTAGCCTTTCCCGATGATTGGAAAAAGCAAGTCTCTCGCCAGAGCGTCTCACCAACTTTGCGTTGCGAACTAAGGCTGATGTGTGCTCCAGGCAAAAGTGAGCTTAGTACCGTTCAAACATTAGCTGAGAAAATACGGGAAGTATCAAAAATCAAGCGTCAATTGATTTGATATTCGTGGCGATAATTGATGGATATAGTAGAAATTGTCATACATTCTAGAGTCTTCTTACTTACGCTCTAACTCGAAGTGGGGCAAACAACTAAGCACAGCCCTTTAGGCTTGAGGTCTGCAAAGGTGAGTAACAAAAATCAATGTGACTCATTTCTTTTGTATCGCCACACCTGCTTTGCGATGGTATCTCCAACATTAGAACAAAAAAAAGCGAGCCACTGGGGCTCGCTTTTGCTTATTCTAGTTGTAGAGTCTGTTACAGAAGCTCTACCGACTGCTGCGCAATCACGAATTCTTCGTTAGTTGGAATAACCATTGCAACGGCGTCTAGCAGCTCGGACTTAGCGATAATCCCGGCTGCGCCAAAGCGTGCTTCCTCGTTGCCCTTCTCGTCTTCAACGAAACCAAGCAGTTTTAAATTTGCTAGGATTTCGCGTCGAATTGGCAGTGAGTTTTCGCCGATGCCGCCAGTAAAGATCACCGCATCTAGGCTGTTTAAAGGAATCATGTAAGAGCCGATGTACTTAGCTACGCGGTAAGTAAAGACTTCAAACGCTAGCTTCGCGCCTTCGTGGCCTTCTTCCATTGCTTCAAGAATACCGCGAGCGTCTGACGTTAGGCCCGATACACCTAAGAAACCTGACTTCTTGTTTAGTGTTTCGAATACTTTCTCTTGGCTCCAACCTTTTTTCATTAGGAACTCAATGATACCCGGATCAAGGTCACCAGAGCGAGTGCCCATCATCAAGCCAGCAAGTGGCGTGAAGCCCATTGAGGTATCAACTGATTGGCCATTTTCAATCGCACACACTGAAGCGCCGTTACCTAAGTGAACGGAGATAAAGCTCGCTTGCTCTACAGGCTTATTAAGCATCTTAGCCGCTTCTCGGCTTACAAAATAATGGCTAGTGCCGTGGAAACCGTATCGACGGATGCCGTACTCTTTGTACAGTTCGTTTGAAATCGCACCAGTGAAGGCTTTTTGAGGCATTGTTTGGTGGAACGCAGTATCGAAAACAGCAAATTGAGGTAGGCTTGGGAAGGCTTGCATTGCCGCCTTAATACCTTTTGCGCCTGCTGGGTTGTGGAGCGGAGCCAGATCAGACAAGTCTTCAATTTCTGCAAGTACTTCATCATTAATACGTACTGTAGAAGTGAATTTTTCGCCACCATGAACGATACGGTGACCAACGGCAACGAGCTCATTAGTAAAGCCCAATGATTCCATTAGGGCCACAATTCGATTGATTGCATGTTGGTGATGGTTGTCTGGAGCAGTAATGGCTTCTTCTGTTTTCTCACCATTGTGTTTCCAACTGATCACAGCCTCCGGAAGACCGAAGCACTCTCCAAGACCAGTAACGATGGCGTCACCAGACTGAGAGTCAATGACCGCAAACTTAAGGGATGAGCTACCAGAGTTGATGACCAGCACAAACGAGTTAGACATAAGGGATGTATCCTGTTTCAGACCGAGTATTGAAAGCACTTTGCTTGTATCGTTATTACCCCATTATTCAATTATTTTTGAATCTTTCAACTTTCTTTGCTCATTTTCAACAAAACAAATAAATTTTGTTGATCTAAAGCAACTGTTGATTTAATTCACAGATGAAAATTAATGTTAATTTTATAATTAGCAGGTTGAGACCTACACTGTTAGTACTGCAAACCATTTGACCAAACTGATGGTTTAGGGTGGTATCCATAACAGCGTTCCTGACTGCATAAGGTGTCAACTTGTTTACATTAGCGATCGCACTTATTTTGGCTGGTGTTTTGTTACTGATCTTCGGGTTGGTAACTGCAAGAGGTATCTGCGCCAAAACTCGCCATAAAGGTTGGCAAGCCCTGAGCATACTGATAACCAGTTTTATTCTGGGATATACCTCTGTCCTTGTCTCTCTCATTGTTAGTCAAACCATTGATGCGGTTGTGTTCGGTCTGTCTATCATTCTGTTTTGCGGCAGTATTTTCGTTTACATGGTGACCCGCTTCAGTCTCAATACTATCGATAAACTGCACAATCTGGCCGAGGAAGAAAAATACAACGCGTTACACGACCCGCTTACCAGTCTGCCAAATCGAAAGCACTGTATAGAGACCATCAATTGCCTCATTGAAGGAGAAGTCCCGTTTCAACTGATGCTTTTGGATGTCGTGAACTTCAAACAAGTGAACGACGGAATGGGTCATTTTTGCGGAGATCAACTGCTGATTCAAATAGGCCAACGCATCGCAACCTACATAGAAAAAGGGGATTTTGTGGCACGGATAGGTGGTGACGAGTTTGTGATAATTTGCCCTAATAGAGATGACATCAGTAGCCAAACCTTGGCGAATCAAATCAACTCGTCGCTGAAAAAAACCTTCTCGATCGATGGTTTTGAACTGACGACCAGTGCCATCATTGGCATCAGCAGCTTCCCACAACAAGGCCGTGATGCCGAGCAGGTAATCAATGCTGCCGATGTTGCCATGTATTGGGCGAAAAAAAGCGGTCAGGAGATCACCCGCTTTAAGCCTTCAATGAGTCAAGGAGCTCGGAAAAAACTGCAAATCTCACGCGCGATTGACGAAGCGCTAGAACGCGACGAGTTCCGTGTCTACTACCAACCTATCGTGTGCAGTAAACTCGACGTGGTGTGTGGCTATGAGGCGTTAATGCGCTGGATAAAGCCCGATGGCACCACCATCAGCCCTATCGACTTTATCCCTGTTGCTGAGCAGAGCAATAAAATCACCTCTATCACTGAATGGGTGCTAGATAAGGTCGCGCAAGACATCCAGCAATTTTTTCAGCATGGCCTGCATTGCCCCATACACGTCAACCTATCCGCAAAAGACTTAATGGGCAGAAATCTCGAGAACCAGCTCACCAGGCTCTCTCAACAATACCCAGATTTTGTTAACGCCGTCGTGTTGGAAATTACCGAAAGCACGGCCATTAATCGATTAAGAAGCCCAGAACAACTCTTGGACAAGCTCAAGTCGCTAGGCTTCAAAATTAGTTTGGATGACTTTGGCACTGGCTACTCCTCTCTCTCATTGCTCAGAGACTTGCCTGTTGACCAAATAAAAATAGACCGGTCGTTTCTCTATCAACTGGAAAACAATGAGAGAAACCGCTCTATCGTACTCAACGCGATTTCACTTGCTCACGGGCTGGGTTATACGGTGGTTGCGGAAGGTGTGGAGGAGCCGGAAATATTACAGATCTTACGCAAATATGGCTGCGACTATATCCAAGGGTTTTATTACAGCCCAGCCATTCCGATTGAAGAAGCAATTCAGTGGAGCTTAAACCATAACCCACCACAAATTGGTGAGCTGGCCCACTTCACTTAGTTTATTGCCAAACGAGCGCAATCGGCTCTCGGCGCGCGAACAAGTGTACATGTGATTCTATAATTCCTATCACGCCTTTGAGCTTGTCTTCATCGCTCGCACTGCAACTGATGGTGAGCTGCTGCTTTTCATGATCCACCAGCATGCTAGCTTCACCCATTGGAAAAGTGACGTGACCACGATCGTCATCCCATGTCGAATCGACTTTTCGTGCAAAGTGACGGCACAACACCGTTAAATATTTGCTCGCGTGCTCAGATTGAATAGTGGTGAATTTAACCATTGTATTTTCTTCCATGTAAAAAAAGGCTGCCCAATATGGGCAGCAAATGTGTTTAAAGCAAAAAGACGAAAATAATAAATATGCTGTTATATAACGCTCACGGCTTAAAACTGGTAAGCAACGGAAAGCTTGAAGTTACGGCCAGGTTCGAAATCGTCTGCGGTAACATCGCCGACTACACCGGTTTTAGACGCGTGAGACGCATACTCAGCATCAAACACGTTATCTATACCGAACGTAAGGGAGAAATCCTCAACACTAGATGGAATCCATTGTGCGTAAAGATTATGTACGTTGTACGCTTCCTTCACTGGCGCACCTTCTAACACGTTGTCTTCCTCAAGCACCACAATCGATGTCCAACCAAATATCGTGTCTAGTTGGTCTGACTGATAATCTAGCGTTAACGCGATGCTATCTCCGACATCAATACTGCGACGCGACGACGGGCTTAATGAGCTTAATACAGGTCCACCATTGGTTTTGTCTTTGTTGTCTGAGCGAGAGTAAGACACCTTAGAAGTGAAGTTCTCATAGCCGTAAGTCGCACTTAACTCAAAGCCTTTAAATTCAACATCGCCATAGTTAAAGATTTGATAGCTAGCGCTTGGGCGGTCGTATGTTGCGTGAATATAGTCGTCGATTTGCGTCTTAAAGACCGTTAGGTTTGCGCCAAGGTAATGTTCATCGATGAATTTCTCAAAGCGCACTCCACCTTGAGTATTGAGCCCGGTTTCCGCCTTGATATCCTCATCCATAAAAGCAACAGTTTGGTACTTGATAAAAGACTCCAGTAGCTCAGGCCCTTTAAATAAGCTTCTTGCGCTAGCAAACAACGTCCAATCTGTTGCCACTTGCCATTCGGTAGCCAAAGACCAAGTCACGTCATCAAAGTTATCCGTTCCAGTCTCTGCTTTGCGTTTGTAGTCGTCGTAGCGAAGGCCGGCAGTAAAGCTTAAATCATCCGTTAAGAATATTTGGTTTTCTACGAACACCGCACGACTGATGGCGTTTTCATCGGCGTACTTGTCCCCACCATAGGTACTCTTACTGTTTTTATCCATGTAATCGGCACCATAAGTAACGGTATTGGCAAGATCGGCGACAGCATAATCCGTTTGGAAGGTTGCATTGATGCCTAGGTTACGGTTTTCTGCCGTATTAACTGATTTACGATCGCCTGGCCAACGGCTTTGAACGTCAGACTCATCACGAGTGATTTCGGTCTTGCTGCTGTATAGAGCAACCTTACCGCGATTCTCATCCCCTTTTAGCTCATAAGATAAAGTCACCGTGTCACGGTCATAATCTGTTGGCATTAACTCGTCATTCGAGCGAGATTGAATCGCATCGACTGACCAGTTTGGTCTTGGGTTATAATCGCCGCTGTCACGATACAGGTCATAAGCAAGTTCAAATCGGTGTAAATCAGAAGGCTCAAAGCCGATTTTACCGAGAATGTTATAAGTATCTCCTGCAAGCCCGATAGTTTCTTCACCACGGCCATCTTTAAAGTCATCGCGGCTGACATAGTGCCCGTACAGCATTGCATCTGTCTTCTCGCCAATCAAACCGTAAACCGTGAGGGAACCTTGCTGGCTGGCATTAGTTGCGTAGCCACCATACACGCGAGCACCAAAATCTTGGTCACTATGACGGAGCAAATCTTTTGCGTCTTTGGTCTCGAAGTAGACCGCCCCACCGATACCATTCTGAGTCACTGAGTTGTTACCCACTTGAATATCAGCACTTTTTAGAATGTCTGGGTTAAGAGTTAGGTTACCGATATGGTGGAACATATTGGCGTGCTGAGAGGCACCGTCCAAACGAATATCCAGTTCAGTTTCACCTAAACCACGAATGTTTATTCGCTGATTCACCGAGTGTGTACCACCGACATCAACCCCTGGAATATCGCGCAACAAATCAGACATATGGTCAGCTTGTTTAACAGACATATCTTGCGCACCCAACGATTCAGTATTGCTCGAGACTTTCGTGCCCCAAACAACCACTTCATCAAAGTAGCTGGTTTCCTCAGCGATTGCGGTTGTGTTGATTGCTAAGCCGACAGCGCAGCAGATAATTGATTTTTGCAGAGGTGTGCGAATAACCCTTCCCATGAGACATCTTTCCTAGTTGGTAATGATAACAATTCGCATGTATGATAAGTTTCAATTCTATTAACGAGAAGTATTTATCGTTATGCCAAAACGCATAACTATTATGAGGAATCGCTGAATGAGCTGCGCAACTCAGCAAGGAGTCAACATCCCAAAGGTAGTGTTGACTAAGACCATTATTGAAGATGATAAAAAAGTTATCTTTAGCAAAAACCGTTTCAAAGATGCGCCCATTTTGGAAGGTAAATTACTGAATTATCAGTCGGCCGACACTTTCACATTATATGGTGGAACCAGCTTAGAGTTGGTGGACTCACATATCGTCGCATCGATCAAACCCGCAATCACCATCACTATTGTGGTACAAGGTAAACTGACATTTGGTTATGACGACCTTGAACTATCATTAGATGGAGATAAACAGGTTGAAGCCGTCATGGTCAACGTTGCCCAGCCCGCTAGCTTTCATCGGAGTATTGAGCGAAACAACACCCTGACCAAAATCAATTTGATTCTGTCCCCTCAATGGGTGATGTCTCGCCTAGGTAACGAGGACAGCGCGACAGCCTTCTTGTCCGGCCACATGCAGTACATACGCTTAAACGTCGATAATGCACTGATGAAGTCCGTTAACCAGCTATTATCTTGCGAACAACCGCGAGATTTGATCGCCAAACTCAACTTTGAATCTTTAGCGCTGCAATTGGTTGAGAAAATGTTTGTCCGTTTAGGTTCCACCACCACTTATCAAGACTTCACCCAGCCTGATTCTAAAACCAACGAACAAAATCTGTCTGAGCGAATCAAAGATATTCTCTATTACATCGAAACGCAGCTTAAGCACTCGTTAAACCTTGATAGTATTGCCAAACACTTTTCAATGAGCAGTTCTAATCTGCAAAGAATTTTTAAAGAAGACGTGGGAATCACGGTAAAAAGCTATGTACGTCAGCGCCGCTTGCATCTCGCAAAGAGTAATTTAGAGAAAGGGTTGGTCACCATTACTGAAGCCGCGTATGAGGCGGGTTATAACCATCCGGCAAACTTTACTATCGCATTCAAAAAAGAGTTTGGCATTCCACCAGCAAAAGTAGTAAAAACAGAATAGGCATTACAATTGAACTGAGAGAGTGAGCTCAGACGAGGTAAACATGAATATTGGAGCCATTGCCAAATTAACGGGCCTTTCAAGCAAATCGATTCGTCTTTATGAAGAGAAAGCGCTCATTACCCCTCCTCGTAGAAGTGATTCGGGATATCGAGAGTACAGTGACCAACATGTTCAGGAGCTCAACCTGATCTCACGAGCAAAAAATGCAGGCTTCTCTCTATTGGAATGCAAAGAGTTTGTCGACTTGGCGCATAACCCAAACCGTAAAAGCCGAGAAGTGAAAGCCAAAGCGCAAGAAAAACTGCAAGAAGTGGAAGTTCGTATTCGTGAGCTTCAGGAAATTGAAAAACAACTTAAGCAGTGGGTATCCACCTGCCCGGGTGATGAAAACAGTCAATGCCCGATTATTGAAGACCTCACCAAGTAAAAAAACGCCCAGTACTCAATGACTGGGCGCCTAATTAAACGGCTAGTAGTAGGTGCACATCCGCTTACCGTCGACTTCAACAATATTAAATGGCGTCTCGTAGATGCTTTCCAATATGTCGGCTTGAATAACCTCACTCACCTTGCCTTGAGCCACCACTCGGCCTCTTTTTAGTGCGATAATGAAATCGGAATAACAAGCGGCAAAGTTGATATCGTGAATCACCACCACAACCGCTTTGTTCATCTCATGCGCCAACCGTCCGATATTGCGCATAATCTGCAGCGAGTGTTTGATGTCTAGGTTATTGAGTGGCTCGTCTAAGAAGACATAATCGGTGTCTTGCGCCATGACCATTGCGATAAAGGCCAGTTGGCGTTGACCACCGCTGAGTTCATCAAGGTATTTGTTTTCGATCGACACTAAATCGAGATACTCAATCGCTTGATCAATCACTCGCTTGTCGTCTGAAGTCAACTTGCCCTGTGAATAGGGAAATCGACCAAACGACACCATCTCACGAACCGTAAATCGCATCGTAATTGAGTTGGCTTGACGCAGCACCGCAAGACGTTTGGCGAGCTCTTTGTTATCCCATTCAGACAACTCTTTGCAGTCTATGTAGACCTCTCCGGCATCTTTACTTACCAGTCGGCTTGCCATTGATAACAAAGTACTTTTCCCCGCTCCATTGGGACCAATTATGGACGTGACCTTGCCTTTCTCGAACTCTGCGTTTGCTTGATCAACAACGATGGATTGACCAAATGCTTTTTTCAGCCCTTTTAAACTAATCATATCTATCCTAAACAATCTTGTTACGCAGCAGCATGGTCAAAAAGTAGAGACCGCCAATAAAGTTGATGACCACACTCAGTGTTGTCGTGAAGCCAAACACATTCTCAACGATCCACTGACCACTGAGTAACGCGGCAACCGAGAGTAAGGCAACGGCGACGAACAGTATCTTGTGCTGGTAATTGGAAAACATTTCTCGGGTAACGTTGGTCACCAACAAACCAAAGAACAGTAATGGGCCAATTAATGCCGTCGCGATGGAAATCAGTAGCGCAGACAGAAGCAGGATTTGCAACGTTACTTTTTTTACGTCTACCCCGAGGCTTATCGCGTTATCTTTGTCGAGCCAAAACACGTCGAGTAATCGGTGAAGTGTGTATAAACGCCAGGAAACCAAACAAAGGAGTGGTGCGCATAGGTACACCAAATCGACACTCACGTTATTAAAACTCGCAAACATGTTCGCCAGTACTGCGGCGAAGTCGGTTGGGTCCATAAGCATAATCAGAAATGCCGAGCTGCTATCAAAAACCTGACCAAGTATCACGCCAAGCAGTAACAACACCATTAGATTTTGTCGCTCACCCCGAAAATAAAAACCGAACAGCAACAAGGAAAAACCAAGCATTGCGATAAGCGAAACGACAAAATTAACGTAACTGTTCATCGCTATTCCGGTAAGCCCACCAAATAGTGCAACCATCAGCACTTTGGAGAACAAGTACAAAGAATCGAAGCCCATGATACTCGGGGTAAGAATTCGGTTGTGAGTAATCGTCTGAAACGCCAATGATGACAGCCCAATAGAAACACCAGCAATCACCATTGCTAGTACTTTGGGTACGCGGCGAGACAAGAAATACTCATAGTTATCAGCGGTTAACCCTAAACCAATAAACAAGCCAGAGAACAAAATCGCAATGGCTGCAAGTAACAGTAGTTTGTGTTTATCTTGCATTCTTTTCTCCTTGCAAGATAAAGAAAATAAACACAACACCACCAACAAGACTGATAATATTGGTGATCGGCAGCTCATAAGGGAAGATGATCAAACGGCCGATCAAGTCACACCCCAGCACAATCAGCGCGCCCAGTAAGGCGGTGAGTGGGATGTTCTTCCTTAAATTGTCACCATAAAATCGGCTGACCAAATTAGGCACAATCAAGCCAAGAAACGGCAACTTACCCACGATCATGACCACAGAGGCTGACATAACTGACACCAGCAAGACGCCAATAATCAGGACGTGCTGGTAGTTTAGGCCCAAATTAACCGCGAAGTCTTTACCCAGACCAACCGCTGAAATTCGCGTCGCATATAAGTAGCTGAACAAGGCAAAAGGGATAGCAACATACAACAGCTCATAGTCACCCTGCAGAAGGTTAGCGAAATTGGCTACGGCCCAGCTGGACAGGTTTTGAATCGCGTCAAACTTATAGGCGAAAAACGTCGCGACTGATTCAATCACGTTACCAAAAATGATGCCGACCAAAGGCACAAACACGGCATTCTTAAACTGAATGCGGTTAATGAATTGAACGAAAATAAGTGTCCCCAGCATTGCCGTGCCGAAGATCAACCACAACTCTTGTCCATTACCAAACAGAACCAAGCTGAGCACGTAGCCCAACATGGCACATTCGATGGTGCCAGAAGTTGACGGCGAAGCGAATCGATTCTGGCTGATCTGCTGCATGATAAGGCCAGCAATACTCAGGCCTGCCCCAGCCAGCAAAATCGCCGCTAATCGAGGCAGCCTGCTGGTTAAAAGCAACTGCCAGCTCGCTTTATCCCCTTCAATCAGTTGGAATACGCTTAGCTGCCCTATCCCAACGAACAGGGATACTAAGCTAAGAACAATCAAGGTACACGCTAGTGTTTTCAAAGTAATTCTCTTGAAGCAAAAAGACCCCAAGCAGGTCGCTTGAGGCCTTGTGTAACCGCTTTGGTATTAGTTGATTTCAGACACAGACTTAATATCGTCTAACATTTGCTCGGTGGCACGCATGCCCGCGATGGACAAGTACCAAGCATTCACATCCAAGTATGAAAGCTTATGGTTTTTGTAAGCATTGGTCGCTTTAACCAGATCATTCTCGAAGTCACGTTTTACGTTGCTGCTCTTACCCTTGTTGATAAGGATATCTTTATCAATCACCAATAGAGTCGACGGGTTGTGCTCACGAATAAACTCGTAAGAGACCAAATCTCCGTGGCCTTTTTCTTTGATGTCTTTCACCGTTTCAGCAAAACCGAAATCTTTATAAATCACACCAAATCGTGAATCAGCACCAAATGTTGTGACCTTACCACCGCCAGACATCACAGTAAGTGCGTCAACACTGTTGTCTTTGTTATAGCCTTGAATCTGCTTAAACTCTTTATCAAGTTCGGCAATTTTCTTTTCAACAAAGTCTTCTTTTTCGAATACTTTACCTAGGTTACGCCACTCATTTTGCGTCGCTTGCCAGTAGCCCTGCTTTCGATCTAAAGCATAAACAATCGTAGGTGCGATCTCAGAAAGCTCTTTATATTTGCTGGCACCACGTGGGCCAACAATGATCAGGTCAGGTTTTTGAGTGTAAATAGTTTCAAAATCTGGCTCAAACAAACTGCCAGCAGACACGAACTCCCCACTACGATATTGAGATAAGTAGTCTGGGTACATGCTAACACTGGATACCGCGACAGGCTCAACCCCCATCGCCTTGACTGTGTCTAATGGCCCAAGACCAATTACCACGACACGTTTAGGGTTAGTCTCTACCTTGGTTGTCCCTTGAACATGGTCTATTTCTACTGTTTTCGCATTGACAGCACCCGCCGCGAACATAAGCGCGATTGCTAAACCCTTCATTCTCATTTTATTCGTCCCATTCCATATTAAATGCAAAGCATTATCATTTAGATTCAAGCAAATGTCACTAGTGTGCAAGAGATTAATATGACGGATGGATAAGCGATACTCGCTTTGATTATGCAAGATAAGAGAATCGTTATGAAAAACGCGAATTTATCAAGAGAAGTAGAAGCTGGATTAGAGTCAATGGGAGGTCAAGCCTCCCTAACTCTTAGAAGAAGTCGATTGAAGAACGGCCGTTCTTACTTCCACCTTGCTGGGCAGGTTTATCTTTCGAAGCCGACTTTTTAGCAGGCTTTGAAGATGACTTCGATTTGGCAGGTTTTTTGGTTTGTTTTTTCGCTTTCTGAGTGTTTTTAGCGGCTTTAGCCGGTTTTTCTTCTGGTTCAGTTACGGGAGCATCGCACACCACAACGTAATATTCTTGGTTAAACTCAAAAAAGTCACCGTCGTACATTTTGCGTCGCTTACGTGTTTCTAGCTCACCGTTTACGGCAACATAACCCTCAGCAATAAAATGTTTCGCTTCACCGCCCCCACCGACAAGGTTGGCGATTTTAAACACTTTATACAACTCGATAGGATGAGAAGACACCTCAATGCCAATGGCTTCAATCTCTATCTCTTCCCCTTGCTCGTACTCTTCGCTCATATAGAACTCTATGGTGGATTACTGTGTTACGCAGAGTCTAATCACAATATCTTCAGAAATAAACTAAAGTTACTAATAAGGGTATCAAATAGGCAGGTATTCATGTGTCGCGTTGGCTAATTGGATTATTAACGTTATGGTCAGGCTACTCGTTAAGCTACGAGGCTCCCATTGAGGTCACTGTTTATGGGGATAACGCTTACGCACCATACAGCTATGAAGAGAACAATCAAGCAAAAGGAATCTACGTTGATATTCTCAATGCCGTCTTCAATGAAATGGACGGATACAGCGTTACAATCGTTCCCATTCCTTGGAAGCGAGGCTTAAAGCTGCTGAAACTCGGGAGAGGCTTTGCTCTCTTCCCTCCTTACTATTACTCAGACAAGCGACCTTACATTTCCCCCTATTCCGAACCAATCCTCAACGAAGAAGTGGTGGTTTACTGTCATCCAGACAGTGTTCAAGGCCAATCTTTACAAAGCTGGCCAAATGATTACTTGGGCTTAACGGTCGCAATCAATGAAGCCTTCGAGCTTGGTGGGAGCGATTTCTGGCATCACGTAAAACAAGGAAAAATCCGCTTAAGAGAAGAAAAAGGCAATCGCTTGAGTTTGTTGAGTCTCTATAACAAAAAAGCAGACTGTTACCTCAATGACCGGATGTCAATTTTGTGGGAAAAGCAGAACATGACTGATGAAAACGTGCTGCCAAAAAGTTTTCGTCTGAAATTTGGCACGGTTGTTAGCTCTGAGCAAGGGTACCTTGGTTTTACTCGTGAATCAGCAAAAAAGTACCCGTATAAGACTGATTTTATAGAACAATTCAACTTTCAATTAAACCGTCTAAAACAGAACGGCACTATCGACAATCTGATAAAAAACCACCTACCAAATGACAATTAAATGACGCACATGACATTTAATTGACCATTTTTCCACTTTGGAAGATCTGCCTTTCCACCTTTTCAGTCAGCTTTGCCTTACATTACATCCATCGGAACAATACTTCCCATGGATGAACGAATAAAAGCTAATAAGAGAAAATAAAATGATGTCAGCAGTAAAAACACTTGTACTTGATAGCCAGCCAATCGTGCGCGTTGCAGTGGAGCAACTGGTTTATGAGTTACTGCCACACGCTCAAGTCTTACAGGCAAACTCCGCTTCTTTCGGTGTACAAATGGTTAAGGACCACGATATTGATCTAGTGATTCTAGATGTCGATTTAGAAAGCTCAGACGGTTTTGAATTTGTACGTCGTGCACGAGCTCATGGTTACACAGGAAAGATTTTATTCCTATCGGGTAACAAACACCCAATGTACTCAGACACGGCCTATAAGCTGGGTGCAAACGGATATGTGGCTAAGTTCGAGTCAACACCAGTGCTAAAAGAAGCCATCGTCAGCGTCGTTCGAGGCTACAGTGTGTTCAAACACGAAAACGCGTCTCGACGCAGAAATACGACCTTGTCTAACCGTGAAACCGTTGTGTTTAACTACTTGATGAAAGGTTACACCAATAAAAAGATTTCCGAGCTTCTTTCACTAAGCTCGAAAACCATCAGTACTTACAAGTCACGTATTCTAGACAAGTACAATGTAGACTCAATTGTTGAGCTAATGAACTTGCAAGAGCACTTGCACGTATCTTTGTCTGAAGTTAAAACAGATGCAGCTTAAGTTTGTCTGCAAGCAACTTATGTAGAGGATTGGTCTGATTGACCACCTTAATATTCGCTACAACCGACGGTGGATGCTCCAACTGCAAGTGTTGGGGCAACACTTCAACACAGTATTCATCCTGATTGATTAAATGTTCCATCGCCGGAAACAAGGTTGCGCACTCTTTCGCTTCAAGTAGTTGAAACAAACAGGTGATATTGTCTACCGTTGCAACTTTTTCGATTTCAATCCCACATTCAGCGAGCGCAATTTTGATCACGGCTTTCTTTTCTTGCCAACCTTTCATCTCCATCAATACATAAGGCATCGCTAACTTTTCTTCTAACGTCTTTGAACAGTATTTCTTCGACGTTACGATGCCGGCTTTGTATCTACCCAAGTGCTTTTGATAGACAGTTTTTGTCATCTCGGGATTAAAATATTGCAAGCCAATATCTATCTTATCGTCCAACAGATCATCAACGGAGGTATCGCTCCACGTAGTCAAATGAATTGAAGCGTTTGGAAAAGTATCAAACAGATCAAGCATTAACGCTTTACCTATCAAGTACTGCGCCAAACTTGGAATTGCGACTGTGATTGGTTTGTCATAACTTGCAGGGTCAAACTCTTCTTTCTCGATCGCCCCTTTAATCAACGTCAAGCCTTTTTCCACTTCAGGTAATAATTGAAGCGTGAACTCTGTAGGCTCGTATTCATGAGCCCCACGAACAAACAGCTGATCATCAAGTTGCTCACGCAGTTTTGCAAGATGCTTACTGACCGCACTTTCGGTTTTTCCAAGCTCCTTCGCCACTGGCTTTAATTGACGGTGTTTATGTAATAGTGATAACACCTTGAGCAAATTTAGATCTAATTGTGACTTCATAGCCTACCTGTTGTTTCTACTTTGTTGATATGACGAA
>NZ_AEVT01000004.1 GCF_000189275.1 Vibrio sinaloensis DSM 21326 | reverse complement strand
TAGCATTATCGACTCAATTCCATGAATCTCTTAGGCCGTAAAACATGCCAATATTCGCGGGTTGCCTCATTGGCTTTCAGAGCCGGTGCGTGGAAGTTTAGCTTGGTTCAAAGTGTGGAAAGGGCAAGTCTATCGGTGCTCAGTATTTGTTAAACGTTCGGCGCCGCTAGGTTAGGTGGTTTAAAAGCAACATTGTTGCTGAAAGGCCGCATTTCGTGGTTGTCGGGACTTTGGCTGTAACATAGTGACTCTGCTGTTTCTTGAATCACAAAAAGTGTTTGGTTTGTTTGTGGTTTTTCGTGCTTCAGGTAGTCTGCACTGGGCCAAATTGGCTTATGCGTGCAAATTCGCATAACAAAGCGTTTAAGGCAGATTCCCAACGCTTGGCATTTTGTATTCTACGTTGGGTTAAGTGTCTACGGTGCAATGGTTTAGGTTAGGTGGTTGGCGTTGCTCACTACTTAACGCGGCGTTATGTGCTCGGAGGGAATATGGAAATTCAGAAGGTCCTAAAATCGGACTTAGAGGCAGTGACAAGGCTTGTTTCAGAGGTCTCAGACAAGGATGTGCTTCCATTGTTTAATGAACAGGGAAAGCAAGAGTATAAGGACAGAGTTTTACCTGACCTAGTGACAACTTTTGACCATGAGAAGTTTTCATCTGTTAAGGCCGTATCAGGTGGGGAAGTCCTTGGTTTTGCTGCTTTACGTGATGGGAATTATCTAACACATTTATTTGTTGCAAATTCACAGCAAGGATCAGGTTTAGGTCGTGCTTTATTGAATCATTTGCTCAACCAGACAGATGCTCGTGAAGTTAGCCTGCGTTCATCGGTGAATGCTGTTGAGTTTTACAATCGTAATGGTTTCGTAGCAACAGGTGAAGAATCCGAGTTCAACGGAATTAGGTTCGTACCAATGTCTTTAGTACGCACATAACAAAGCATTTAAGAGTGATTCGCAACGCTTGGCGGTTTCGCTTCGCTCAAGTATAGCCAAGCGTTGCTCACACCTTAATGCGGCGTTAAGTTCCCTTTCAAATACTGAGATAATGTTTAATGAACAAAAAGTTACCAAATGATCCTCTATCTTTAGTTCTATGCCTAGAAGCTAAAAAATGTGATCCTGAAGAAGTTCGTTATCTAAATGAAGGTGAGCACGACCCTATATTTCATAAGTTATATAATGATTTTGGGTTGGGGAAAAAGCACTCACATATTTCAAGAGTTTCATTATCTAGGATTGTCTGTGGTTTTTATAAACGGGATGACAATGAGTGGGATTTTTATACAGATGATGTTATTGATTCGGGTATTGAAAGAACTAAAGATGCCATTCAAGGCGGTATAAGACCCTCATTACATATATATGTGAATAGAAATCCTAAGTGTAGTTTTGACTACGTATGCCCTGATGATGCCCATGCTTACAATGCATATAAAGCTTTAGGAATAAACAAAGTTCCTGTAATTATCCATGGGGAAATAGGGGAGCTTGAAGAGTCCGCTTTCAAAATTAAAGGGTTTAAATCTGGGGAGCAAATAAAACACTATATATATGGAATGGTGTGTGTTAAGCCCAAAGGGCTTTACTCAATATTCAGTAGTGATAAGTTCTCCAATGAAGGCAATATGGTCGAGTGTGTGGAGCTTATGGAAGAGATTGTCAACTCTGTGAAGTCAGAATTCAAAGGTTTTCATCATAGTAGGCTAAATCCCAAAATACATTACCATCATGTAATGTACTCAGTACTTGTAAGATTAGGTGAATCATTGAGATCAATAAAGCTATTATTGCAGGATGGTCTGTTTCTTCAATCTGCACACCTTTTGCGTAGTATATATGAACTAGTCTTAACTTTTTATATTAGCTGGATAAGCCCTCATGAAATCGCTCGATTTCTTCTAAATAACAAGTATCATGTCCGAGAGTGAGT
>NZ_AEVT01000005.1 GCF_000189275.1 Vibrio sinaloensis DSM 21326 | reverse complement strand
GATATCGAAGTTTGTTTCGCTATCCAAAATTTGGAGCGACACACGAGGTTCGAACTCGTGACCTCAACCTTGGCAAGGTTGCGCTCTACCAACTGAGCTAGTGTCGCAAATGGAGGCGCGTCCCGGAGTCGAACCGAGGTCCACGGATTTGCAATCCGCTGCATAGCCACTCTGCCAACACGCCTTCGATACTCCAATTGGATTGCTTGTTATTGGCATTCCTCTTGGGTACGGGATGCATTCTACGGATTCGAACTAATGAGTCAACACTATTTTTAATTTTTTGAATCGTTTGTCTAATTAACGTTCAAAAACCTTCAAATTGCTCAATTTACTAGCGTTAATCCTTTGAATATGAGCGACTTTCTTAGACTAAACTCTGCGACTGATACAAAAAAACGGGCAATCGCCCGCTTTCTATTAATTAGTGATGTTCTTCATCTAATAAGTCATCTTTCGCCGCTAGCAAATACTGCCCCATCGACCAATAGGTCAAAATAGTGGCCACATACAGCGCTCCAAAGCCTAACCAAACCATCCAATCATCATAACGCCAGATAAGCACCCACAACGCAAACATTTGGCTCACCGTTTTGACCTTGCCAACCCATGACACGGCAACACTTGCACGCTTGCCTATTTCAGCCATCCACTCTCTGAGCGCTGAGATAATAATTTCTCGAGCAATCATAGTCACTGCAGGTATGGTGACCCAAATAGAGTGGTAATGCTCAGTAATCAATATCAAAGCGGTGGCAACTAGGACTTTATCGGCAACGGGGTCGATAAAAGCGCCAAATCTTGATGTTTGGCCTAGTTTTCGAGCCAACATGCCATCCAACCAATCGGTGAATCCAGCAACCCAAAAAACCATAGCAGCGGCAAACGGAGACCAGCTATAAGGGAGGTAAAATACAACGACAAATACTGGAATAAGGAAAAGTCGCAATAAAGACAGAATGTTCGGGATGTTTAAACGCATATTTATTAATGGCTCTTATCGTGTTGCGCTGTTTACTGCTTGAAAACAGGTCCTTATGGTGCGGGATTTTTACTATTGTTTCAATGCTTGATAAATGTTTTCTGCCAAAGAGTGACTGATTCCAGGCACTTTGGCGATTTCTTCAACGCTAGCACGCTTAAGTTCTTGTAAACCGCCCATATATTTAAGCAACGCTTGGCGACGCTTAGGGCCAACGCCTTCAATACCTTCTAAAGCACTGGTTCTACGCGTTTTTCCTCTTTTAGCCCGGTGACCTGCGATGGCATGGTTATGGCTTTCATCACGAATGTGCTGCATCAAATGCAACGCAGGAGCGTCACTTGGTAGGTTAAACTCCTCTCCATCCGTCGTAATCAAAGTTTCCAAACCTGGTTTACGAGTTACGCCTTTTGCGATACCGATCAACCTTGGTCGCTTAGGCCAGTCACCCCAATATTGAGAAATGATCTCATGCGCGCGATTCAACTGCCCTTTACCACCATCGATAAAGACAATGTCAGGGATCTTCTCAACATCAAGTTGTTTCGAATAGCGGCGTTCTAGTGCCTGCCCCATCGCAGCGTAGTCATCACCTCCCGTGATCCCGGTGATGTTGTAGCGACGGTACTCTTGTTTAACCGGCCCTTCATGATTAAATACCACACAGGACGCAATGGTACTTTCTCCCATGGTGTGTGATATATCAAAACACTCCATGCGACCAATCGTCTCCATGCCCAATACTTCCCTCAATTCTTTGAAGCGTTGAGAGATCGTCATCTTGTGATTAATCTTGGTGGTTATGGCCGTCAAAGCGTTAGTGTTTGACAACTTCAAGTAGCGCCCCCGCGTACCTGTCGGATTGACGTGGAAATGCACTTTGCGCCCCGCGATACTGGCTAATGCTTGTTGTAGCGGCTCAGTTTCTTCAATCAAACCACTGTTTAGAATGATTCGCGTCGGGATAGTACGCGCTTCATTGTGGCTCAAATAATATTGACTAAGAAAACTGTAGAAGACTTCTTCGCGATTGGTATCGTTAGGTATCTTAGGAAAGTGGCTTCGGCTTCCCAAGATCTTCCCCTGACGGATCATCAATATGTGGATGCACGCAATGCCATTCTCTTGAGCAAAGCCAAGAACATCCATATCGTCCATCGAGTCTTCAGAGACAAATTGCTGCTCTTGCACTCGACGTATGGCTTGAATTTGATCTCGAAACTTCGCAGCTTCTTCAAAACGGAGCGTCTTACTGGCCTGCTCCATTCTTTCTACCAAAGTCTCTAGCACTAGTTGGTCTTTACCTTGTAAAAACAGGCGGACTAATCCCACCAGCTCAGCATACTGCTCGTCACTGATAACAGAGCTAACACAAGGCGCCGCACAACGGCCAATTTGATACATCAAACAAGGTCGAGTTCGATTACTGTAGACCGTATCTTCACATTGACGTACAGGAAAGATTTTTTGAATGAGGTGCAGCGTTTCTCTTACCGCTCCAGAGTCGGGGTAAGGTCCAAAATACTCACCTTTGCGCTTTTTGGCCCCACGATGCATCGATAGCCTAGGGTGCTTGTGTCCACTAATAAAGATATAGGGATAGGACTTATCATCGCGCAGCAGCACATTGTATTTTGGCAAATACTGTTTGATGTAGTTGTGCTCAAGTATTAACGCTTCTGTCTCAGTGTGAGTAACCGTAACATCGATTTTGTCAATATTACTGACTAAAGCACGCGTTTTTTCACTGTCGACTTTTTTGCGAAAATAACTGGAGAGGCGTTTTTTGAGGTCTTTTGCTTTACCAACATAAATAACGACAGCGTCGGCGTTATACATTCGATAAACGCCGGGCTGATTCGTTACTGTTTTGAGGAACGAAACCGAGTCAAATGAGGATGTCACTACAAGGTCTCGGTGTCTAACATTCCATGACGGATAGCAAGATGGGTCAACTCGACATCACCGGAGATGTCGAGTTTATTGAACAGTCTATAGCGATAACTGTTAACCGTTTTTGGGCTCAAGTTGAGTTGCTCTGAAATATCAGTCACTTTTTGCCCTTTGGTAATCATCATCATTATCTGCAATTCACGCTCAGAAAGATCGGCAAAAGGGTTTTCCGATGCTGGAGAGAATTGGCTTAGTGCCATCTGTTGCGCGATTTCCGGTGAAATGTAGCGTTGGCCACTATTCACCACTCGAATTGCATTGACCATTTCATCTGGCCCTGCGCCTTTTGTCAGGTATCCGGCTGCACCGGCCTGCATCACTTTAGTTGGAAACGGATTTTCCGTATGAACAGTTAAAACGATGATCTTCACGTCTGGATTGAAACGCAGGATTTTCTTGGTCGCTTCCAAACCACCAATACCAGGCATATTCATATCCATTAAAATAACGTCGGCATGATTGCTACGACACCATTTTACCGCTTCTTCACCGCTTTCAGCTTCCCCTGCTACGTTCATTCCACGGACGTCTTCAATAATACGTCGTATCCCTGTGCGAACCAGCTCGTGATCATCTACAAGGAAAACACTTATCAAACTTGTATCTCCACACTTTTTGTTCAGCTCTGCTACTTCTCAACATGAAAAGTACAGGATGGTTGCTTATTTTAGCGCAAATCAGAAAATTTGCTTCTTCTGAATATGTGCCCAAACGCAAACTTTAGCAAGTACTTATTTTCAGAAGTGCCGATTAATTCAATAATAACTTTTCAATCAATACCTTACTGTCCGTATTTCAATCAATACCACTATAGTGGCAGCGGGATTTATTATGCCAAGCTTATGCATTGAAAGTGCAACTAATTTTATCCACTCATCACCAGCATCAATAGTTTTGAACAAAATACCCTCAGAGTCACGCCCCAAAACACCTTAAGTTTTGGTTGATGATGTCAGCCTATGCCCGCCCTTTGATCACTTGTGGTATCCTGTGTCAACGAAACATAACCTAGTGTTTCGCCATTTATACCGACAGTGAATCAATGACTCTTTACCAAGGCTTTTTATTAACTCGACAAGCTCGTGATGTTTCTGGAACAACTCAGATTGACTTGTGGGTGGCGACAGACCATGGCCCAACTCAGCTCATCATTGACCAAGAGCAACCTGTGTTTTTCACCTCTCAAAGCAATCACCAATCCGTTCTCGACATCGCCATGCAGCTCCAGATTGACGCGCAAGTGAAGCCACTTCCGATGCAAGATTTTGACGCCACTCCCATGTTGGCGTGTTACACCCGCACAGTGAAAAGCGCCCAATTACTGGCCCAAGCCCTTAAACAACGCGACTTGCTCGTACTTGAAGATGACGTTCGTCTTGCCGACCGTTACTTAATGGAGCGCTTTATTAAAGGGGGGATTGAGTTCACAGGTCATTTAACTGCAAAACAAACTCATCGCCGAGTCACTCAAGTTAAATGTCGACCAAGCGCCTATATCCCAACGCTCAAAGTCGTTTCTCTTGACATTGAATGTTCTGAAAAAGGCATTCTTTACTCCATTGGTTTAGATAGCCCTATGGACAGTCGAGTCATCATGATTGGTGAGCCTGAGCCAGCAGAAACAGAGATTGAGTGGGTCAACGACGAGAAAGCACTGCTCCAAGCTTTGATCCGCTGGTTTCACCAGTTTGACCCCGACGTTATCGTTGGATGGAATGTCATAGATTTTGATTTTCGCCTCTTACACAAACGAGCAGAGTGGCACAAGATCAAGCTTCAGCTCGGGCGTAACAATCAATCCAGTTTTTTCCGTACGTCGAACACTAGCCAACAGGCTTTTATCTCTATCCCTGGTCGTGTCGTAATGGATGGTATCGACACACTAAAAACCGCAACCTACCATTTCCGTAGCTGGTCATTAGAATCCGTCTCTCAAGAGCTGCTCGGTGAGGGCAAGCAGATCCACAACGTGCATGACCGCATGGACGAAATCAACCGCATGTTTCGCAAAGACAAGCCATCGCTTGCCAAGTACAACCTGCAAGATTGCGTACTGGTAAATAAAATCTTCGATCATACTCACCTCCTCGAATTCGCCGTTGAGCGCTCGAGATTGACCGGTGTAGAGCTAGATCGAGTTGGAGGCTCTGTCGCTGCATTCACTAACTTATATCTTCCCCAAATTCATCGCGCAGGTTACGTCGCCCCCAACCTTCAACCTGAAAACTGGATTGCTAGCCCGGGTGGCTACGTCATGGACTCACTCCCAAATCTATATGACTCAGTCTTGGTGCTCGATTTTAAAAGCCTCTACCCTTCCATTATCCGTTCATTCCTTATCGATCCTATGGGGCTCATTGAGGGACTAAAACTCGAGGTAGGAAAAGCCGAGGATAATGCCGTTCCAGGGTTTCGTGGTGGGCAATTTTCCAGAGATAAACATTTTCTGCCTAAAATGATCGAGGACTTGTGGGCCGCTCGCGACGTAGCAAAAAAGAATCAAGAGAAAGCGTTTTCCCAAGCGATAAAAATCATCATGAACTCCTTTTATGGAGTACTAGGCTCGTCTGGCTGCCGATTTTTCGATACGCGTTTGGCGTCGAGCATTACCATGCGCGGCCATGAAATAATGAAACAGACCAAGCTGCTGATTGAAAACAAAGGCTATCAAGTGATCTATGGCGACACTGATTCAACTTTTGTTTCACTCAATGGCTCATACAGCCAAGCGCAAGCTGACGAGATTGGTCAGTCACTCGTCCAATACATCAATCACTGGTGGACAACGCATCTAAAGGAAGAATACAACCTGACTTCTATATTAGAGCTCGAATACGAAACGCACTATCGACGCTTTCTGATGCCAACCATTCGCGGTCAAGAAACGGGCTCTAAAAAGCGCTATGCAGGCCTTATCGGCGAGGGCGAACAAGAGAGAATTGTATTCAAAGGCTTAGAAAGTGCGCGTACCGACTGGACTCCATTAGCTCAGCGTTTTCAGTCTCAACTTTACGAGATGGTTTTCCACGGCGAGGACCCGAGTGATTATGTGAGAGATTTTGTTGAACAGACTGCCAGCGGTCAGTTTGATGACCAACTTGTGTATCAAAAGCGCCTGCGCCGCAAACTACATGAGTATCAGAAAAACATTCCACCTCAAGTTAGGGCGGCACGAATGGCGGACGAAATTAACAGCCAGCTGGGGCGTCCCCTTCAATATCAAAACAAAGGACGCATTGAGTACTTAATTACCGTCAGTGGTCCTGAACCCAAAGAATACCTAAAGAGTGCCATTGACTATCAGCACTACATTGATAAGCAGCTTAAACCGGTCGCCGATGCAATTCTTCCATTCATTGGGCTCGACTTTACGTCGCTCAGTGAGCCGCAATTGGGCTTATTTTAGTACATAGCGCACAAACGCCCTAAGTGACAAAGACTTCGCGTAATACCAACCTTGAATAGCAACACTGCCATCATTTGGTATATGGCTACGTTGTTGCTCCGTCTCTACCCCTTCAACAACCACTTCAAGGTCAAGTTGACGAGCGATCGACATAATACTGGAAAATACTTTCTGACCTTTTTCGTTATCAAGAGCCAGCACAAAAGAGCGATCGACCTTGAGAACATCAACGTCAAACTGATTCAAATAGCTCAACGACGAATAGCCAGTTCCAAAATCATCAATGTGAACCTTCGCTCCCAGTTGGTGCAGTCGATCAAATGCCGCCGCTAACAAGAGTTCGTCGGCGAGTAAGGTTTCTTCGGTAATCTCGATATGGATAAATCGAGCGCACGGCTTTATGATTCGCTCTAGTTGATTTAGGTACTCAGCATCAACTAATGTCTCCGGGGTTACGTTAATGCTGATCGGAATGAAGATACCGTGGCTTTGCATCTCTTTGATGTCTTTCACAACTTGCTTAAACACCCAAAGATCCACGTCTTTCATTAACCCTGCTTCTTCTAACCACGGCAAAAACGTGTTGGGAAATTGAAGATGACCACTCTTATCAACCGAACGAATCAGCGCCTCGCAGCCCACAACCTTATTAGTAACGGATGAAACCTGCGGTTGGTACTCCAAGCAGAAATCTCGCTGGCTAATTTGCTCTAGCTCTTGCTCTACTTGCACTGCTTTTTTCTCTCGCTGAGTCGCCTGAGCAATAGGATCATCCATTAAAAACTTAGCTTCCTCTTGACGACGAGCATAAGTCGTATCAAAAGCGGAGAGGCGAATATCACCTCTATTTTTACTCTGATTCAACGCTCTGACCGCTGGCAAATAGAGCAGCACACCAACAAATATATTGATCAGTTGTAGCACCACCGCCGAAAAGTCACCATCGGTCGCCATCCAAGCATTTAGGAAGATCGGGCTATTAAACGGAACAAACACTGAGGGAGACGCCACCCAACCAAAGGACACCGCCAACATACTCACCACAACGTTAGCGATCGGCACAAGTAAAAACGGTAAGAACAATCGCGGATTAAAGATAATGGGTAAGCCAAACAGTAATATCTCGTTAATGTTCAACAAACCAATTGGAATACTGGCAATCGCTATCAGCTTTAAGCTGCGTTGCTGTGCGAACAACAGTAAGGCTAAAACCAATGAGAACGTCGCGCCACTACCGCCAATAAACACGAACGCTCCCATGAAGGACAAGTTCATATGATACTGACCCGCTCCCCCAGCAAGCATGGTGGAGTAATTTAAGTTAATCGCTTCTTGAAGCAAATCCACCAGTGGTAACAGAGCGTAGTAACCATGCACACCCATAAACCAGAGTGTCGAGTTTAGCGCCGCGAAAGTAATACCAAACAGTGTTGGGTCGTTGGCATAATCGACTGAAAGCAAAGAGAGAAACTCAACTTTAACAATCGCAGTAACTAGGCTGTAATTTATCGCCAGCACAGCTGTTGCAGTGACAATCGCAGGCAAGACCATATTGAGCGATTCTTTGACAATCTGGCCTGCGGTTTCTGTTTGAGTTAACTTGAGACCATCAAAGCGAAGCAAGTAAGCCAACATCGGAATCGCGTAAAGCGGCGTGATGATCGCCAAAATGATATGGAATGTCAGAACGGTTTTTTCAGATGGAAGCACTTGGCTAATGATGACCAGAAACGCGATCATCAATAATGCTGCAGGAGGTCGAGCCAAACGCCACTGCATAGCCAGAACGTAAGAGATAGTGGCGGTCATCAAATAGGGAAAAAACTCAGCAATCGCAGAGTGAACCTGATAACAAAGAACGACCCAAGCAGGACGATACCCGTAGAAGAACTCCCCGACACTGGCAAAAAACAGAGCAAAAGAAGAGATCATTAGACATGGTATC
Source organism: Vibrio sinaloensis DSM 21326 (assembly GCF_000189275.1). Lineage (GTDB taxonomy): Bacteria > Pseudomonadota > Gammaproteobacteria > Enterobacterales > Vibrionaceae > Vibrio > Vibrio sinaloensis. Next base: position 33,216 of record NZ_AEVT01000005.1, on the reverse strand, counting down.
AACCAGACCATGCCCTCACGAATCGCCTGCAATGAAGGAAACAGATAACGCTGAAATGAAGCACTTATCGAGAGTTGGTTAATTTGGTAGTTATTGGTGCGATCCTGCATGCTAACCTCTATAAACATCCCTTTATAAAGCTAGCACAGTTACTTACATAAATATCAGGAAAAGCGGAAAAATTTCAGACGACTAACCGATTCTAAATTCCGTTTTTTTGTATTGTTTCACTAACCACTCTCCAAACCCGTCCAAGATCCCAATCACAGAACGTTTTGCGATCAGGCGACCGGACATTAAGATACCCAAACGTTCAATCTCGACCTGTTTTTCAGGATAGTAACGCAAAAACTCACGACCACATTCAACCGGGTCGTCGAACCATCGCTTGTCTCTGTACATCACCAGCGAGTAACTCGCCCGTAGCAGTTTCTTGGCTATGATAGTTTGCGATTTGATTTGGTCAGCCTCTTTATCGGCTCGAGCTATTCGATTGCGATACACCGCAACCCAATCTTCCACGTCCATATTCCAATGCTTCGCGATCTCCCAACTTGGTTCGTAGTCACCAAAGCACTCAGCGAGATTCTCTCCATAGATGCAGACCGCACAGTGGCGCAACTGAAACCCCCAAGAAAAAATGCTGTCGAGACTGACCACTTCATTGACCAAAACCGTTTTGAAGGACACATCGGTAATGAAGGAATAGCTTTTTTGGAAACGCCATTTAATCGAGTTAAGGAGCGCGGTTTTGCTATCAGCGAATGACTTGTGAGTCACGACAATAACATCCAAATTAGAGCGATGAGGTTTTGCGGTTTTTCGCGCGACGCTGCCGTATAAATACACGCTGTGTAAATTATCTCCCAGCCCACTGCGTAGAAAGCTAACAAGTTCGTTAATAGCGGGTTGGTAAGGAGTTTGGAACGAGTCTGATGGGTCTATCGTCGTCAAATACATTAGCGCAGCAATTCTTATCTCTATAATCCCTTAATGTTCGCTTACCACGGGTTACGAATCAAGATATTCCTTCTCTACTGAGCTAGGTATATAATGCCCCCATTCAACACCATACAAAGGATAACGTTCATGCCTAAGGCAAGTGAGCTTAAAAAAGGCTTCGCAATCGAAGCTAACGGTAAAACCCTACTGATTAAAGATATCGAAGTCACCACACCTGGTGGCCGCGGTGGTGCTAAGATTTACAAACTGCGTTGTACTGACCTAAATACAGGCGCTCGCGTTGATGAGCGTTACAAGTCTGATGACGTCGTCGATACTGTTGACATGTTTAAACGTGCAGCTGCGTTTTCTTACGTAGATGGCGACGAGTACATCTTCATGGATAACGAAGATTACACTCAATTCACCTTCAAAAAAGACGAAATTGAAGACGAGCTATTGTTCATTACTGAAGACATTCAAGGTCTTCAGGTTATTCTTGTTGACGGAAACGCGGTTGGCCTAGAACTTCCAGCGTCAGTTGAGTTAGTGATCGAAGAGACTGACCCTTCGATCAAAGGTGCTTCTGCCTCAGCTCGCACTAAGCCAGCGCGCCTTCCTACTGGCCTAACGGTTCAAGTTCCTGAATACATCGCCACTGGCGATCGTATCATTATCAATACTGCTGAACGCAAGTACATGAGCCGCGCGTAGTTATGGCTGATTTGATCTCATACGATGATGCGATCGATACCGCATACGACATTTTCCTTGAAATGGCACCTGATAACTTAGAAGCCGCTGACGTGATTATCTTCACAGCGCAATTTGAAGATCGCGGCGCTGCTGAGCTAGTGGAAACGGGTGATGACTGGGCTGGCCACGTAGGCTTTGATGTAGACAAAGACGTTTATGCCGAAGTTCGAGTTGGTCTGGTAAATGAAGAAAATGATGTACTCGACGAGGTATTTGCTCGCTTACTCGTGAGCCGTGATCCTGAACATAAGTTCTGTCATATTCTGTGGAAACGCGACTAGTACACAAATAAAAACACCCAAGAGTGCTTGGGTGTTTTTTGCCGAGCGAAAACTGAATTTTTCGTGTAAGGCAACGGGATCAATGCAGACGTCGGCAGCACTAATCGTCAACTGAGATATTTTCTACACGTGCTTTCAGTTTTTGACCTGGACGGAAGGTAACTACGCGTCGAGCACTGATAGGAATGTCTTCACCTGTTTTCGGGTTGCGACCTGGACGTTCGTTTTTATCTCGAAGATCGAAGTTACCGAAACCAGACAGTTTTACCTGCTCGCCACCTTCTAGTGCCTTACGAATTTCTTCGAAAAACGCCTCAACCGTTTCCTTGGCATCCCGTTTACTGAATCCATGCTTCTCAAACAGGTTCTCAGCCAAATCGGCCTTTGTGAGCGCCATAAAACTTTCCTCAAAGCTGTGTTAAACATTGCCACCATGCGGTGACACCATAACTTTCGTTAGGCCAATCAACAACATATCAGCCTTACTCTGGAAAGTGTATGCCAAGCTTATGATTTTCGCCAACTTTTTTATTTGATGTTCACGCAATAAGCAAAAAACTGTAGAAAAACCGCTCACTTACCCCGCTATTTCATAGTGGATACAACGTAAATTAGTCAAATTAATCAAAATATTAGGCTAAATTGATAATATTATCGATATAAAACACCAAAAATCTCAATAGTGTGATCGGCGTTCGCATTCTTTATTCGACAATTCAGTTGGTTAGCACAGAACATACTACTTATTAGGTAGCAACGCTATCAATCGAGCACAACGCTCTGCAGATGCCAAGTGTAAGAAAAAGGCTTCACGTTACGCTTTTTGTAGAAAATCCTACTTCGTTATAACTTTGACTGCATAATAGTGATAGATATGTCGCTACACTATAAAAACGTTTGCCTATCGATTGTGAGAACATAATAATAACAACAAATAATAAACAATAAGTTACGTTAGTCATGGCATGGAACCACCAAAACGAGTGGGTCAAAGGCTCCCATTCCAAACAAACCATAGGTTTGTTTGAACAAATCCGATCCTTATTCGGTGAACAAGCAAACCAGTTCTTTCTTCGATGTATGAATGATCGACTTAGCCAAGTTTGCTTGATAGATCCCTCACTCACCTTCGAGAATATAGCGACCCAATTCTCCTCCAAACTCTTTCAAGATATTTACCTCACGACACCTCCTCAATGGGATTCCAGCGATAAGGCCTTGGAACAGGAAATACTATTGCACTTTTCCCACTGGGCGGAGGCGTGGGCACACTATCAGATATGGAGTATTGTGCAAAAATACACGAGTTCAAAACAAGCTGATGAAACGCTCTCCCAGTACATTGCGCAGCTTCCACTAGATGAAGCCCACTATCAAGATATGATGATCCACAATGTAGAGCAGTGCTCAGAACGGTATTACACCATCTATGCTCCTACCCCGATGACACTGGGACACGCACTCGCTTTGATAAACCTATCAACGTTAGTGGTTGATCAGGAGTGGTATGAAATCCTAGAACATATCGACTTGTCTACTTTTGGTATGCATTTCATTTTGAGCTATCAAAACGAACAACTCGCCTACCCTGTCATACTCTCTAGCGCTAAGGTCAATACCCATAATACCGCTCAAGATTGGCTCTATTTTTCCACCTTTTTCCAGAGCCGCCATTGGGCACCCGAGCAATGTGACAAACCCATCGAGCAACTGCAACACGCAGGTTTGTTGCAACAAGGTCAAATACTGAGCCCAAATGACATCGCAGAATTTGACAGAAGCTTATGGAACCGTCAGTCTCGCCCCCACCAAAGTTGCGAAATTATTCGTTTGACGGTGAGTGGCAGCACAACTCAAAAACTGTTCTTTTTATACCTGTCGCAAAAACGTCTAATGCAAAGATTAGTCGAGCACGATTTCTTGCTCGCCTTCGTCGTGATTGAACAGCCACTTATGATTCATTACTACAACAGTCTCGCGAATGGGGCGTATTACACATTTGGATCATGTATCATAGCCAACTCTAACCACCCGACATACAAAGGAGTCTGGGTCGTCAAGCAGTTAAACTCGGCATTAAGTGAAAGCAGTTTTAGGCAATACAAACAACAGACCTTTTCTCAATTAAGGCATACACGCAGTAAAGAGCTCAACCATGCTTAACATCATCGCTTCTCATATATTCTATCCCAAAGCCATTGTGTTGCTGCTTACTGCTCTATTGGTCTTCATCTGGGCAGGCTTTTTCTGTTTTTCATTGAACAGTCGCTATGGTACCAGCAGTGTTAAGTCATACGGCTACTACATCACCTATACGCTTGGCTTGTCGGTCTGGATACTCAGTAATGCCTACTTTCACACTGGCTTTTTGGTCGAGTTCGGCGAACAAGTGGCGGTATTTATGGCCGTGGTCGCTAATCTAGCTGCGCTTATTGCCTTTGGCTCTGCTTATCAGTTCACAGTCAAACTCACTTGCCATTACACCGAGTCCAAACCGCACTGGTTATTACGCGCCATCGCTGTCACAACCTTCGTCGTCTGCTTTGCTTGGAATTTGATTCCCGGTTTGACGATTAAAGGCGCGATTGTTCAAGGGCCAAGTCAATTTATATTAGACTTTGGTGAGTACACTAAACCTTTCTTCTTGGGATTAACTACCCTAGTAATCCTCTCGTTCATCAACCTATTTTCGCTGCGTGGAAGCGCCAGTCGAATTCGACGCACCCGTATTAACTACATGATTTTGGGCATGACCATCTTCATGTGCTCGACAGCAATCATTCAGCTTGGTTTTACATTCTTCTTCAACGATTTTTCACTTACTTGGCTGCCACCAGCTCTCTCTATCAGTGAAATGCTCTTTATGGGCTATGCGATATTAGCCTCACGCTTTTACAGTTTCCGGCACCTAGCCAAAATGAGCTTGGCGGCGTTGTGTGCGGCAAGTGCTTATGCAATAGCACTCGTGCTCACTGACTACTCTTTCTTGAGTTATATCTCGACCATTTCCATCATCATGTTCATTGGAATCAGTTGGCCGTTTATCTACAAAAAAGCCAAAGTTCTGGCCAACTACCTGATCTATGGAAGCGCTCACTCCCCGAGTGAAAATATTTTGCGCTTAGAGCAAGAGTTTCAACAGTCTCCCACTCAAGCTGTGGCTAAACTCGCCGCTTATTTGGGCGTTCCCTGCGACAAACTCAAGCTGCTTGATGATTATCAGGGTGCAAGTCGATATCGCTCCTATTTTGAAAATCATACCGCACCTTTGGTCATTGATGAGTTGGAAGATGAACTTGAGCAAAAAGAAGCAAAAGAACTCTCTGAACTGCATTCGAGTATGCACCAGTCCGATTCGGCGTTGGTGCTGCCTTTGTATGAATCAAAAAACAAACTGTCACACGTTTTAGTGTCTAGTCACAAGCCAGATGGGTTGAACTTCTCCTATGAAGAGCTTAAAGCGCTGTCTCATATACTGAAAAAAGCGCAAGTACACATCAACTACGACCAGCGACTTCGTCAGGCTCAAGCATTAGCTAACTCTATTGCCCATGAAATGCGCAACCCGCTTGCTCAGGTTCAATTGGAGTTTGAGTGCATGAGTCAAAAAATATCTGCCGCTAAACCGTCTACCGAGTTATCTCAGCACGTCGAACAGGGTAAAGCGGCGGTGATGCGTGGGCGTCAATTAATCGATATCATCCTGCGTGAAGTGAATAACTCCTCTCTAGATCAAGAGCCAGCAGAGCCGGCATCGATACGAACGGCGATTAACCAAGCGGTCTCTCTGTACGGTTTTGACAATCAGTCTGAATCACAAAAGGTTCACTTATTCATTGAACATGACTTTGTTGCCAAGATTAATGAAACCTTGTTTAACTTCGTCATGTTCAATATTTTGCGCAATGCGGTTTACTACTTTGATTCATACCCAGAGAGCTGTATTGAAATCCGAACCGACGCTAACGACTACGAAAACCTCATCATTATTCGAGATACTGGGCCGGGTATACCGCAAGAGCTGCTCGGACGAATATTTGATGACTTCTTCAGTCACAATAAAAGCGGAGGCAGTGGATTGGGCCTAGGTTACTGCCAGAGGGTCATGAAATCTTTTGGTGGCGCAATCCGTTGTCGATCGGTTTATGGGGAATTCACTGAGTTTACCCTCGCTTTCCCACTTAGCGATATCGCCATTAACACATTAGACCCATCACCAGAGTCGCGCTCCCCTATGAGTTCGTATGACTTGGCGGCAACAGCACCAGAAATGCCACCGACGCAATTGATCCTTGTCGTCGACGACAAAGAAGTGCAGCGCGCCTTAGTTAAGCTTTATCTAGAGCAGTTAGGCTACGATGTGGTACTGGCTAATAACGGCAAAGTGGCGATTGAGATCATTAATAGTAACCCAATCGACTTAGTGTTTATGGACATTCAAATGCCTGTAATGGATGGGTTTGAAGCAGCAGCTATCATCAAGCAATCTTTCCCTGCTATTCCAATAATCGCTTTATCAGGAGAGTCCGCTCCACAAGATTTAGCTCGAATAAATCAGTTGATGGATGGTCGTCTTTCTAAACCCACTTCCAAACAGGCATTGAGTAAGGTTTTAAACAATACCTTCCATTTAGAAGAGACCATTTAGTACTCGAGTTTCTCATTTTGCAGAAGGTCATCTCATTTTGACCTTCGCTAATCGCAAAATGCGTGGTCATAATGCGTTTTGAACTGCGATTAACTGGCATCAAATATGCTTCATCTATAGACGTAGTTCAAATCGGCAGAATTTCGACTCTGCCAGTATTAAGGGGCTAATTATGGAAATTCAACGCCACACCTATTATCGACTCATCCATCATGGGATCAAAAGTCTACTGGTGGATCGTATTGGTCATTTTACTGAATTCGAATATCACCAATATCTCGGGCTCATGACGGGAAAGTCCAGTTGCTTCGCCATGAGTGATGAAGAACTGCAACTCACTGTAGATAACTTAAAAAATGAAGGGTATCTAGAAGATTGCAAACGAGAGCTTTCTGTCTGAATACTCTTAAGAAGTGTCATCGTTATCACACTGCCCTTTGTCTTAGTCGCGTTATTCGCTAGACTTGGGGCTCAGTGATCAACATAAGACTCTTTAAATGAAACAACTGATCGATTTTATCCCGCTGATCATCTTCTTTGTACTGTACAAATTACAAGATATCTATGTCGCGACGGGGGCACTCATTATCGCCACCGCCATTCAACTCGTTGTCACTTACTTGGTTTACAAAAAAGTTGAAAAGATGCAGATCATTACCTTTGTGATGGTCGCAATATTTGGTGGCATGACGATTTTTTTGCACGATGACAACTTCATAAAATGGAAGGTCACCATCGTATATTGTGTGTTTGCTATAGGACTTGCAGTCAGTCATTTAATGGGTAAATCTGCCATTCGCTCAATGCTGGGAAAAGAGATCTCATTGCCTGAACGCGTGTGGTCAACCATCACTTGGGCTTGGGTCGTCTTTTTCTCATTTTGTGCCGCGTTAAATGTTTACGTCGCGTTCCAACTGCCGCTAGACGTTTGGGTCAACTTTAAAGTTTTTGGTCTATTGGCTGCGACGTTTGGATTCACCTTACTCACCGGTATTTACATCTACAAGCACCTGCCAAAAGACGAAACGAAATCTGGGTCTGGTGATTAGGCAGCAGATTTTGTTACAATCCGGTTTATTTTCTCTCATTTGAGTGATTTATTCAGCGACCCTGTGGTCGCTGTTTTGTTTGTTGTGGATGTCTACATGAATAATGATATGAGTGCCCCTCGAGGCCAACTCCTGCTTCGTACCCTCGCCATGCCCGCGGATACAAATGCCAATGGGGATATTTTTGGTGGATGGATTATGTCTCAGCTTGACTTAGCGGGGGGGATATTGGCCAAAGAGATCTCTTCAGGACGAATAGTCACAGTGTCAGTGTCTAGCATTACCTTTAAAAAACCCGTGCGCGTAGGCGATGTCGTATGCTGCTATGGTGAATGTACCAAGATTGGGCGTACGTCGATGTCGATCAATCTTGAAGTCTGGGTAAAACCTGTGACGGAAGACGGTATTCAATCTCGATACCAAGTTTGTGAAGCGACGTTCAACTATGTTGCCATCGACGGCGAAGGTAAACCTCGCCCAATTAAAAATGTTTGACATCGCATTCACAAATAAATGGTATTAACCCTTTTAAAATAAGTACATTGCAGTAAAGTGATAGGCTATTTTACTAGAACACCGAATAAGGATATTGCACCATGTGGTATGTTATCTTTTCGCAAGATGTAGAAAACTCACTAGAGAAGCGTCTTAGCGTCCGTCCTGCTCACTTAGAGCGTTTGCAAAAATTGCAAGATGAAGGCCGTTTGCTAACCGCTGGACCTATGCCAGCAATTGATTCAGATAACCCAGGCGAGGCAGGTTTTACCGGCTCCACCGTGATTGCAGAGTTTGACTCACTAGAGCAAGCACAAGCTTGGGCCGATGCTGATCCATACATTGCGGCAGGTGTTTACCAAAATGTCATCGTGAAGCCGTTCAAAAAAGTATTCTAATCATGATCAACTTGTTCAAATATGGTGCTTTAGCCACCGTTCTAGCGGTTCTTGCGGGATGTTCATCTTCAGCACAGAAGCAAAAACACCTAGAGTTGCTTGCGGATAACCGAGCGCAATTGCTCTCTTCAGAGTTACCACTAGAAGCAGGTCCTTTGTCCATCATGCGTGCATCAGCGAAAGGCACAACGATAGAAATCATGATGGTTTACAACCAAGATGCTCAAGGTGCTAAACCAACCTCCGCGGTCCTGAATTACAGCATAAACACATACTGCTCCAATCCAGCGATAAAAACAAACCTCGATGCTGGTTTAACTTATCGCATCAAAATGCGGAATACTCGAGGTCAACTAATGGCTGATGAGCTTATTAGCGCTCAACGATGTGATTCCGAATAGTGATTTCTTAAGCCCCTCACTTTAGGGGCTTTTTTGTAGCCTATACTTTGTGTGTCATTCAAATTTGATGACCCATGCAAAAAACAAAACCTCATTTTATGTGGAGTGGTTATGAAAAAGACACTAACAACGGCAGTATTCAGCTTGCTTTACTCAGGGCTAACGATCGCGGCTACACCTGTGATGTTTTCCTCTATCGATAATTTTAACGCACCAGACAATGACAATGTGGCAGGAGTGCGTCTCTCGGCATTACATGGCAAGGTAGATACCTTAAAAGGGGTCGACTTTGCGGTGGTCGGGATATCGGAGACCAACACCACAACTGGCGTAAACTTTGGACTGTTCCTTGGTGCATCCAAGGTTAACCAACAGATGACAGGCGCTTCTCTAGGCTTACTCAATTGGAATGAAGGCCTTACTACTGGCGTTAATCTTGGGGCTGTAAACTTAACGAACGACGTCAAAGGTGCGAATGTCAGTTTTGTTAACTATTCAGAAGGCGACACTATGGTTGATGTTGGTGCCGTGAACCTTTCATCTGAATCAACCGTTCAGGTAGGGATTTTTAATAAGACCAGCAAGATAGATGGTGTACAAGTTGGCATCATTAATTGTGCGGACAATGGCTTTTTGCCTTGCTTCCCTATCTTCAACTTCGCCAAGTAGCATATAACAAACGAGCTTCACATTAGTGAGGCTCGCATCCACCTCTCCCTTCGAGCTTCTCTCCATTTCACTGCATTTTTTATTGTGAAATTTTTATGAACTTTAGAACCAAACCAATTAGTAAAACATTCTACATTTTAGCAACTTACCCTTCCATAATTAGAATACAAACCTGAGAATCAATTCCAATCATAGAGAATTGTACTAAAAACCCAACCGTTCACATTGACGTTATGAAGTACAGCATCTAACTTTTCATACTAGTGTCACAAACAAGGAGGATCACCCAATGAAACGCGCCAGTAATTCATACCGTCTTCAACTGATCAAAGAGGTTGCCACTCGACAAGAGCGGCTGCATTGCGGTGATCCCATGGCAAACTATATCCAACATTTAATTGACGCTCGGCCTGAAAGCGAAAAAAGCGTCGAATCCAATCAACGCTTCTCCGGAAATCACTTTGACGCACACGCGGGTGGCTGGGTCAGCGACCGCTGGGGATTGAAATAGTTAGTTCACTGGATCGATGAAGAGAGATTCAGCAGAAATGCGTATGAGGATCTCTCTTTGCTGTTGATGAGAAAGCTGATACCAACTGAAGCGCTCTTCGCGAGTGCGACCGCACCCAATACAAACACCCAGTTGATTGACTTGGCAATGGCCGACACATGGATTTAACTCATGATTGCGTAACTCCATACTACACCTCAAAATACAGACTACGTATTTTAGGTATAGTCAATAGAGAATACGCTGTAAAGCCATGAAATTAAAAAAGTTCTTGTTGTGGCGTCTCACCATCGGGTGGTGTAGAGGATGGTGCGTTCCCTTGACGTAGCTTTCTAACATATCGCTGTCTGCATAATTTGATGACATGTAATTGCTGGGCAGGCGTCATTTCAAGCCATTGGAAACGCTCTTCACGTTTACGCATGCAACCTCGACAATAACCTTTTTCATCTACGGTACACACTCCAACACAAGGATTCGGGACGGTAAAAAATTCAAGTTGTTCCATCGACTCCCCCTTATATTGTTAAGAAACATTTATATAGACAAGATGAATGCGTAAGTACACATAAGCCAAGTGACACTATGTAATTCAAACTAAACCATGACTAAACGCTGACAAAAACAGTGTTTTATTAACTATACTAGCCCGCATTGATTGTCGAGCCTATCGGCCATATTTTCCACACTTTGGAGATGATTATTATGAAGCTTAGCCCAAAAACTTTACTTGCTGCAATCACCCTACCTGTATTGATGACAGCTTGTGCAAGCAATGGTGACAACATGCAAAAAATCACAGCGCAAGATTTACAGCACCACAATTGGGAGCTAGTAAGTGTTGACGGCAAAGACATCGTAATTGAAGGTCGCGACCAAGCTCCTCGTTTAGAGATCGGTGAAAAGATGATGGCGAATGGTAATGCTGGCTGTAACAACTTCTTCGGTCAAGCTGAGCTAAATGGCAACCAAATGCGCATCGACAAGATGGGTATGACAATGAAAATGTGTGTCGGCGACGTAATGGATGTTGAGAACGCATTCTCAAAAACTCTCACTGATTGGAGTGACGTGTCACTTACCAAAGACTCACTTGTTCTCAAAAATGACGTTCATACTCTTACGTTCAAACTGAACGATTGGAAAAACTAATCCAAATAGACGCTTTTAGAAAGCAGCCTTTTTAGGCTGCTTTTTTTATGTCTGCTGCTTCTGAGCTCAAACTCCACCAACAAATCCTTCAAATACATAAAAAATTTAAATTTTTTCCGTCATAATGAATAGGTAAGGCCGTTTGTCCGGTCTATGGAATGAATTAAACCAGTTTCAACTAACCTAGGGATTGTTATGACAAGGCTTATCACTCTTCTCTTCACATTGATGGCGTCTGCCAGCACTTTAGCTAACGACACTTGGCAACAGATTACAGAACAAGCAAAAGGCCAAACGGTCTACTTTCACGCCTGGGGTGGTAGCCAAGAGATCAACAACTACATCCGTTGGGCAGGCAGTGAACTGCAAAAAGACTACGGCGTAACCCTTAAACACGTAAAAGTAACCGATATAGCAGAGACAACGACGCGACTTATCGCAGAAAAGGCGGCTGGTAAGAACAGCGGTGGTAGTGTCGATATGGTTTGGATTAATGGTGAAAACTTTAAGTCAATGAAGTCCAATGATCTGCTATTTGGTCCATTTGTAGAGCAATTGCCAAGCTGGCAATACGTCGACAAAACTCTGCCAGTGGATAGCGATTTCTCGGAGCCTACTGATGGGTTGGAAGCGCCATGGGGAGTGGGTCAACTCGTATTCATTCACGATTCAAAAATCTTAAATAATCCTCCAGCATCTTTTAGTGAACTATTAAGCTACGCAAAGGCTTATCCGAATAAAATCAGTTACCCTAAACCACCTGAGTTTCATGGCACCAGCTTTCTTAAGGCGCTGTTGATTGAACTTACCGCCAATGATCAAGCCCTTAGCCTCCCAGTTGAAAAAGCAAATTTTCAGCAAGTAACGGCTCCTCTGTGGCAATACCTTGATGAATTACACCCTGTCGCTTGGCGCAAAGGTCAACAATTCCCATCGGGTACCGCTGAGACCATCCAACTACTTGATGATGGGCAGCTCGATCTGGCGATAACGTTCAACCCAAACGCGGTCTTCTCAGCTCAAGCCAACGGAACTTTGGCTGAAACAACCAAATCTTACGCAATGGATGCGGGTGCACTCTCTAATATTCACTTCTTAGCCATTCCTTGGAACGCTAACGCTTCAGCAGGCTCACAGGTCGCGATTAACTTCTTACTCAGCCCAGAAGCGCAATCTCGCAAAGGTGATCTGTCGGTGTGGGGAGACCCTTCGGTTCTCGCAAATAAGTACATTACTGGCAGTGCAAAAAATACCAAGCTATTCAAATCAGTAGCAGAGCCGCACCCAAGTTGGCAAGCGGCATTAGAAGCTGAATGGCAAAAACGTTACGGCATCTAAGTCGTATATTTATTACTGAAAGACGAGAGCCAGATGTTTAGAGCTGCGTACTTATTTTTGATCATCATCGCCATTACTCCCACTATACCGGGGCTTGTAGGTGTCGTGCTTTCGTCCTTCAGTTATATACCTCCAATCGGCTTAAACCGTTTTTCTTTGTCAGGCTATCAGCACCTAGTTGAATGGCCGGGGCTTTTAAGCTCTTCATTACTGACGATTAGTTCGTCTATTTTGAGCACGTATGTTGCTCTGCTTTTGTGCTTTATCGTACTGCAAGCATTTTGGCAGTCACGATATTGGCGTAAAATTGAAAACGCCCTATCACCATTATTAGCTATTCCGCACGTCGCATTTGCTATCGGTTTTAGCTTTCTATTTGCTCCTACAGGCCTGTTTACCCGAAGCTTTACCTATCTAACAGGCATTGAGCTGAATGATTTCTCGACCAGTTGGTTGGTGCACGACCCTTTCGCCGCAGGCCTAACGATTGCCTTGTCGATTAAAGAATTGCCGTTTTTACTGCTGATGAGTATTCCGATCCTTCAGCAACTGAACCTACAAGCCACGATCAAGGTAAGCAGCTCACTCGGTTACTCACCCTATCAAACGTGGTGGAAAGTAATCTTCCCTCAATGGTTGGCGAAAATGCGCTTTCCTATCTTTGCGGTTGTCGCCTACGGTGCTTCTGTTGTCGACTTTGCATTGTTTTTGGGACCAAACACACCCCCGACACTCGCAATGCTCGTATGGCAATGGTTTAGCGACCCAGATTTATCTTTGCTACCTCGTGCCGCTTCTGGTGCAGTGTTGCTGTTTGTTATTGCTGCACTATTACTGGCTTTTGTGGTTTTGATGGAGCGTTTCCTGCTCTCGCATTTTAGTCAGTGGCAGTATTCAGGTCGATTTGGCTTCCGGGTTCCAGGGTCACCAATCGTGATACTGGTGATTGCCATAAATCTCATTCTACTTCCCCTGATGCTCATTTGGTCTTTTGCTCAGCGTTGGCGGTTTCCAGATCTATTTCCAAGCCAAATAAGCGGTCGTTTTTGGCTCAATGAATGGGACAGCGTTTTACCTACCGTCACAGATAGCATCATCATTGCGGTAATAACAGCCTGTTTCGCTCTGCTTTTATCACTGACTGCACATGAATACCGCATTAAGCACAAACTCCATTTACCGAGCTACGTTATTGCACTTCCTATGCTGGTACCGCAGTTATCAATATTATTTGGTATGCAAATAACGACGCTATACCTTGCCAGTGACCATTATTATTTGTGGGTTATCTGGTCGCATGTATTCTTCGCTTTCCCATTCGTTTACTTAGCACTCGATGGGCCGTGGCGTAGTTATAATCAAGGCTATTCCAACGCCGCGTTGAGCTTAGGGAAAACACCGTTCTATGTGTTTATCACCATTAAAGCGAAAATATTACTGAAACCGATTTGGTTTGCGTGGGCTGTAGGCGCAAGTGTCAGCTTGGCACAATATTTACCCACATTGATGCTCGGTGGTGGCAGAGTTGCAACAATCACGACAGAAGCAGTCGCTCTATCTAGTGGATTTGATCGCCGCGTTACTGCTATCTATGGCCTGCTTCAAGCCGTTCTGCCATTTTTGTTTTTCACAGCAGCCATAACTCTAGGGCGCCTCGCTCAAACGCGTCCAATAACAAGTAAAAATCAACATAAGGAGTCGGTCACACATGACGCTTCGTCTCGAAAACCTCGTCATCCATGATAATTCCGGACACCTACTCTTTGAACCAACATCATTTGCTATCGAACCTGGCACTATTGGTGTTGTAATGGGGCCGAGCGGGTGTGGCAAGTCTACGCTGTTAAGCCTAATCGCTGGCCACTTAGCTGATGATTTCCAGTTTCAAGGAGAGGTCACACTCAACGATGTCGCTATAACACAACTGCCCGCTCATCAAAGAAAAATCGGGTTCTTATTTCAAGATGATCTTCTTTTTCCTCATCTAAACATTTGGCAAAACCTTGCCTATGCACTACCCAACCAGTTAAAGAAGCAGGAGAGAGAGCAGCAAGCGAAGTACGCACTAGAGCGGGTAGGATTAAAACAAATAGCAGACTCTTACCCAGAGCAAATATCTGGCGGGCAGAAAGCTCGTGTCAGCCTAGTGAGAACACTGTTAGCCCAACCATCCGCTGTACTGCTCGATGAACCTTTCAGTAAACTCGACAAAACACTCCGGATCCAATTTCGCGAGTGGGTATTCGCTCAGCTCCAAGCAGCCAATATCCCCTGCTTGCTCGTGACCCATGATGAAGATGATATTCCGACTCGAGCCCAACAAATAAAACTGATCTGGAACCTCTCCAATGCTTGACCGATACAGTATTAAAATTATTCGTTCTCCTTTAACTTCTATCGCAGGTCGCCTTGCGACCTATGGAGTCAATGCAAATCAAGTAACCTTGCTAGGCTTTGTTTTAGGCTGTATGGCATTTCCGGCTCTTGTTTGGCAAAACTATTGGCTTGCTCTTGTATTCATTCTACTAAATCGTATTGCCGATGGTTTAGATGGGGCTCTAGCTCGTATTCAAGGCATCACTGACGCGGGTGGTTTTCTCGATATCAGTCTGGATTTTCTGTTTTACTCCTTAATTCCCTTTGGCTTTGCTGTCGCCGTTCCCGAGCAAAATGCATTAGCGGCAGCATTTCTGATATTTTCGTTTATTGGCACAGGCAGCAGTTTTCTCGCTTTTGCTGTCATGGCGAATAAACGCGGTATTGAAAATCCCGTTTACAAAAATAAATCACTTTACTATATGAGTGGCTTAACTGAAGGGACTGAAACCATTGCCTGTTTCATCCTTTTCTGCCTGCTTCCAAATCATTTTTCTACCATTGCATACCTATTTGGTTCCGCATGTTGGTTCACCACTTTTACGAGAATTTATTCGGGTTACCAGACACTAAAATGAGCTAATTCTCTGCGAGAGATCTCAAGACTAGATATAATCGCTAAATAACAACAATTTTTGACAACGACAATTGAATGACAATTAAACTTACAATAAAATCCGCTGTCTGGTTTTTGAACAGCCTTTGATGCATAACACTCGCACACATAACGGCTAATATAATAAGAATAACAATGCGAACATTAGTCTTGTTGACTTGCTTTATGCTAATGGCTTCAATGCAAGCTGCAAATGCCAACGGTAAGTTGTCTGAAATAAGACCTTTGGTGATTTATATGTCACCTCCTGAGGAAAGCAGCTTTTTACAACTAGTAGATAATGGACTTAGCAAAGCCCAAACTAAGTTACAGATACCTGTTTCACGGTTAGTCATCGATAATAATGACTATCTTAATGGGATTAACTCGGCGGTCGCCCAAGGCTACGACCCTATACTGTTGGTTTATGCTGCTGGCATGCAGGGTTTAAAGCAATTCGTTACTCAAAACCCTGGAACGCGCTTTATTCTCTATGACGTCAGTTACGACATCGCGAATAGCATTGGGATAATATTTGATCATAGTCACGCAGCCTATACGATTGGCTATTTAGCAGGAGTAAAGACCAAATCGAATAAAGTCGGTTTCATTGGCGGTCTAAACAGCAGGCCAGTAAACAACTTTAAGTGTGGATTTGAGTTAGGCTTGCAACAAGCAAATCCTGATGCGTCTTTCTATGTTAAGTACATAGGTGAAGACTCAAAGGCTTGGACCGATACAGCTCAGGCCCGAAAGCTAGCAATTGAAATGTATAATCAGGGAATAGACATTATTTTTCCCGTAGCGGGGGCGGCTAACGAAGCGATCTATCAAGTTGCAATGGAAAAACGAATTAATACCTTTGGTATCGACATGAACCAGAACAGTCGCTACTCGGAGGTCATGTTGGCTTCTATGGTAAAGCATGTCGATAAGGCGACATATGCGGTTTTAAAACAATTATACTTAGGGATTTGGAACAGTAACCATAAACACTTCGGCTCGTCACAAAATATGATTAACGTTTTGTTGAATGAGCAACATTTAGAGACAAATAACGACGATAAGGCAATGATTAAACGTTTGAGTAAAGAGATGAAGTTACCCATTAGTAAGCCAATTAAATTACTCAATACACGTTGTGATAGACATTTATAATGAAGCGCTTAACACACAAGATCATCCTCTACTACACAATATTTACTTTGATTCCATTGATGTTAATGGGGGCTCTTGGCTTCGTCATCTATTACCAATCCAACTTACAATCGCTGAATCACCAATTTGATGAGATTGTCGACTCACAAACATTGAACGCCGTCCACGCCGCCGTCGAACTGGATACCGATGTCGCGCAGCAAGTTGTCAGCCATATCTCTCATGTCGATCATGTCGTAAAAGTGACGTTGAACTCATCAGTTTATGATTTAACACTCGCAGAAGTCGTCACAACCATCGATACACTCGCAACCGAACGATTTGTCTTCCCACTATATGACTCATTGAATAATCAAGTTGGCAGTTTAATTGTCGACAAAAATACAGATGCGATAGGTAAAAGAGAAATTGCTTCGATCCTCCCCGTAGCTTTGTTAGTCATTGTTTCTTTTTTGGTACTCGCTTTCTTGTTCAGTCGCCAAATTCTAGCACTCGTAAGCAAACCTTTTTATGACGCTCAAAGATATGGTTATTTGATGTCGAAGGGAGAGGTAAGCGTTGCCCCTCCCGAGCACCAATACGTAGAGTTTAGCTCGCTGTTCTCTTCCATTGATAACCTAAGAGAACGTTTATTGGATAACATTGATGAGCTCAAAAAAAGCGAAGAGAGATTGAATACCAGCTATAACCTGACTCAGGTATGCCAGTTTGTAGTGGACACTAAGAACAAATCAATTATTCGCTCTAACAATGAGTTTAAACGGCATTTTGGTCACTCGTTTGAAACCAGCAACGACCTGCAAGAACAACTCATCATGCGCATTGCTAATAACAAGATTAAAAATGGTCATTATTACCAAGTGAGAACCTTAGACGGCGAACGCTCTTTCCAATTTAATACAACTGACAGTGATGACTTTGTCGTCGAATGTTCCGCTCTTGATGTGACCTCGTTAATCGCAACGAAGAAAGAGTTGGAGAAGCAGCTCATTACAGACTCTTTGACTCGGATCGGAAATCGAGTGGGTTTCAATAGGCATATCGAACAGCTCTCGCGTGCACCACATAAAACCGCTTATTTCGTTATGGTGGACCTTAACGGTTTTAAGCCAATCAACGATACCTATGGACATAGCGCCGGCGACTTCTTGCTTAAAACGATTGCAAACCGACTGGCGGTACATAACGAAGACGGCTGTAAAGTCTACCGCTTAGGTGGCGATGAATTTGTGCTGATTCTGGAAGAACATTACGACCGAGCGTCAGTAGACGAACTCGCGCACCGATTGATTGCAAGGATTAATACGCCAATAGAGTATCAAGGGGCGGCCCTTCAAGTGACGGCAAGTATTGGTATCGCCCACAAAAACAGCAGAAAGCAGGACATCGCAGCCGTCATACATGATGCAGATTTGGCTATGTATGAAGCCAAAGAGAAAAAGTGTGGAATTGCTTTCTCAGCCCAACTGAGCGAAGAGCAAAAGGAAGACAAGCGCACTGACGAAACAAAAATATAGCTCAGTGCGCAAATGGAGGTGACCTTATAAGGTTGAAACTTCGACGCGTCGATTTAGCTTGCGGTTTTCATCACTCATATTATCGACGAAAGGTTTATTTTCTCCGAAACTCGTGGTTGTAATACGCTTAGTATCCACTCCCCTCTCGACCAGGTAATCCTCTACCGCTTTCGAGCGTCTCAAACCAAGCGAGAAGTTGTACCCTGCATCACCAACGTTATCCGTATGACCAGCCAGTTCTATATTTCTAGCTTGAGACTCAATCAAACGCATAACACGAGTTAACACGTACTCAGATTGCTGAGTTAATGTCGAGTCATCAAAATTAAAATAGACTCGAGCTATCACCTCTGGGCTGTTTGAAAACTCGATAGCGCTGTTTGTGAGTAGATATTCGCTACAGTTCAGCGATAGCCCTATTTGTGCCAGCTCTTTGCTTAACCAATCGAGCACGGGTGTTTCATCGGTGTTAACAACGACCTGCTGGAACTGCCCCTGATGGTTATGCACTTTTATACTGGGGTGAACTTGTATTGAATGTTCGAATTCAACACCATCTTGGTTGCAATAAAGAGCAAGAGGGTCTTGTAGCTCATCAGCGTTGGCAACCCCACAAGATAAGAACAGGGCTGTTGTTATCGGTATCAGTTTATTTTTCATATTCGCTCTAATCTTTATTTAAGGTGGCCAATTTCTTCAGTAATTAGCTCAAGAATTTTGTTTAAAATATCATCCGTATTCTGTGCTTTAAATACATTCTCGGCACCGGCGCAATCTCTTAATGCCGTATTGTTGTTGACGTTGTAATCAAACCCCACAACGGCAAGCCTCGCTTTGATACTTTGACCACTGCTTGAGATCCCCGTTGATAGCTCTTGTTTTATCTTGGTGCACATCCCAGCGTTAACTAATTGTTTATGGATGTTTTTTTGCGAAGTGCCCGAATCATCACCATCTGAAAGGACGATCAATAACCTTCTAGGGTTAGTGCCTTTTTTCAACATTTGGGCACCGCGCATAATACCTTGATAAGAGGCTGTACCATGGTTTGGATAGAAGCCATTCACAGTGGTGTTAAATGAAGAGTAATTGTCCGTTAAGTCAATATCACGGAATCTTGAGCTATCACTGTGACTGACACAGTACTTATTATTCTTCTCGTTAAAAATATTATTAACAGTCTTGGTATAATTGATGTTGTAGTTGTTATTATAAACTAACTGCGTCATAAAACAGGAGTTTGACCGATTAGTAGGCTTGGTCTTAGTGTAATAGTTAAACCCTGTCATCCCCACCGTATTGTTGTCAGTGTTATTCAAGTCATTGAACTTCTGTAGTTCGTCAGTCACTACTTTAATTATGTTTCTTAAATCAATGTACTTCCGATTTGAACCACCGTTCCAACCACCAGCCATAGAGCCTGAATAGTCGGCAACAAATAAGATGTCTACAGCTTCACTTTGATACTTACGAGCGGTTGCCGCCCCTTTAGCGTCAAACGTTTTTCCAAAACCAGGGATTGAGGAATCACCTGGGAACCAAGAAACATGGCGACTGGTTGCTTCTACTTCATACTGGAAGAATCTAGGTTCACCTCGAGCTAGGCCAGCAACACATTCTGGAATTTGATCGCAATTGTATTTATGAATTTTAAGATTATTGACCGAGTCGACGTCGTGCAAATAGGCCTCTAAATAGTCTGTCGCTATCTTGCGATTGACAGCACTACCACTACCCGAACCTTGCGAGTTTTTATTATCGTCGTTATGAGCTGCAATGGCTAAGACCGCAATCTCAGAAGCATCCTCGATCCTCGCTTTAGTTTGAATGGCTCTGGCACCATCACTAGCTAATGTAAATAAGCCAAACAAACCAGGTATAATCATGGCAAACAAAATAGCGGCATGGCCGGACTGTTTTCTTAAAGCTTTCATGCTTTACCTACCTATGATCACTGCATCAGACGACACAACACGGAAATCACCACCAAGTAGCTCCCCGACCCAATTCTCTGTTTCGTAACACAAGCTCACCCGATACAAGGTTGCTTGTCTATCCCAAGACGTTACAACGGACAGGTGCTCCAAATCAGCTAATGTTGTATTCAAACTGCAAATCTGACGACCAAAATTAAACGTCCTGACTGCGTTGGGTCTTCCTATATCAGCAAAGGTTAACTCCTCGACGATGACCTGTAGATCGTTAGTATTAAATGAAGAAGCTGACATGCGGGTTAGTGATCCACGAGATATTGTATTTAGCTCACTAGCTTCCGCCTGTGTGATTTTATAGTCCTCGTTGTAAAGCTGAGTACGCTCCTTAAGGATATTAACCATTGAGTATGACAACCTATCCAGCTTACCTTTCATTGATAATTTGATTATAACGTCGCCACTAAACACAAGTAGAAAACTAAACATTAGTCCGACTATGGCAAACTCTACGCTAAAGGTGCCTTGTTGCTTTTTAGCCATTGATTTCAAAAGCACCTCGCTCATACTCCTGCACGACGATAACTTCTCGGGTCACGAGACTGGATGTATCCATAAAATAAGTGAATATAGATGTGAAGTCGTAGTCGATACGATAGATGGCCATCGCACTGTTTTTGGCTGTACCACACTCTGCAAAGCTATCTCCATCTGGCACCTCACATGGGTTAACATTGGTTAGATCAGCTACTGCACCAATGTACTGGACCGACAAACGAAAGTTAGATTCATCCACAACTCCAGCCCATAATGCGTCGCTGTCATTAATGACATTTTCAAACGCCGCTCGATAGCCGCCATCAGATACCTTGGCGCTCCTTGCAGCTTCTGAAATTGCGAGGTCAGAAATAGCACTGATGTAAGATAAGTAGCTCATTTCAACCCATGCCATGCACATCAACCAGAACGCCATAAAACCAAGTACGAACTCAATGCTGGCGACACCTGATTGCTTACGCGTTGTTAATCTGATCATTGGGCCAATTCCTCTATTTGCTCAGTTTTAAGCAACTCTGGGTTTACATTGGCAGTTGGCTCACTATTTCGTAATGCAGCAAAATGATTAAACGCTTCCTCCTCGGACACATTTGGGCCGAGCATAGTACGGACATAATCGAAATTACCTAGCTTAGCTAGAGCCAGCATTAAATTGGCTTGGACTTGCGAATCGGCCTTATCATTTGTGTAAATTGGCATCAGTCGTTGCACAGCATCCAAATAGTGGCCTTCAATAATGTCTAGTACCGCGAGATTGTTTTTGACAGTAATATCGTTGTAGAAGTTACTTCTCGCTAGGTTGAACTGCGCGCGAGCTTTGCCGAAATCACCATTTGCTGAATATAATAACCCCGCAAGATTCTGAATTTCAGCATTCTTTGGTTCGAGTTCAGCCGCTCGTTCAATAGCTTCGAGCCCTTGTTTAAACTCACCCATTTCATAAAGACTGCTCGCATTAACTAACAGCGCTTCTGCGGGTACGTTTTCTTTTGCCAGTACAGGTTGCAAAGTAAACAACGCCGAATCAGCATCTTTAATTCTAAGATAACTGCGGGCTAGCTTAATTCTCGTTTCAACTGTATCTTTTTCAACCAGCTCTGATTTATAGTAACTAGCAAGTTCACTATAATTCTGAGCTTGAAGTAACAATGCTTCTGTATCTATTTGCTTTTTCTGACCCGAAGTCGCAGTACACCCGACCAAAACAGTCAACACTATGCAAGCAATTACTTTATACATTTGACATCATCCTCAAGATACCTGGAGCAGCGATCAAAATTACAATTGGAATCATAATAAACAGAATCAGAGGAACAGACATTTTCGCCGCAAGCTTACCGATTTTCTCCTCTAAACCCAGCATTTGAACATCTCGGATGTCACCAGCGAGCGTCGTTAACACGCCATAGATCGACGAGCCATATTGCAGGCTTTGTTTTAGAGTCATTACGAAACTTCGCATTTCACTCGACGGAATATCCTCGTAAAGCTCGTCCAATGCTTTCTGCATACCAACCAAACGTGAGCGCTCATTCGTTTTTTTGAGTAAACCCGCCAATTCTTTATCGAAACCTATCATCTCTTTCGATAGATAGTTCATCGCAGACTCAATCGTCATACCGGTCTGCACACAAACGGCGAGTAGGTCAAGTAAGTAAGGTAGCTGTGCAGAAATTCGGGCAATCCGAGCCTTTCCTCTGCTATCCAAAATCGCATCTGGAAGGATAATGCAAAGAATTAACCAAGTTGCTAAACCCGCGATCATGCTGGCAGACTCCATATCTGACGCTGTCGCATAAATGTAAAAGCTTACTCCTCCCACTAGGAGCGCACCGTATTTGATAGGCATGTAAAAGCTAAACCAGCGACTTTTAGTCGAGATCCCGGCACGCTTAAATTTTTCATTTATCTCTTGGTTATTACTTTCAACCGCAGGCTTCGCGACTTTTTCAGAAACAAAGTCCATAAAGCCAGCCATGCGGTTGGAGTCTGACTTTAGTGAAAGTTGACTGAGAAACAGCTTTCTTTTAACCAGTCGGTACATAACCAGTACGAAAAGAACAACACCCAGAAACACCGAGCACAACTGAAGAAAAACGTACAATTGAGGAGAAACAGTCATTAACGCACTCCCTTCATCAAGCTCCAAATAATGCCGATACCGATCGCTTCACTTATCAACATATAGTAAAGAATTGGCTGACCTTTGGGATGGTTCATAACAAAGTCGTAATTTTCGGGGCTCAAGTACTGCAGAATAAACAGGAAAAAGAAAGGTATCGCAGCAACGATTTTCGCAGAAGTACGAGCTTCAGAAGTCAGCGCGTATTTCTTCTTCTCAATTGCCCTAGCGTCGAACATTAAACGATTGAGGCGAGTAATCACGTCTTTAAGCTGACCACCGCGCTGCATATTTGCACGTAATGTGATCACGAAAAATTGGAAGGAGCGGTAGGGAAAGCGATTACATGATTTTTTGAATACAGAATCTGGAGACTCGCCCAGTTGTAACCTCTCTCCCATGCGTTTAAATTCTTCACCAACACTACCTTCCAGCGTCTTGCCAACAAACATGATAGAGTGCATCAAGCTCTCCCCTGAGCTAACCGCACTGGCTAGCATGTTCAATGCATCGGGGAAAGCCATTTCAAACTCTTTCTGTTGACGCTGCTCAAGCCAAGACATACCAACGGCAACACCAATTAGCTCACCAATGATCAGCGCATAAATTGAATTGACTCGGATAAATGTATCGTTTGCGTAAAAACTGACAAATGCCACCACAACCAAGAAAGCAAAAACTTTTAGTAATGCAAACTTGCCTAGCTGGAGCATAACATTGTTAACACGACGTTTTACTTTCTGACTGATCGTTTCACCGGTTAAGCTAGTAAAGTTAACCGCTTTATGGTCCTCATCCATTGAGCTCACAAACAATGTTTGGTTCATTTGCTCGAGATACTCGCTCTCCTTGCGCTTACTCGGCCAAAAGGCGATAACGACTAGGATTCCTCCTAGGATGAGTGACAACCAAAAAATCATATCGCTTCTCGCGCCGCAAAGAGCTGCCCAAGTTGAGAATCAAGGCCAAAGAATTTTGCCTTTTCAACCAGAATTGAGCGCTGCATAAGCCCTGCTGTTACAAAGTTACCTCGAACCTTGCCATCATCACCTTGCATTTGATTCGGCACAAAACGAAAAATTTCTTCTAAAACCACACTCTGACCCTCTAGGCCAACGACCTCAGAAATACTCATGACTTTACGAGAGCCATCATGTAATCGACTGATCTGAATCACTAAATCGACGGCGCTGACGATGTTACGTCTTATCGCCTCTAGGGGCAGGTTATTGGTTGCCATCATGACCATCGCCTCCACACGGGCTAAGGCATCACGAGGTGTATTGGCGTGAAGTGTTGACATAGAGCCATCATGACCAGTGTTCATAGCTTGGAGCATTTCAAATGCTTCCCCACCACGACACTCCCCCACAATAATTCTATCTGGACGCATACGGAGAGAGTTGATAACCAAATCTCGTTGATCAATAGCACCCGTACCTTCGATACCGGACGTCCTTGTTTCAAGGCGAACTACGTGAGGCTGTTGTAGCTTAAGTTCTGCGGCATCTTCGATAGTAACAATGCGTTCTTTTTCAGAAATAAACTGAGACAAGGCGTTAAGCATCGTGGTTTTACCCGAGCCGGTACCACCGGAGATCAAGATATTTAGTCGACAACGAGCAGCAATCATTAGCAACTTCGCCATCTCGGAGCTCATGGCGCCAAAATCAACCAACGAATCAAAGCTTAGGCTATTCTTTTTAAACTTACGGATAGACACGGAGGTCCCATCAATCGCGATGGGAGGAATAACGATGTTTACACGACTGCCATCTGGTAAACGAGCGTCACAAGTCGGAGACGAATCGTCGACACGTCGACCTACTCTAGCGGCAATTCTCTTAGCAATCTGAATTAACTGATCTTCGTCGATGAAGGTGACTTCCGACTTTTCAACAATACCGTTACGCTCAACAAATACATTGTCGCAACCGTTGATCATAATATCGCTGATAGACTCATCTTCCATCAGAGATTGCATCGGACCTAAGCCGTGAATCTCATTGACTAAGCTCTGAACATAGTCTGCCTTCACGATAGAGGGAACTGACCAACCTTGCCTGTCAATCAACAAATCAACAGCTTCAGCTAACTGCTTACTTAGCTGCTCTTTGGTTAAGACAGTCACCGCCTCACTGTCCAATGCTTCAAAGATTTGACGACGAATCGCAACGAAAATAGATTTAGAATGATCCATTATTTACTACTCCGTTTCAGCAACTTAGCAAACAAGCTCGATTTACCACCTTCGCTTTTTTCACCCAGCAAAGCAGCGGTAATTTGATTGATGCTTTTACTGATCGGCAACTTGAGATCGTGCAAGTGTTTGCCTTCGAGTAAGGCTTTACTCATTTGGCCATCATAAGGACACGTCACATCAATGGGTCGACGAAGATATTTTTCAATTTCTTCCCGCGTAACTGTCGCATGTTTTTCAGGAGCAGTATGATTTATAACGATGATGATACGCGCCTTGGTTTGCAGCTCTCTCAATTGAGAACAAACTCGGCTGGCATCACGAAGACACGCGACTGTCGGCTTTAAAGCGATAACAATCGCATCACACTCTTTTGCACTGTACTCCAAATCCAGCTTACAGTTTACAGAGCGAGAAAGGTCTTCAATTAAAAAGTTAGTTTGCTCTGAGAGTTCGTCAGATAGAGTGCGGACGTACTCTTTCATCTGAGTTTCACTCAAATCCTTTGATTGAACAGACAAAATGGACAACATTGGCGTGATCTTTTGTGTCATATTCAGTGCATAGGAGGTGTCCAAATTAGCAGTCAACGCACCAGGTGGGATATCTTTTTTCTCAAACTTTTTGAGGCCAAGTAAAATATCTAGATTGCCACCAACGAAATCATGATCAACGACAACACATGAGCTGTTTTTCTTACTGGAAAGTTCGCACGCGATCTCAGCGACAAGCAGGGAATTACCTACTCCACCTGTAGCGCCCCAAAAAGCGACTTTCTTAGCTTCACGTGCTTTACCTAAGCCAGCATTACGTTGTCTGTTATCAGAGACATTCTTAACAAAGTCTATTAGCTCTTCTTTGCTAACTGGCCAAAATAGGTAGTAGAAACCCATTGCTTTGAGGTTACGAATCGTCGAAATTGCATCTTCGCTACCAATGACAATAACCGAAGCTGAGTTAGGCAATAAGTGGCTAATACGTCGCATGTCCTCGGTAACATTACTACTCTCATTCAGTTCGACAATAACAATCTCGAGAGCGCTGCTACGCGCATGCTTTTTAATTATCTCATCTTGATTTTCCAACAATTTCGGAACGATAAGGCCTTCAAAGGTAAATGCTTCTTCGACAAGCCCGCGGCAAACTTCGGTTTGATAGAAAAGAACAGATGATAGCCCAGCAGACTCTTGTTCTGCAGATTCTGATGGTTTTAAAAGTTCAACAAGATCTAGCATATTCTATTTTCCTAACTGGCTGTCACTTGCTGCATGGCCGACCATTTTTTCCGGGTGTTGCAAAGATATCCAACGTGCGCTTTCAACGAAACAATCGTTAGATTGAAAACCATATCGATTCACTTGACTGGCTTTACATGATGGAACCAAGACTTGGTACTTTTGTAGCGATGCAGTTAAATTAAACGCGCCTTCTGTCTGAGTTTGAATTTGGTGAACAGTGATGGATTTAGGGTCAACCCCAAGCTTTAGTAACCTGCGCTTCGTTTCCATCACCTTCGACTTCGCAGCCTTGCCGTTCCATCCTAAGTAGATCTGTTCAGTAAATACTTTGTCTTTATGCAACTCTAGATACTTGCTGAGTTGTTCATCTACTTTAGCTTTGTTGTCTTTGGTAACTTTCGCCTTGAAACTGTATGTAACAGGGACTAATTCGACTTCGACACCGTTGCGCTCAGTAACGAGCTCAGCACAGCCACCAAGTAACAAAACAATGAACATTCCTAGTAGTAGGTTTCTCACTTTTTAAAGCCTCCACTTTGCAGAATTTCTTCTGCCCAAGTTTTACTCGCTGGCGTATAGCTGTAGTCAACATTGAAAAACCGTTGCATCGTTGTGGTGCGCTTCATTGTTGGCAATTGAATTTGCGATGGATTGACCGGATTAACCAGATTAACGGTCGCCACAATAACCAGTTCGGTACGGTTTCTAACTGTCTCTGAGTGCCTAAACAATGCACCGAGAATTGGAACATCGCCAATAAAAGGAACACGACGAAGCGACTCTCGGTCTTCAGTACTCAGTAACCCGCCAAGAACAAAGCTTTGACCATCACCAAGCTCAACCGTCGTTCTTGCTCGACGAGTTTTAAGCGCTGGTAAGCTGTAACGTTCATTTTGGTACTGTGAATCAATCGAACTTACTTCTGGTAGCAAAGATAGCTTGATTTTGTCGTCTTCTAACACCTTTGCCATCATCTCTAGTCGAATACCAAACTCTTTGTAAAGCACATTGGTTCCACCATCAATGATGGTTACTACTGGGAGCTCTCCCCCCACAAGGAAGTGCGCACTTTCTCCAGAAATCACAGATAGATTAGGCTCAGCTAATACTTGGCCAACCGTGTCGTCTCCAAGTGCTGTGATCACGGATACGATATCCGAAGCACTGAAATTAACCAGTTGATCAACGAAGGTACCTGCACCTTGACCACTACTGCCATACTGAACACCAAACTCTTCAAGAAATGACTGAGACACTTCAGCGATGGACAATTTCACATTAACTTGTTTGGTCGTAGCAACTTCAATATTGTTCACAATACCCAAGTAGTGCCGACGTGTCATAAACTCCATCTCGTAAGTTTCAGTACCTATCTTCCATTCGATCTTATGGTCTTCGTACTCTTTTTCGAGTAGTTCCCCCACGAGAATGTTGATTTCATCGCGTATCTTCTCACTTGGAACCTTACCAGCTAATACAACTTGTTCTTCTAAGTTGTATAGAGAAATGCTGATATTAGGATATCTGAGCTGAATCTGCTGTTGGATATGGATTAAGCTCTTATTTACCACCAACTTTCGGCTCACGATAGTGTTTGAGTTATCATCAAATGCAAGTAAAGATACCGAGCCAACCTTCTTACCAAATACGACAAGTTTATTTTTATCAACGACTTGGTAGTCGGCTATCTCTGGATTAGAGATAAATACAGACGCAATTTCTTGCTTGGTAGTAATGGCTTTGGCCTCACCTTCTCCCAAGTTCACTAAAACTTGCGAGCTAGCTAGACTGCTCCATACAGCAATGCAGAATGTGAAAAAGATCCTTTTCAGATTCATTATTATTGTGTTCCCTATTTAATGGTTACTGTTTCAGCTCGGTACTCAATAACCGATTTAAATCCAGGTAAAACATCACCTGCATCAGCGTGAAGTTCACTCGCTGCGTAATCGCCTACCGACTTATGAACTTCTAATGATGAGATTTGCTTTGCAACACTCAATATGGATACCTGTTTCCGATCCAATTCGAGTATCAAATGTGTGTCAGGAGCAACACCGGCTTCTTGTGCCCCTTCCTCAAAGGTCTGCTCGACGCGAAGCACTTTGACTCCCATCAACACAGGAGAAATACTAACTGCTCGACCGCGAGCAACTGAATCAGAAGAGTTGACCTCAACAGAAACTAGGTGTTCTGGGCTGGTAAGAGCGAGCACATCGACATAGCTACTTGCACGTATCACTCCACCAACCACTGCATCAGGAGACACTTTTAGCGGATACGGAACAAAACCGTCTGAGAGAGTTAAATCTAGATATTCAGGTGAATTTGGCGCCACGATATCGGTAGCAAAAAGGGTGGTTCCCACTTTCATATCAGATCGAAAAATGGAGCCTGGAGGGTATTCAAAAAGCATGTCTTCGCTGATGCCGATCGCCGCAGCTTGCTCTTCACTAAGTTTCACGATTTTTAGTTGGTTCGGACGAACCACTTCGGCACTCGGCACATCTGAGTTTAGCTGCCAAACGGAAATCAACTTGGCTGGTTTGTTCTTTTCAACCAACTGAGGAGCTTTGGATTCAGTTAAATTGCCAGCCAAACCATATAAACCAAACACAATGGCTACGACAGCAATGCCAAGTATAAGTTTTGTGCGCACGTTAGCTCCCTAGATTGAAGCACTGATACCAAAGAATCCACTTATCACAATTGGGATTGCAAAAGGGATACCGCCGTGCCTGATCAAATGAGGATAAGTTGTTCTTATTAATAAATACAACAAGGCTTCAACACCGCCGATTACTAACATTAAAAAGAGCACAAGAAGTGAGTAATCAGGGGCAATAAAAATAGCGAACACGCTGGCTAACTTAATGTCTCCAGCACCAAATACACCCACTTTCCACAAGCACATGCCAGATATTAAGACTAACGATGCCTGGATAAGATGAATTTTTGAATCAAACAAAAATATAGAAAAGGCGAGTATTCCGGCTAACAAAAGTACGCTTTTGTTTTTTACAACCCTATGTTGAAGGTCATTCCAGCCTATAGATAGACAAATGGTGGTCACAAGTAACCACCACATTACTAATACAGCGTCAATATCCAGATTAGATACCAGAGTCAGCCTTGCCGATTGCTGTTGTAATTTTGCTCATTGCTGTATCAAGAGAGGTTTTTAGATCACTATTAAACATAGCTAAAACGATTGCAGAAATAGCAACACCGATAATAGCGTATTCGATAGCAGTTACACCGCGCTCGTCTTTTTTGAAAGAGTAAAGTGCGCTTTGAGCAGCAACAAAAGCTTTAGTTAACATGAGATTTCCCTTTACTTAATAATTTTGCATAAAGAACGAGTGAACTATATGCATCTGAGATGATTGCATTCTATATAAGTGAATGCATCGTGACAATCAATTAATCAGGGTTATTTTACGATGAAAAATAAATAATTTTCACTAAATAATAAAACGTAGTTTAACAATTTGTGACAAGACGCCTAGACAAGCTCAAAAAACAATCAATAACAACCTTAATTTTATTAAATTCAGGATAACTTACGCATCAAAGCTCATTGATAGACACATTACCAAAAACTGACATAGAATTGACCAATACGTCAGTTCTTAAAAATAAGACAATATAATCACTTGACACACCTTAACTTATTTTTCATCTAACAAAAAGATAGCTAAACTTATCTTCAATTAGTAAGAAAACTGCAAAACTTTTAAGCTCGCTTGTGGATCGATGTCTTCAAACTCAGCGGGGTTGTTTAAACGCTGCACAAACTTTTAAGCTAGGAGCTTCTTCTTTCATACTATCAATTAAGAAGTCACAAGTTACTTGAGGTGAATTTACGCACGCGAGAACAGAGCCTTGCTCATTTAATAGTTCAGGCAGGCGTCGCAAAATACGTTTGTAGTCTTTGGTCAGCGCAAAACTGCCTTTTTGAAAAGAAGGCGGGTCAATAACAATCAGGTCATACCCGCCTAGCTTACGGATTTTGCCCCAAGAGCGGAAAATGTCATAACCTAAAAACTGGACCTTGTTTAGATTATGTTCATTTAACTTATGGTTTTCTCGTCCTTTCGCCAAAGAACCTCGCGACATGTCCACATTCACAACACGATCTGCTCCACCCGCTATCGCGGCAACGGAAAACCCGCAAGTATAGGCAAACAGGTTTAATACTGTTTTGTGTTCGGCATTTTCATAAACCCAGTCTCGGCCATTACGCATATCCAGAAACAGCCCAAAGTTCTGGTTGCGACCAATATCGAGCTGATATTTTAAGCCTGACTCAGTTACCACAGGTTTAGCGTCAAGCTCTCCCCAGATAACTTCAGACGGGGCGCCTTGAGCAAAACGATATTGGATAACGATCGACTTACCGCCTTTATTAACCCACTGTTTACTTTGAGTTAGTTTTACTAAACCCGCCTTTAGTGAGTCAATAAACTCGTCATCGACTTGCTTAAAAATATTGACCAACAACTGGCAGTTAACCCAATCACAAGTGAGTTGCTCAAGCCCAGGATAAAGTCGACCTCTACCGTGAAACAAACGGCGTACCTCGCTTGATGCACTTTCTAATTGACTAGACAGATGGGCAAAAAACACATTCAACTGCTCTACTTGCATTGTCTGCGATGTTATTTGTTGAGTTTCGGCCATGATAGCTCCCAAGGTGTCAGCCAAGTTTCTATACCTTGGCAAATACTAGTTTGATTCCACTTATCCCCTAAACTAGGTGTGTTTCTGGGATCAACGATAAAAGAATAGTTCTGCTGCTGATAAACAAAACGAATAGCAAAAGCGTGTAAGTAGCCTCTATCAGCCGCAGAAGAAGCGTTATATATAGGGTCTCCCAAAATGGGTGAACCAATCGACTTTAACGCAACTCGGATCTGGTGGGTCTTCCCTGTATGCGGTTTGCACAAGAATAAACGCTGTCCCGGCTCCCCCGCTAAAGACTGAAATTGAGTGATAGCAGGGTTACGCTGACTATTGATTAATTTCCAAGATGAGCGACGAGAGCGTTCCATATCTCCAGAAACTAAGCCTTGCTTCTTTTTAGGCTTCTTGCTGCCAATAGCTAAGTAATACTTTTCGACTTCTCTTGCTGAAAATAGTTGAGATAACTCACTGGCTGAAGCCGCATTTCTTCCGAGCAACAGCAAACCAGAGGTCATTTTATCCAGCCGATGAATAAGATACAGCTGTTCATCTCCCGACCGCTTTGCAACTTCCGCAAGTAACATGGTGTCACCGTCATCTTTATGTACGGACACGTCCGGGTGCTTATTTATCAGGATAAAATCAGGGTGGGTGTATACGATATCGAACATTTTATTCAAAGCTCCATTTGGAGGCGAAAGTATACCGATATCTTAAGTCAAAGCCAGTTGATATAAAAAGAGGAGCCAAAAGGCTCCTCTTTAATAGCGTTTATTGCTTTTGGCTTATAGCTTCTTAGAGAAGAGACCAGCCAATGCGATGATACCAATACCAAGCAACATGATTTCGCCT
The DNA here is from genome assembly GCF_000189275.1 of Vibrio sinaloensis DSM 21326. Lineage (GTDB taxonomy): Bacteria > Pseudomonadota > Gammaproteobacteria > Enterobacterales > Vibrionaceae > Vibrio > Vibrio sinaloensis. The sequence goes on along the minus strand of NZ_AEVT01000005.1, from coordinate 1,343 downwards.
TTACCGCTATCAAAGCCAGACTTAATGCCCATGAAAGCAACGACTGCGATAGCAACAGGAATCACGTACTTAACTAGGTTGTACCATAGACCAAATAGAGGGAATGACACTTTACCATCGTTGGTGATTTCTTTCTCAAGCTCTGAGCGAGATAGACGCCAGCCAGCGAAAATACACACCAACATACCGCCAACTGCAAGGAAGATCTTATCCGTTAGAAGGTCGAAGATATCAAATGCACCTGTGCCGAATAGAGTTGGGCCAACGCCACCAAGCGATAGAGAAGCAAACACACAGAGTGTTGCCATCACGACACTTGAAGAGATAACGGCTGTTGAACGCTTCATGCCTTTTTCATCGATTAGGTAAGAAACGACCACTTCTAGTAGCGATACAGAAGATGTTAAAGCCGCAACGGTTAGACCAATGAAGAACATCAGTGCAAATAGAAGACCAATTACGCCACCCATTTCAGCAAACAGCTGAGGAACAACAACGAAGACTAGACCTGGGCCTGCTGCTGGCTCCATACCGAATGCGAACATTGCCGGGAACATTGCTACACCCGCTAGGATTGCAACGCCTGTATCCATCGCCGTTACCATACCGGTTGTTTGCACTAGGTTCTCTTTCTTCTTCAAGTAAGAGCCATAAGTCAGCATACAACCCATACCTAAACTTAACGAGAAGAAGGCTTGACCTAACGCAGCAAGAACAACGCTGCTATCTACTTTAGAAAAGTCAGGCATGAATAGGAATTCAAGACCCGCCATCGCGCCAGGAAGCATTAGACCTTTCACTGAAACAACAATCAGGATAAGGAATAGAAGTGGCATTAGGATCTTACCCGCTTTCTCAATACCGCCCGAAATACCTTTCATTACGATGACGATGTTAAGAGCAAGATAAACACCCATCCACATTAATGGTTGTACAGGGTCAGAAATAAAACCGCCGAACGAATCACCAATTGCTTCAGGAGCACTTAATAGGCCACCGCCTACTTTAAAAATGTATGCCAATGCCCAGCCGCCTACTACTGGGTAGAAACCCATAATAAGTAGGCCACTTAGCACACCCATTACACCTGTAAAGGTCCAACGACGGTCAGTCGATTTGAACGCACCTACAGCTGATAGACCTGTCTTACGACCAATAGCGAACTCTGTGAGCATTACGCTGAAGCCGATAAAAATAACGAAAAGTAGGTAAATCGCTACGAAAGCGCCACCACCACTTTCACCTGCTGTGTACGGAAACTTCCATATATTGCCTAAACCAACAGCAGAACCTGCTGCAGCCATAACGAAGCCTAGTTTAGACCCCCACGTATCACGGGGCTG
>NZ_AEVT01000006.1 GCF_000189275.1 Vibrio sinaloensis DSM 21326 | reverse complement strand
TGGAAGAGACGTTTACGGTAACGTCTATCGATGGCACTCCGTCTACTATCAAAGTGACCATTAACGGAACCAATGACCGCCCTACTATCTCCGGTACCTCAAGTGGCGCAGTCATCGAACAGGGCTTAAACACTGCTGGAACACCAGATGCGACAGGTTCTCTAACAGCAACCGATTTAGATAAGTCAGACACCATTACATGGGCAGTCAATCAACCACAAGGCCAATGGGGAACACTGTCGATTGATCAATATGGCCAATGGCACTATCAGCTAGACAACTCTATAGGAAGTGCGACAGATAAACTCTCTGCCGGTGAGCATCAATCTGAATCATTCTGGATCACCGCTACCGATTCAGCTGGAGCAACAGTCCCTCATAAAATCGTTATCGATGTGCAAGGTAGTAACGACAAACCCATTGTCAGTGCGTGGACTCAGCTTCCTGCGGGTAAAGAAGATCAACCAGTAACTATAAAAGCTTCTGATTTGCTAACGCATGCAAGCGATGTGGATAGTATTGATGTACTGCACGTGACGAATCTGCAAGCCACACACGGCAGCCTGACTGACAACAAAGACGGCACTTATACCTTCACGCCAGACAAAGATTTCAATGGTGAGATTCGACTCACCTATGATGTAGTTGACAGCAATGGTGGTAGCGTCAGTACTCAGGCTAAATTCGATCTTACAGCCGCTCCAGATAACGCGATTATTACCGACACACAAACCAATGCAGATTTGCGGGGAGTGACTGAAGATCGTGGTTACATAGATACCCACTACCAATTGCATTACGACGGCAAATTAAACATCCAAGACCCTGATGCGGGAGAGGCTCAGTTTGATCCGAATATTGGCCCACAAACCTATCAAGGTATTGGCTACGACACCAAGCTCGGTGGGCACATACTGCTCATGCGCGACGGTCACTACACCTATACCCTCGATAACCGCAATATACAGAACTTAGCGCAAGGTGAAGTGAAACACGATTCAGCCGTTATACGCTCAGCAGATGGTACAACGCATACGATAGAGCTGACGGTTCATGGAACCAACGATGCCCCAACCATCAATGCACAGTCGCACTCAGTGACTGAAGGTGGAAGCGTGCTAAATGGACAAATGGTTGGCCAAGATATAGATACAGGTGCAACCTTGACTTACAGCGCACCTCAGATTGATGGTTTGGTGGTTAATCCGGACGGCAGTTATAGCTTCAACCCCGCTCACTCTAGCTATCAATCGTTAGCATCAGGTGTCACGAAAACGCTGACTGTTCCCGTAATAGTCACAGACGAACATAATGCGAGCAGCACTCAAAACCTCTCAATAACGATTACAGGCGTTAATAACTCTGCCGTTATTGGTGGTGTCGACACGGGTGACGTAACCGAAGGTAATGCTGGACAGAACATGTCCCCAGATTATGCTCAACCGGGCATGGCTCACTTAGTAAGAAGTACCATTAGAGCAAGTGGCAAGCTTTCTATTTCAGACACAGATACAGGAGAGGCGGAGTTTGATACACACGGACTTGGCTTTAATTATTCTGGTCAATATGGAGACCTACTTCTTCGAAAAGACGGAACTTGGTTTTATCACGCTGATACGGGGCAGATTCGTAGCACTGGTGGTCTCGCAAGCACCCGAGGAACAACCATCGATCAGCTTGGTGAAAATCAAACTCTGACTGATACGATTACCGTTTATTCTAAAGATGGCACGTCGCACGATATTGTCATTACGATTCACGGTAGCAACGACAGACCTTACTGCGCTTCCGAAGTACAGCTCAATTCGGGTAAGGAAGACCTAGCTCAAACCATTACAGCAACCGAGTTATTGGCAAATACCGTTGACGTAGACGCCAATGATGCAGGCAAGCTCACTATTGCTAATTTGCATGCTGATCATGGTTCAATTCAAGACAACCACGATGGTACCTACACTTTCACGCCAACCAAAGACTATAACGGCCAAGTTCATTTCACTTATGATGTGCAAGACGCGCATGGAGGTACCACCCACACTGGTGCGAATACCACTCTCGCAGCGACCTCAGACAAAGCCATTATCTCTGAAGTGACCACCGGAAGTGTTATTGAGGATGGAGCACATGCAACGCACAACAACGGCACAACAACTGAACTAGCCAATGGCCAACTTCAAGTCATCGACCCAGACAGCGGCGAAGATAAGTTCCAATACAGCCAATTTGGTGAGACTCGAATTCACGATCCGTTTGGTGGGATGCTTCGAATTGATAGCGCGGGTAATTGGGGATATAGCGTCGACAACGCGGCGCTTCAACACCTAGCGCAAGGGCAAGTTGAAACGGTTACCTATCGAGTACACAGTTTCGATGGTACTGCCTACGACTTAAATATAGATGTCGTCGGAACCAACGACGCACCGACAGTTACTAAGGTAGTTCTCAGCAACGGCACAGAAGATACAAACTATCAAATGCAGGCGAGTCAGTTCGGATTCACCGACGTCGATACAGGCGATACGCTGCATTCCATCGCGATCACTGATCTGCCACCAGCGGCTCAAGGTAAGTTTATACTCGATGGGCACGACATCACGGCAGGCCAAAGTATCGCTGCTGCAGATATCGCTAAGCTTCAGTTTGTCCCTACCCCAAACTTTAACGGTGATGTTCAATTCAAATTCACGGTGAATGATGGACATGTCGATTCACAAGAAGCAACGAACACATTGCATATAGATGCGGTTAGCGATGCTGCACAGTTCACTGGCCGCGACACTGGAGATGTTCATGAAGGACATACCTATACAGCGCCAGACGGTTCTATGTCTGGCGGCTACGTCGATGATCGTTCACCCGATCACATGCGTGGAAACATCGGTAAAATATGGAACGATGAAATACACACTGATGGGCACTTGAACATCGTTGATCCAGACTCTGGTGAAAGCCATGCTCAAACAGGCACTTACCAAGGTACACACGGACATGTGATACTCCAGAGTAACGGAGATTGGAGCTACTACGCTTCCATAGGTCAAGACGCGACGGGTAGAAAAGTTGATCATCTGGGTCAAGGTGAATCGATAACCGATACTGTTACCGTCAAATCGGCTGATGGTAGCACTCACGACATTCATATCACCATTCATGGCGACAATGACCGCCCGTACTGCTCTTCAGAAGTTCAGCTCAACAGCGGAAAAGAAGATCTCGCACAAGCCATCACAACAACTGAGTTGCTTGCAAATACTGTCGATGTGGATACTAACGATGCCGGGCAACTCTCTATCGCCAATCTGCATGCGGATCATGGCACTCTCGTCGACAACAAAGATGGTACATTTACCTTCACTCCAGACCATAATTTCAACGGTAAAGTGCATTTCACTTATGACGTCAAAGATGCTCATGGTGGCGTTACTCATACTGGCGCGTCTACCACGTTGTTACCGAGCAATGATGCTGCCACACTGCAACCGACACTCGCCTCCAACTTTGTGACTGAAGATCATCTAAAATCGGGGACAAGCACCAATGAGTTATGGTCAGGTTGGAAAAACCTCGATATTCAGGATATTGACTCGCCATCGGAAGAGAAAGTTACTCAAATAGAGGTCAACGGTGTTAAGCATACGGTACCAGCAAACTTCGCGATGAACCTTGCAGGCGTGCACGGTACCTTTAACTTCACTCATTCAACCGATGGCCACGATAAATGGAGCTACAGTGCGGATAATAGTCACGCTGAAGTTCAATCACTGAGTCATGGCGATTCTCTAACTGATACGATCACTCTAATCACCGCAGATGGAACACGAATCCCGCTGACAGCCAAAATCTTAGGCACTGATGATCATGTGATTATTGATACGCCTGACGCATTAACGGCCGCATTGGGAACGGCTATTGAGGACAAAGTTACCTCTATTTCAGGCACCCTACTCGCGCACGATTCCGACAGTAAAGATTCCGTCACCTTTACCGCAGGTAACTCTGTTGGCGCATACGGTACGCTTCATGTGGATAGCAATGGGCAATGGCATTATCACCTAGACCACTCAAAGGCCAATGCGCTACAACAAGGTGAGACCAAGGCTGAAGGTTTTGATATCACTGCGATATCTACTGATGGCTCAACCGCAACCAAACATATTGAAGTGCTCGTTCAAGGGAGTAATGACAAGGCGACGATATCCGTCACCTCACATCCCGATGTGTATGAAGATCGCTCTTCAACACCTGTCGAGATCATATCAGGTAAACTGAGTGCCCTCGATCCTGACCACGACCAATCAGCATTCTCAACGGATGTAGGCAAACGCCATGATCCATTTAACAGTGGCGTTCACGGTGGTCTTCACATTTCCAAAGATGGCTCCTGGACCTATACCGTTAACAACAGCCAAATTCAGCAATTAGCTGCTGGGCAAGAGGAGCATGTCCAATACAACGTGCATACTGTTGGCGGCTATTATCATGTCATTGATATTAAGATCGTGGGAACCAACGATATACCAACCGTATCCGCAACCACTCTTGCCCATGGCACGGAAGATACACATTATCAAATGCAGGCCAGTCAGTTCGGTTTCACTGATGTCGACACTGGCGATACGCTGCACTCAATTGCGATCACTGACCTGCCGCCAGCGACTCAAGGTAAGTTTGTACTCGATGGAAACGATATCACTGCTGGTCAAAGTATCGCGACTGCCGATATCGCCAAACTCCAGTTTGTTCCAGCCACTGACTTTAACGGTGATGTTCAGTTTAAATTTACCGTCAATGACGGACATGCCAGCTCTGCAGAAGCAACCAACACATTACATATCGATGCGGTTGGAGATGCTGCAACAATCGCAGGTGTAGACACAGGAGATGTCACAGAAGACAGCTTCTATGGTATGCAGTGGCTGTTGACACAAGGCAAGCTCACCATTTCAGACCCTGACTCAGGCGAAGCACAGTTTGATCCTGTCATTCATGCCCACAACTATGCCGGTATTGGCTATGACACAAAACTAGGCGGTCACATATTGCTGTCTCGAGATGGCTCTTGGGATTATCAAATGGATAACTTCTCACCTGAAGTGCAAAAACTCGCAGCAGGTGAAACGGCAGTCGATACTGTCACGGTACATAGTGTTGATGGCACGTTGCACGATATTCGAATAACCATTCATGGTACAAACGATGCTCCCGTTTTATCGGTAACCCAAACAACGCCAACCACAGGCACACTGACCGAAACTGATGTTGACGTGAAAGACACGCATACCTTCTCTATCGTTAATTCGACAGGTCAATTCGGTTCTCTATCAGTCGACCCAGATTCGGGCGCGTATGTGTATACAGCCAACGGTTCGGTTGCTGGGATGAGTTACAACGCAGCTACGCACACATATCACGGCACCGATGTGTTCGAAGTAAAAGTGGCTGACAATCACGGCGGGGAGTCATCGAAGTTCATCACTTTTGATGCCAACGGTCATGTTTCAGTTGTCACGGGACAATCACCGACGATTTCAACCTCTGTGCCTTCCAATCCACTGGTAACGACAACGCAACCAAGTTTACCAGCAGGGACAAACACTCCGCCAAATAATGCAGTCACCGTCGACTTAGCGGCGTCTAGTGATACTGGTACTTCCGATACCGATAACCTCACGAAAGACAGTACTCCAACAATCACCGGGCACACGGATATTCCTTACTCACAAGTCACCATCTATGATGGCTCCACACCTATTGGGCATGCGGTGTCTGATGGATTGGGGCAGTATAGTGTGGCGGTAAGCAGCTTATCGAATGGCGATCATAATCTTTCTGCCAAAGCCTTAGCGCCTTCTTCAGTTTTACCAGCAACATCATCCATTCTTTCATTGCATGTTGATACTGTAGTGGCACCGCTTCAAGTCTCATTAACCCATGACACAGGAAGCAATTCGTCTGATTTGATTACTAGCGATGGTTCATTGACCATCACTGGACAAGAGACAGGCGCAACCGTTGAATACTCGACCGACAACGGACACACATGGACATCGAGTTTCACCCCGCAACAAGGCTCAAATACGGTCAGCGTGAGACAAACTGACGCCGCAGGAAATGTGTCGCCCGAAACTTCAGTAAGTTTCACCTTAGATAATACGGTCAACGCACCTGCTGTAACACTACTTAAAGACACTGGCCGACACTCCATCAATACACCAGATTTGATTACCGCAGATTCTAGACTTTCCATTCAAACGGAAGCTGGTGCAAAAGTAGAATACTCGAATGACGGCGGACACACTTGGACAACTGTGTTTAATCCAGTAGAGGGGGTTAATGACCTACAGGTAAGACAGACTGATATCGCTGGCAACGTATCGCCAGCGACACACTTTAGTTTCACCTTGGACACCACTCCCGGCACAGTCACAGTGAATCCAATATCACAAGATAATGCGTTGAACGCGGCCGAAAACAATCAGCCACTGGTAATCACCGGGACGACCTCTAATATAGCACCTGGAGATGTCGTCTATGTCGTTGTCGGCAATAACCATTTTTATGATGCGACCGTAAAGTCAGATGGCACTTGGTCATTAACCTTAAATGCTTCTGAACATCAACGTATATTAGCGACTGACCGCGACTACCCAATCCAAGTGGGTACCGTTGATACAGCCGGTAATTCGACGCCTCGCATTTCGACCCATCTGCTAGTTGATACTCAAAGTCCAATTCCACATATTGCTGTTGACTCAGTAACACAAGATAATGTGCTCAATACTCTTGAGTCTGGTCAGACGATCGCGATAACCGGAACAGTAACTGGCGATTACCAAGCAGGTGACATTGTCAGTTTGAAGATAAACGGTGCCACCATTTCATCACTCACAGGCTCAGTTGATTCGAGTGGACATTTTTCAATTCCAGTAGCTGGTAATGTATTGGAGCATGCAAATATTCATACTAGCTATGCAAATGGTCAATCTGGCTCGATACACTCAATAGAAGCTACCATAATAACCACCGATGCCGTAGGTAATGTTGGCAGTGCGACGACAGGTTCACAGGTATTCAGCGTTGATACTCATGTTAGCCTACCGACAATTACCTTTGAGAATCCTGGACCTGATGGACTTTACAGCAAGGCTGAAATAGCCCAAGGGCACCCCAATACAGTCACTGCGACAATTACCCCACCAGGTGATGCTAAGATTGGCGAACATCTCGTTGTTAATGGGCAAGATCACGTAGTAGATGCCCATACACTCCAACATGGGTTACAGATTGAAGTAAGCCCGGGCTCTCAAGTACAAGTCACTATGACTGACGAACACGGTAATACAGCGGGTAGTCAAGGTGTTGCCGCCAGTGCGATCCCAGAGCCGATTGTTGTTAAACCGCCATCTGGAAGTCATCAAGTGTCCGGTACACTTGGTGTTCCACCTCTTATCCCATCTCAAACGCCTGTCCCATCGGCGCAAAACGGTTGGCGTATCCATCTACCTAATGGTCAGTATGTAACAAGCCATCATGGGCAATATGGAACTTTAACCATTGATCCTCAAACCGGTCATTTACATTACCAAGAGCAAGCTCAAGTCCATACTGGACCACATGGCAGTGCTTCAGGTATTGGTCAGCATGAAGATAAATTCGAAATTGCGCTGCAAGGGACAAATCAGGATGAGGTGGTTGCCCACGTGAACATTCAAATACTCAGTCATGGACCAGGGCATAGTGGCAAGCTCACGATTGGAACTGAGGTTGTTGATATGACGATCACACCTATTGTCCACGCATCTCACCCTGCTCCCCCACCACCACCGCCAGTTCAGCATGACGAGCCAGAGATCGCTTCTCATGAGGAATTCACGTTTACTGTAAGTGATGACACTTCTCTAGATTTATCTCAGCATGCTCGTCAAGAGCCAGGCCAGAAAACTGACCACCATGGTGCAGCGGCTTATTTGGATGCTCTAGGTATTCAGCCAAATGCATCGCCTACCAACGGGCACGAGCAACCCGCTGACATGGACATCGTGCTTGCACAAGTCGACGAGCAACATGCGGTAGATTACGATCAAGCGCATTTAGATATGTCGGATGCACTTGAACATCATGATGCAGCCTATAACCAAGATGATGAACACCATCATCACAACGACGTAGATGGACTACCTGACATAGACCCAAATAACTAATGGCGGGTGATTAATCATTAATGTCGAAAACAAAAGGGAGCACGCCATGTGCTCCCTTTTTAGTGATTGTTTCTTGTATCGTTCTGAACAAACAGACGGTAGTGATTCTTTGAGTTACCTTTCTCCAAATGCAACACTAATATTGGTATAGATCGGCTTCCATAGGTATTGGAACACCGATTTCTCGCCCGTCGTGATATCGACTTCACCCGTCATTCCGGGAAGAATAGAAAAGCTTTCAGGGTTATCACGGAAGTATGGCGTTTCAACAGACACCACAACCTCATAATAGATTTCACCTCGTTCACTTTGGCTTGTGGTCGGTGAAATACTTTCAACCTCCCCTTTTAAGGCGCCAAAACGGCTGTAATCAAATGCATCAATTTTGATTCGAGTTGGCTGCCCTACATTCACAAAACCTATGTCACGTGGAGATAAACGAGCTTTAAAATCTGCTTTACCACCGACAGGAACAATTTCAACAACGGTTCCTCCCGGTTGAATAACGCCGCCGTTCTGCGTACTTGGCAAGCTTTGTACTAAGCCTTGGAGTGGCGAAACTAACATGGTGTTCGTCAATTTCGCTTGGCTTGAGCGTACTCGTGCATTAAGAGCAGACAGGTCAGATACCGCTTTGGATCGATCATCACTCACTTTCGCTTTGGCCTCAGCAAGAAGTTGCTCAATTTTTTGTTCATTACTGTCTGCCTGCTTAATCAGAACCGACTTCTTACCTCGAGCTTCTTCTATTTTTTGCTCAATACTGGCCAACTTTTGGCGCATTTCAAGCACTCGCAAACGAGAGATGTTTCCGGCTTTATAGCCTTTTTCCAAAATATTCAGCTCTAGCTTGGTTGCATTGAGTTCTTTGTCGTAGCTAGGTAGAGATTTTTCTACAGCACGAAGCTGCTCTGCTATCTGCTCGCTGTCTTTCTCAAGTACAATACGCTTTTGGTAAAACAGGCCTTTCTGAGCGTTCAACTGCGCTTTTTGTTGGCTAACAATGTCAGGAAATTCAATTTCAAACTCCCCAAAATTCGGTTCACGATTATCGAGTAACGCGTTCATACGTTCTATACTCATTCGTAGCGTGACTTGTTGAGCGGTTAACTCTTCCAGCGCCGTTTGTTGAAAAGTCGCGTCGAACTCAACCAAAGGCTGGCCTTTTTCGACGAACTGCCCTTCTTTCACAAGTATACGTTTGAGTTTACCGCCTATGTCGCTTTGCAATACCTGCTTCTCCCCTTCAGGAATCACAGCACCTTTTGCTTTGGCGATTTCATCCACTTGCGTAACAACAGACCAAGTGACAAATATCGCAACGCACAAAGCGACAGACCATGTCACCATCATAAGAGAACGAGCTGTATTTTTAGATTCTACTAACTCACCGTAGTGCTTAACTTGGTCATTTGACTTATTATCCATTCACAGTCTCCTGCTCATATTGTTCCTCTTGTGACTCTAGTGGTCCAGCGTAGACAACTGCCCCCTCATTCAACACCACCACTTTATCGGCGAGCTTAATTAAATCGGGATCATGCGACGAGAACACAATTGTCGCACGACCACTTTTAGCCATCAGAAAATCTCTAAATACACGCTTGGCTCGCGGATGATAATCCGGCACAGGGTTATCCAAAATATAAAGTTTGTAGTCATACACTAGCGCTTTAGCGTCAATCAATATTTGCGCGACGCTGCCTGACAACAGATCGAACAAACTATCTGGTTCAATACTACTAATCGGAGTATCTAACCCTTGCTCCAGACTCCTAAACCAGTTTCCTCCTCCAACCGCTTCAATGGCCTCAAGCATTTTCTCTTGTGACACGTTGTGGCCATCTTTCAGCCAGTCTTTAATGCTTAAGGTCAACAAATCTGGATACGCAGCTCGAATGAAACACCAGTGGCGGTAGAGTTGAGGATCGTATTGCACCAAGTTGACCTCTTCGACCTCAACCATTCCGTTCTGAATAGGCTGAAGGGCGGATAACACTTCTAATAAAGCAGATTTACCACTTCCAGAAGGCCCAGTAATCGCTACAACTTCCCCGGCTTGAACATCAAAGCTAATTCCACTCAACGCTGGTCGCACTTGCTTAGGGTAACGTAAGGTGACTTGTTCGAATTTTAAGCTTGGAGCATGTTGAGGTAATGGGTGATGTTGATAACTAAACTCTCGTTCAGAGGATTGCGAGAGTAAGTGATTTATTTGTAACTTAGACTGGTTAAAGCTATTAAAACGCATTGCACTGTTCGCCAGCAGTTGAGCCGGCCCCGTGACTTTAGATATAAGCATCATTGATGCTATCAGGCCTCCAGGTGTCATTATTTCTTCAAAAATAAGTCCAATACCCAACCCCATAATAGCCAGTGTTGAACTGACACTTATGAAGTAGTAAACGGAGGTATAACGACTCTGCAATACCGATTGCGAAAAAGACACCTTAGAGGCTAAAAAGTTCGCCTTGTCAAAACGCTGAAGCCAATTACTAGCAAAGCCTGAACTTCTAATAAACGCCAGTTTCGATGAGAGCTCATTCGCCATATTTTGACGGTTAGTACCTGCAACCGTCGACTGCATTGAACGCTTACTACTAGCGTGAATCGAGCGCTTCGCCAACATATAGTAGAGTGTTAAAGAAAACAGCGGCACCAAAACTAGCCAACCACCTAATATTCCGATCGCAACTACAAACATGAGCACAAACGGCAAATCGAACAGTGCGTTTCCTAAAGGTCCTGATAGCATGCCTGCAATTCGCTCTGACAAAACAAGTTGATTTTGTTGGCTAGAAGAAGGGGTCTGTTGGTTTTGTGTATAGCTACTACGCAGTAATTTTTGAACTATCGACTGTGATATTTCTCGGCTTACACGATTTGACACCGTTGCAAAAACTTGACTACGCAAGGTTCGTAACAATCCCATCATAGCGAAAAGCAAACCCGCACCAATCGCAATGCCTTGCAGTTCATGCCCTGCATCGCCACCGATCACATGATCATAGATAGACATCGTAATCAATGGAATGGACAAGGCAAATAAGTTGGTGATGAAACTGACCAGTAAAAGCTTTGGGAGAATAGGTCGAAATGCATGTAGGCGTTCACCCACCCAGTCAGCGGAAGATTTCTCAATTGGGCTGCCTTCGATAACGATAAAAAACTGAGCACTCACCTCTTGCCCATCCGCGGTTTCAAAATGCCCAGATATCAAATCACCAAGCAAGATGTCATCTTCCGCGCATACGGCCATCAGCAATCGGTGTTCACCGATACGTTTGACGTCAGGAACAAGGTGATAAGGCAATAGTAAGCGATCAAATAGAGCGAAAACATCTTCAATTGAGTTAACACCATTTTCTTCTATCCATTGGCGTGCAAATAACTGGATATTGGCGTTTACCTCAAGTCGATTAAGAGCCGACAAGCATTGTTTTTCAATACGATTCATGCTGCCTCTCCTTCTGTCAGTGATGGCTGCACTTCGATAATTTGGTTCGCTAATTCACGTAATTTAGAGTAATGCGTGACCATGACAATGGACCGCCCTTGTTTAATATCCTGTTCGATCACTTCTATCAGTTTACCTAGTGCATCGAGGTCAAGCGAAGTATCTGGTCGTTCTAACATCACTATAGGTTTGCCGCTCGCAAGCTGAGCGGCAATGTTTAGCATTTTTAAGTTCCCCATACTCAGCAACGCTGCACTCGAGTGTCCAACTCGAGTCTCAAGCCCTTCAGGGAGTCGCGTTATCTCTTTCGTTAAACCAAGACGCTTCGCATATTCATTTGCCCTATTGGTATGCTCTGGGTTAAAGCCGCATAAATTGTCCAATATCGTGCCAGATACTAGCTGAGCTTTTGCGCCACAGAAGGCAATCAATGAGCTCAATTGCTCTGTATTTATAGGGTTTTGATTTAGCTTGATGTCACCAGAGACTAATTCATCAACTCCCGCCATTGATGACAGCATATGGCTACTGACATGGCGGTCTTCGCTGTCTAACAATATCAACTGGCCTTGACTTGCCTCCAAACTTACTTGATGTGTCTTACCGTAACGCTCTATAACAATGTTTTGAAATGCTAGAGTTTCAAAAGCTTGATGATGAGTATCTTGATCACTCGGACTATCTAGATGGCTAAGATTTTCAATCGCTTGGTTAGCTGTATGAATTGAGTTGAGCTTGATTCTAACACCAACGAGAGCACTCAATGGGGCGACAGCTCTGCCCGACAAAATCGAACACGCCGCCAATCCTCCGGTTGTCAGTTCACCGTCTAACACCCATAAACTCCCAGCAATGACCAAAAGTACCGATGTAGCGAGCGCCGCTAATTGAATGCATTCTTGTGCAAATGCATTTCGTTTTTCTTCTTCTGCTTTAGACTGAGAACGATAGTGGTTAAGTAACTTAAATTGACTAAAAATGCGAGATTCTATCGCTTGACGTTTAATACCCTGAATTGTTTGAATCATGAGAACCAAGAAGGCTTTTCTTTGCTGTTCGTGGACTGAAGCATGTTCACTTAGCACTTTTACTTTTTGAGATGAGATCCAAACAATGCCAAGAGTAAATAGCCAAACCGCTATTGGTATCGCAACCAGCTCACCACCGATATAAGCAACTAAACCTAAAAAGATTAGCGCAAATGGCAAGTCGATAAAGCCAGCGACCACGCCGCCTGAATACCAATCTTTCACCTTGGATACAGAACCTAGCCCCTCTTCAACTCCACCTACTCCTACTTGACGAATCTGGCGTGGGGGTGCCTTGGTAATTTTGGTCGCAATTGCTTGATACGTTGCTTTCTCAGTGTTGCTCGCAGCTGCAGAAAGCAACCAAGTACGAACAAAGCGTATTAGAGCTTCCATAGCTACTGCTAATAATGCACCAGCAATTAACAATGTTGCGGTTCCATAACTTTGGTTAGGGAGTATTCGATCGTAGATCTGGAGGACCGTTAAAGGAACGGCTAATGACAGGAGGTTAATGAGTAAAGAAGGCAGTAAAACTTGCACCACTACTCCTCTGTTTTTTACTGACGTAACAGCCATATACAATCCTTATCCGAGCTTATGAAATAAGATTGGTACATAGTTTCATGTTGCGCAAGGTAACAAGCTGAATTTAAACTAAAAAAACTAGAGCCATCCTTGCCTAGTTTGGAACATACTGCTTAATGTCAACAGTATCTATTTGACTTGAGCACATAAATTTATCGGCAAAACGTTTATACACTCCAGACGTTAGAAAAAGCTCGAACAGGTCTCTATCTAGGTGATTGTCTTCTACCATAAAGCTCATGATTCGAATTGACTCTGACAATGATTTCGCTTTCTTATAAGGTCGGTCCGCACTTGTTAGAGCCTCAAATACATCTGCAATTGCCATAATCTTAGCCGCTGTAGGCATATCCTCTCCTTTTAGCCCCAGAGGATAACCCGTCCCATCGATTTTTTCATGATGCCCACCAGCAATCTTGGCTACATTACTCATATGTTTCGGGAAAGGTAGCGATTCGAGGATTTTAATAGTTTGAATGATATGATCGTTAATAATGAACCTTTCTTCATCGGTTAAGGTCCCACGCTGAATAGATAAGTTATACACCTCCCCCAAGTTAGCTTGATAAGTTGTTGGCTTTAAAGTAAATCTTTCTTCTTGAGTTGGAGGAAAGTCCCAGGGGATCATATGCTCTAGACCATCACTCAATAGCGGCTCACTGACAGGAAATTCAACATCCTCTTCATAGCGTTGTTTTTCAGTCCAAGATATACCCAAAGTTTTACTTAGAGTTCGTGTCCATGTCTTGTTGGCGATCTCGTGAAGACGCTCAAGAGCTTCGCCATCAACGAACTCACTGCCAAGATTAAGATTTGCGATAAACTCAAAGTCTTTATCAATTTCTGTATGCAGCTGTTTTAACTGCTCATGATATTCATCTGGCAAATGAGGAATACTCTTTTTGAGCAGGCTAATTTCACTTTCTCTTTTTAGTACTTCAAATCGCATTCTTATCTCATGGATACGATCGTATATGGTTTCAAGTTTTGTAGCCTTGTCGACGACATGCTCTGGAGTAGTTATTTTCCCGCAATCGTGCAACCAACTTGCCATCTTCAGCTCATCCCATTGCTTGCTCGTGAGGTTAAAGTGCCGAAACACCTCTTTCTTGGATTGATGCGCAGCTTGTGCTAACCACTGTGTAATTACAGGAACTCTTTGACAATGATTCCCCGTGTATGGAGATTTTTTATCTAAAGAGCCGGCAAATACTTGAATAAAGGAGTCTAGCAAGGCTTTTTGATCGTCAAGCATACTGTGTGTTTCTATAGTTACAGAGGTAAAACCTAACAGCGTTTTTAGGTAATCAGCATACTGTTCATAACGTTCTTCCGCTCTACCATTCTTATACAAAACGCCAAAAGAACCGATGACCTCTCCTGAACGTGATGAAAGCGGTATGCAAATTATCTCCGCTTTATCTTCTTTATCCCACTGAAGACCTATGCGGGGGAGCTCATTTACATTGAATATGGTTGGCTTCTTAGCGATAAAAATTTCTTGAATAAAACGGTTTGCATCTGAAACGGGGACATCCTTCGCCTGCAACTTGCTATCATCCATTCCTTCCCACCAAATAAACTTTGGAACCAAGCTTTTTGTCTCGATATTTAACAAGTAGAGAAACACTCCGTCCGCACTTACAGCATGAGCGGTATCTCGACATACTAATCTGAGCATGTCGTTTAAATTTTCTTGTCTCGCAATATTGTTAGTCAAAGAAATAAATTGCTTGATAGTTTCTTGCGTCGACATCTGCGCATGGTTCAGATCATGAATTTCTCGGATTAAACTGTCGTCTAAAGAGGTTTCATCAAACCTGAAGCGCTCTATTTCCAACGCTTTTTTTGTAACTCTTTGTATTGGTTTAGAAATATACTTGGATACCAAATAAACGACTGGCAACATGACAATGAGGACCAGTAGAGAAGCGTAGATCGTTTGTGTTTTGATGAGTAAACCGGTATCGAACAAGTCTGCGGTTCGAGTTGCCATTAACAGGTGAACATGTTCACTATTCAATGGCCTAATTGTAACAACCTTCCCAAGCCAACGTTCCCCTTCAAATTCGAACTCTCCCAACACTCGTTGACTCTGCCGTTTCTCATCACCTAAGAGTTTTAGCAGCACTTCGTTTTTCAAATCATCGATGGCCGGATTTTGGGGCTCATTCAAGCCTTGATTTGAAGTCATGGCATAAATATCACCGTCATCGTTATACAAAGCTCTCAATGATGAATCAGTAGTTAGGGTGTCCTTTAAAGAAGATTGCAAATCTTCCAATAGCACTCCAGCAGTAACAACAGTACCCTCGTCACTCCTTCTGAAAACAGTAATTCCAAGCGAATCTTTCCCCAGAATATGCATCGGTTTAGACACCTTGTTGGAACTATTGGCCGCCAAGCTTTCCCAATCCGGTGTATCGCTTAATAACCGAGCAACATCTAATTCTACAGAGTGCGTTTCTAGAAACTCTCTATCGAGCCCTTTGGTATACAAGGCTTCGTCTTTCCTGTGTATAAGCAAGTATTGAGTGTTTGGGTTAACCTTTAAGCTTTGGCGTACCGTTTTGTTATCGAGATGAATAACTCTAAAAAGATCACCAGTAGGATAGTAAAAAGAATAAGAAACGATGTGTGGGAACTGATCTAGGAGGTAAGTGATCTTTGGCAATAACTGTTCTCTTTCTTCAAGAGTCATTGCTTGATTGCTGTCATTGTGAGCAAAAGAGCTTAACGCAGAAAACGCGGTATTGTAATGGCTGTTAAGCTTGTACCGTGTCTCAAGTTCAATACGATCGAACAGCTTACTGTTTGCCTCTGAAATAAGTGTCGAGAGTCCTTTATTGGTAACAAAAATCTGAACTCCCGATGCGATGACAACAATAAACAGGATTACGACAGTGAGGTGTATGTGTATTGGTAGGGGCTTTATGTTTTGTTTCACTATTGTTTACCCAACTTGATAAGAGCCTGCTTATCAAACAATAGTATCTAATTGGATTAATTGTATATTTTCTTTGTAGCTTTCAATCTAAATTAAGATCGGCAATACATCGCAAGGTTAGAATAAGGAGAGCTTTGTAAGGCTGAATCGATTCGATGAATGAGGGAGACGGCAAGGTAGATTGGAATTCATAACGTTTAAGCGTGAGTAGATAGCAATAAAACAAATCGCTCGTTTGCTAGAAAACACCCACACAGAAAACGCTCAGTATAGTGTGGGTGTTTAGTTCGACCGTTAAATAGAATGCTCAAAGCGATTTCAATGAGAACTTTCTCTTAGTCAGCTTTAGCTTTCTTTGAGACTTTTCCGGGGAACCAGATTACTTCTCTTTACCAAACACGTTGTTCTCTTGCTCTTGTACGCGGATGAACGTCGTGCGCTTCGTTAGCTCTTTAAGCTTTGCTGCGCCTACGTAGGTACACGTTGAGCGTACACCACCAAGGATGTCTGAGATAGTGCCGTGAACGCTGCCGCGATATGGTAATAGTACGGTTTTACCTTCAGCAGCGCGGTACTTAGCGACGCCACCTGAGTGCTTGTCCATTGCAGACTGAGAAGACATGCCGTAGAACTTCATGAAGGTTTCGCCATCTTTTTGAATGATTTCACCACCTGACTCTTCGTGGCCTGCAAGCATGCCGCCTAGCATAACGAAATCAGCGCCGCCGCCGAATGCTTTTGCAACATCGCCCGCGCATGAACAGCCGCCGTCACCGATGATCATGCCGCCAAGGCCGTGTGCTGCATCACCACATTCGATGATCGCTGAAAGCTGAGGGTAACCTACACCTGTTTTTACGCGAGTGGTACAAACTGAACCTGGGCCAATGCCAACTTTAACAATGTCTGCACCCGCTAGGATAAGCTCTTCACACATGTCGCCTGTCACTACGTTACCTGCTGAGATCACTTTGTCTGGAAAGGCTGCGCGAACTTTCTCTACGTATTCCACTAAGTGCTCAGAGTAGCCATTAGCAATATCAATACAGATGAAGATCAACTCTTCAGACAACGCCATTACTTGCTTCGTTTTCTCGAAGTCAGCGTCTGATGTTCCTGTAGAAACAAAAACATTGTTTAGCGTGTTCTTATCAGCAGATTGAACGAACTCAGCCCACTGCTCTACGGTGTAGTGCTTGTGAATCGCTGTCATTACGCCGTGTTCAGCCAGCGCTTTCGCCATTTCGAAGCTACCTACTGAATCCATGTTGGCTGCAATAACCGGAGTACCAGACCATTGACGACCGCTATGCTTGAATGTAAACTCGCGGGTTAATTCAACTTGAGAACGGCTTTTCAGTGTTGATCGCTTAGGGCGAAATAGTACATCTTTAAAACCTAACTTAAGTTCTTGTTCGATACGCATTGTGCATTTCCTTGATTCATTACTGTAAGTGCCACTGAAAAATTGCGTAGTAAAAACGTTGGCAGACGCGATTACTGTTCTTCGGACACAAAAAAACCGGAGCGTTGGCAGACGCTCCGGTTTTCAGCATTATAGGTCGTGATTTATTTCCCGCAAGACTGATATTTGCAAATTTTTTATGATACAGTTCGGTTAAGTTGCATACCTAATCCCGAGTCATTCGACTCAATTTCTATTTATTCCTCTATAAAACAATCACTTAATCAAAACCACAAAAACGTTTGCGCAATCCTTTTCGCTTAATGTTGTGCACAGTAAGTCAGCAAACTGTTCAATTTAGTCAATCTGAGTGTGCTTCACTCGACATTTTTGCCATCCATTTAGCTACCTAGATCTGGCAATTATCACGATTTTTGTTAAGAACCGCATTAGCAGCGAGTAACAAATACAAAAAAGCAGAAGACGAAAACGCCTTCTGCTCAAACTTAATGCCCTAAATAGCGAGCGTTCAATTACAGCTTGAAGAATGCCAACTGTGCTTTTTGCTTCTCTGCCAATGAAGACAACTCTTCGCTCGCACTCGCGCTCTGGCAGATACCAGATACGTTCTGGTTGACGAGCTCAGACATGTTCACCACATTACGGTTAATGTCTTGCGTCACTTGTGATTGTTGCTCCGCCGCTGTTGCGACTTGCGTATTGGCATCGTTGATGTTGGTTACGGAATCTGTAATGCCGTGCAGTGCACTGTTCGCTTGCTGAGACAATTCGTTGTTCTTATCCAGCATCTCTAGGCTAAGCTGCATGCTGTCATTCGCAAGACCAGACTGTTTTTGCAGCTCTTCGATAATCGCTTGGATTTCACCTGTCGACTCTTGAGTACGCGCCGCCAGCATACGCACTTCATCAGCGACAACCGCAAAACCTCTACCCGACTCTCCTGCGCGAGCAGCTTCGATAGCCGCATTTAATGCAAGTAAGTTAGTTTGCTCAGAGACACCGCGGATCACTTCAATCACATCATTGATTTGCTCTGATTGCTCTTTGAGGTTAAGCACTACTTGCGCAGCTTCGTTAAGAGCGGTACCCATTTGCTCACTCGCTTGAGTGCTCTCAGCGAAAATTTCTAGTCCAGAGTTTGCTAGTTGATTCGCTTCACGTGCGGTTGAATCGGCTACTTGAGCGTTATCACTCACGTTGTCTGCTGTGCTTGATAATTCATTTACCGCCGAGGCAACTTGTTCAATTTCGGCAAGCTCTTGCTGTGCGTTAGCTTGCGATTGAGTCATCACGGCTGCCAACTCGGTTGCCGCAGAAGCCACTTCTTCACTGATGCGCGTTAGCTCTTCAACTGTGTTGTGCAACTGAGTTGCGGTCACGTTCACGTCTTTGCTTAGTTGGGCGATCTCGTTTTCACCATCGGCATCGGCACGTACCGATAAGTTACCCTTCGCTAATTCACGCATCACACCTTGTAGTTTCTGCACTGGAGTAACGATCATGCCAGATAAGATCCACGCCACTAGTAGCGAGATAGCCAAAACCGCCAACACTAACATGGTGGCCATGTTTTTCACTTTGGCGTTTTCCGCCGCGCTTTGGTCCATTGCGCGCGTTGTCAAATCGTTAACCTTCTTCGATAAGGTATTGATCGCTTCAACCATTTCATTACCCGCGGTGCGGTACTGGCCAATAAAGCGATCGTACTCCGCTTGTGTTGCAGAGCCCGCATCGTAACGGTTAAACAGCGTAACACCTTGGTTGGAGTACTGAATGTAGTTCTCGATGGCAGAACGAACCTTAACAACATCAGCGCTAAAGGTTTTCTTCTCAGTAATCGAGTCTAGGTCTTTATCGATTTGCTGCATGGCACGGTTCAGTTCATTCGCAAATGCACTACGACGATTGGCATCGTAGATCGCGTAAACCGCATTGATTCGGATTGGGTAAACCTGATCGTCAATCTTTGCCAAGGTATCTTTGTAAAACACCAAAGAGTCTGTGTTTTCAGAGATGACACGTTGCTCAGCTTCAAGATTGTGTTTGGTCAGCCAAAGGGCGATGAACAGGGCAAACGTGGTGAAAAGTACAGGCAGAAGAACCTGCGTTCGAATAGACAAGTTTTTTAAAGATAATTGCATTAGTGTTCTCAATCAGATTGGTTGAGTCTTCCTTGAACTGGGAATATTCCCACAAAGATTTAGGCCGCGAAGTCTATCACATTTTGTGATCTAGTCCACAAAAACTGTGCGGTTTATAGAATATAGAATCGTAATAGAGCGGATGGTATGCATACAACTCAGTATGCAACCACGTTATAAATCAATTTAGGATCAATAACTTTGATGGAAAACAAAAATGAATTTAGCGTGTTCGATAATTGGAAGCCCATTCACCAATCAATGATTGTTACAAAATTATTCGTATAAACAATAACCTATCTATCATCTTTCGGAGAATCCATAACCACCATGGTCGAGATGGATTGCACTTGAACACACTCACCCAACACATCAGCATGAAAGGTTTTGTAACTGGCTAGATCTTGAGTCTCTACACGCAAAAGGTACTCGTTGGCTCCGGTAATGTTATGGCATTCAACCACTTCATCGACAAAACGCACATGCTCTTCAAACTCCAATTGCGCTTGTTTGCGGTGGCTCGCCAAGCCAATGGATACATAAGCAATAAAGCCCACACCGCGCTGGGAATTATCCAATATCGCGCGATAACCTTTGATCACCCCACGCTTCTCAAGATCTTGCACCCTACGCAGCGTTGCTGAAGGCGATAATCCAACTCGCTCTGCCAACTCAACATTAGAAATTCTGCCGTCTCGTTTCAGCTCTTGCAATATTCTGTCTTCATACCTGTCCATAGCGCACCTTTGTTGCAAATAAATAGGGTTTAGTTCGAATAAAAACACAAAATTGTGCATCAATCTACTTAAACTAATTCTTGACCGGTCAAACACATCAATTCATCCGTTGTATACATTGAGGAGCCAATATGGAATTACAACAACTAAGTGCGTTGGCGATGTTTGCCTTTGTTTCTACTTTTACTCCCGGGCCAAACAACCTAATGTTGATGACCTCAGGGGCCAATGTTGGCTACCACCGAACCCTGCCACACATGCTGGGGATTACCTTAGGATTCGGGCTGATGGTTCTACTGGTGGGGCTGGGCTTAATCGGCGTATTCAATGCCTACCCTATCTCTCATACCATTTTAAAGTGGCTTAGCCTTGCTTACTTAGCTTATCTTGCACTCAAGATCGCCCGCTCAGGGAAAGCGGAAACCAGTGATGACTTCAAACCAATGACTTTCCTCGGTGCGGCATCATTTCAGTGGGTCAACCCGAAAGGCTGGTCGATGGCACTCAGTTCTGTAGCAATCTACAGTAGATCTGGAAACTGGCATGAGCTGTTGATCATTTCCGCGATGTTTATGCTCGTGAATATGCCGTCGTGCAGCTTTTGGGTGCTTGCAGGACGTGAGTTACAACGCTGGTTAACCTCCGCCAAAAGGGTGCGCGCATTTAATCTCGCCATGGCGGTGTTGTTGATTGGTTCTACTGTGCCAATGTTGTGACTTCCTAACGGAGTGTAAATTTAATTAAAGAAGCTTCTGAACTTATCTTTTCACTGCTACTCTAATTGAGAATAAGAATAACTATTGAGTAGAAAATGAAAAAACCTTCAGCCAAGCTTGTCACCGTTACCAATACATTTTCCGTTACCCCAAATATGCAGCGCATCACCCTACAAGGTGAGGCGCTGGCTGACTTTCCGCTCGATTGCGAAGGTGGCTACATCAAGCTACTGTTCAATCAAGTCGGTGGAACCGATCTGTCTCAGCAAGCGGAAAATAGCCGTCCTGTAATGCGTACCTATACGATTCGCCGCTTTGACCCTAACCAGTCACAAATTGAGGTCGATTTTGTAAAACATGTCACCGAAGATCAGCAGTGTGGCTTTGCCGCTCGCTGGGCGATGGCAGCAAAACAGGGGGATACGATTCATATCGCAGGTCCCGGTACCATTCAAAATATGAACATTGATGCCGACTGGTTTTTTATGACCGCCGACATGACCTCTTTACCCGCGCTATCGGCGAAGATTCAGCGCCTGCCGCAAGACGCACAAGGTTATGCTGTGATTCAGGTTCAGACTGAAGATGATATACAAACGCTTGAAGCTCCAGCGGGTATGGAGATCGAATGGGTCACTCAAGAATCGTTACAAGATGCCGCCAAGCGCCAACCTTGGTTAGAAGGCCAAGTCTCTGTCTGGTGTGCTTGTGAATTTGATTCGATGCGTGCGCTTCGTCAGTACTTTCGTAATGAGCACAACGTGGACCGCGAATACATTTACATTAGCAGTTACTGGAAGCAAGGGGTTTATGAGGATGGCCACAAAGCGATCAAGCAGCAAGATGCCAGTGAACAGGCTAACTAAGCTGCTCAGCCAAGTAGTCAATCAACAAACGAACTTTTGGGGATAAATTGCGGTTTTGAGGATACAAAGCCCATATCCCCTCTCTCTCATCACGATAGTTGCTCAGCACTTCAACCAACTCACCAGACTCCAACGCTGGTTGCACATAGTAATCGGGCAATTGAACCAACCCTAAGCCTCGAATAGCCGCATCCAGTACCGCGTAACCAGAATTGCAGTGAATTCGCCCAGAGACACGAAGGGATTTCTCACTCTTGCTGTCGCGAAAACGCCAGTAATCGACCGAGCCAACTAAGCACTGGTGGTGACTGAGTTCAGACAAGGTATGCGGTTCTCCATACTGCTCTAAATAACTTGGACTAGCACAAACAAATAACTGACGGCTCGACAGACGTTTAGCTATCAGGCTCGAGTCTTGTAGGCGGCCTAGGCGAATAGCAACATCTACGCCCATCTCGATCAGATCGAGTTTTTGGTTGGTGAGCATTAAATCCAGATCGACTTGCGGATAACGTTCGAGAAATTGATGCAGCAAAGGGGCAAGTTGTTGCTCACCAAACGTCACGGGAGCGGTCACTTTTAACAGGCCTTTCGGCGTACTTTGCATCTGGGTGACCGCCAGCTCCGCCAGTTCTAAACCTTCTACTAACTGTTTACACTGCTGATAGTAAAGTTGACCCGCTTCGGTGAGCGAGACTCGTCGCGTGGTTCGATTAAACAACTTCACCGCCAGCCGCTCTTCCAGCGACGAGATTCGACGGCTAACTTGCGCGACTGAAGTATCAAGTTTTTTCGCCGCCGCGGTGAAAGATTGCGTCTCTGCGACACCGACAAACTCACTGACCCCTTCCCAATTCGCCATTACATTTATCCATCAAATACTTGTTCAACCCTCTCTTATTGTTGCACTGAGGTAATAATAAACGCAACACGCTTCTGGCTATAAAGTGGCGAGCTTGTGGTAAACTTCTGTCTTTATTGGTTATTGAATTAAATCCATGTCTAAATTGAAACTGTCACTTCTCGGTGCGCTAGTGGTCATTGCCGCACTACTTGCTTATGTGTTTATCCCAACGCATGTACGATTAGGTAGCGAAATTACCAACCAAGAAGTGGGCGAAAACTATCGCTTAGTCGGTTACAAGGCGATCTCGACCAAGCCGCAAGATGGTAAGCTGAATCATTACTTCTTAATTGCTAAAGATGCCAGTATCGAAGGTGTTGAACCTTTCTTGATCAGCTCTGATCCTTTCTTAACGGTCGATAATGTGGTCGACAATAAGCTAAGCCTGAGCATCAAAGGTCGAGTAAAACATTTTGATAATGATCTCTGGGTTGAAAAAGGCGATGGCAAGGTAGAGCACTGGTACATCAGCGCCAACATCAACTATATTCGCTAGACTAGCAATCGCCTCACAAACAGGTAAAATCACGCCCCTGTGATTTTGCCTGTAGTGAACCTGTCCATGCACCAACCGGAACAACTGTTTACGCGTTTTAATACCCAAATAGACGGAGTAGCGCTTCCAGAAAAGTTTACCTTTCCATTCTACTATCAGCCGCACCCACTGTGTGTCTTAGCCGCTGAGCAGTTGCAAGCACATTTGAGTCACCAAACCGACTGGCAGCATGATTTTGGCCTTACAGGTCATCAAGACGGCATAGGTAAGATGTTTGGCGTATTATTGGTGCGCTCACCCAAAGGGGAGTTGGGCTTCTTTTCCGCCTTCTCTGGTAAAATTGCCGATCAAAACCTCCTGCCGGGCTTTGTACCGCCTGTGTTCGACATGTTGGCAGAAGAGAGCTTTTTCCATGCTGACTTAGCTGAGATCACGAAACTCAATGATCAAGTGAAACAGCTACAAGCCAACCCAAAGCTCCATGCGCTGCAGCAACAGCTAGCCCAATATCAATGTGACTATCAGCAAACAGAGCAAACTCAGCGCGAACTGATGATTAAAGGTCGAGCTGAACGTAAGCAGCAGCGAAAACACGCAGAGCAAAACCTAGCAGGCGATGAGTTAAACCTGGCTCTGGATGATCTGGCTAAACAAAGCGTGGCGGAAAAGAATGTGCTTAAGTACCTCAAACAGGAATGGGACCAAAAGATCGCAGACGTTTCCAACCAGTTGAATGAGCTGACAAATCATATCGACTCGATTAAACAGCAGCGCAAGCACGGATCAAACCAGCTGCAAAACAAGCTGTTCGAGCAGTATCGGTTTTACAACATACGTAAAGATGAAAAGTCTCTCAAAGCAATTTTTGCTCCAACCACCAGCCCGACACCACCAGCGGGAGCCGGTGAATGCGCAGCACCTAAGTTACTCCATTTTGCTTTTAAACACGGTTACACACCGCTAGCGCTAGCGGAATTTTGGTGGGGAGTATCGCCAAAGTCGGAGATTCGCCAGCACAAGCAGTACTACCCTTCTTGTAACAGTAAATGTCAACCAATACTGGGTCATATGCTGTCGGGCATGGAAGTGGATGACAACCCACTAGAGGAAAATTGGGCAGAGGATAAAGAACTACAGATCCTCTACTCCGATGACGCCATGGTGGTGGTCAACAAACCGTCCGGTTTACTTTCTGTACCGGGGAAAACCATTTCTGACTCGGCGTACACGCGCCTGCAAGCACTTTATCCCGACGTTGAAGGTCCGTTTGTCATCCATCGTTTGGATATGGCGACCTCTGGGTTGCTGGTTTTTGCCTTGACTCGCCGCGCTAATAAGAGCCTGCAGAAACAGTTCATTTCGCGCAGCGTGAAAAAGCGTTATGTGGCCTTGCTGGAAGGCGAAGTGTCAGCGCAAAGTGGTGATATCGACCTGCCTATGCGAGGCGATCCAGAAGACAGGCCAAGACAGTTAGTGTGTGAGCAGCACGGCAAGCCAGCGAAAACGCATTGGCAGCTAATTGAAACCATCGACAAGCGCTCAAAACTGTACATGTATCCGCTCACCGGTCGTACTCATCAGTTACGAGTCCACTGCGCGCATCACCTTGGCCTGAATATGCCTATGGTGGGCGATGTTCTGTATGGTAACAAAGCAGACCGATTGCATCTGCACGCCGAGCGTTTGGAAATAGACCACCCTTACTCTAAAGAGCGCATGACGTTTCAGGTCGACGCTGAGTTCTAGGCCTACAAGCGTTTCCATCCAAACCTCACTTTCGCCTTGTGACATAAGTCGGCCTTTGATTGCCGACTTTTCACTATATATCGCAGCAAACCCTCAAGCGAGATAACATCGAGCTATCTTCAGTTCACGGATACGAACATGTCAGATTATTTTGCTACCGTGCGTTGGACTCGCACCGATAATGAACCCTTTGACGACAATCAGTACAGTCGCGGCCACACTTGGCACTTTGATGGAGGGGTGACTGTTCCTGCTTCATCCTCGCCTCATGTCGTTCCTCTGCCTTATTCGGTTGAAGAGAACGTCGACCCAGAAGAAGCGTTTATCGCCGCGATATCAAGTTGCCATATGCTGACCTTTCTCGGAATCGCCGCCAAACGACGTTATGTGATTGATTCCTATGAGGATAATGCGGTTGGCGTGATGAAAGACGACGACCAAGGCTACACATCTGTGACTCAAGTTACCTTGCGTCCTGAAATCGTCTTTAGTGGCGCGAAGCAACCCAGTTATGAACAGCTAAAAAAAATGCATCATCTCGCCCACAGGCACTGCTTTATCGCAAACTCGGTGAAATCTCAGATCACCACCGAAATCATCACCAAGGATACTCAATGAAGCGCCGCGGGTTAATCGTCACAGCCGTTTGCTTTGTTGTGTTTGTCGTATTTGGTCAGCAAGCCAACTTATTTGGTTCTAGCAACCCTGACTCGTTTCCCAGGTTACCTGACTCGCCAAACTTCAATGTCTCAGAGACTCACGATGGCACCTGGCTAGGCAGAAGAGTAGACGTCACTGGCAACAACCTTTGTGAACGCACCACGATAAGCGGAAAAATTGAAAATGGCTTTGCAACCTTCACTTTAACTTACAACGGCACACCGCTAAGAGGCTGGGTTGAGCAACAAACCGGCGAGCTGCTCTTGTTCGCCAGCAACCGCCAATGGGATTACCGATTTAAAGGCATTGCTGGGCGTGAACGAATCAATGGGGATTGGTTTTTAACCAATGGTCCATGCAAAGGCCATTGGTACCTAGAAAAACAGACCAGCGGCTAAAACAAAACTAATCAGTTGTCTGGCTTCATGCTACACTCACAGCCAATTTCAGGGTCAATGCACCCACCACGATTAATACAGAGTGTCACCATGCCTTTTTCTAAACTGGGCCTGAGTAAACCCATCACTGATGCCATTCAGTCTCTAGGTTACGCCAAGCCAACGACCATCCAAAACAAAGCCATTCCAGCCATTATGCACGGCGAAGATCTAATTGCTGCTGCGCAAACAGGGACGGGTAAAACCGCAAGCTTTGTTCTGCCGATTTTAGAGAAACTCGCCAAGGGTGAAACCCAACGCAAAAAGCGCATCCGTGCATTGATCCTTGCTCCCACTCGCGAACTGGCCGAGCAAATCGATCAAAAAGTGAAACAGTATGGTCAAAACCTGTCACTGACTTCACTGGCCATGTACGGCGGTGTCGATGAAAAGCCGCAAAAACAAGCCTTAATCGATGGCGTCGATATCCTGATCGCGACACCGGGTCGATTGCTCGACCTTTACGGCAAGCGCGCAGTTTACTTCGAAGAAGTCGAAATCTTGGTGATGGACGAAGCTGACCGCATGCTCGACATGGGCTTTATTGACGACATCAACAAAATTTTAGATCGTCTGCCAACGGATATTCAGCACCTCCTTTTCTCGGCGACCTTGTCTAACAAAGTACGTGACCTTGCCAAAACCGCAGTGCACGACCCCTTTGAGATTTCAATCGCCGCCAACCAAGCATCGAAAAAGAACATTGAGCAGTGGCTAATTACGGTCGACAAAGACAAGAAGTCAGCGCTGCTCAGCCACCTGATTAAAGAGAATGATTGGGATCAAGCACTGATCTTTATCGAGACAAAGCATGGCGCAGCGAAACTGGCCAGCCAGCTCGAAAAGCGTGGTATAACCGCCGAAGCATTCCACAGTGGACGAAGCCAAGCCATTCGTAAACAGCTGCTTGCTGACTTCAAAGCAGGTAAGATTCAATACATGATCGCCACCGGTGTGGGTGCGCGAGGCATCGATATTGAAGGTTTAAGCCGAGTGATCAACTACGACTTACCTTTCCCTGCCGATGAATACGTTCACCGTATTGGCCGTACAGGTCGTGCTGATGCCCAAGGTGAGGCGATCTCATTTGTCTCTAAAGATAACTTCAAAAACCTGTGCATGATAGAAAGCCGCCTTGGTCATCTTATTGAACGTAGAGAAGTAGAAGGGTTTAAGCCACGCAAACCAGTGCCGATTTCTATTCTTAACTATGTACCAAAACACAAGCGTCAACCTAAGGAAGAGTCATGAGCGCCCCAACCAAAATTACCTTTTTTGAATTTCTGACGCCGCTTGTGGCATCGGGTAAAAAGACCATTACTATCCGTGATGAATCTGAATCGCATTACGTTCCGGGGACGCAGGTCGAGGTTTACACGCTCGAAACCGATCAAAAGGTGTGTGAAGTAAAAATCTTGTCGGTAAAACCGCTGCACTTTGATGACATTAATGAGTTTCATGCCGAGCAGGAGTACATCGAACTGCTAAAGCTTAAGAAGCTTATCCGTGAGATCTACCCAGATACCGACACGCTTTTCGAGATCAGCTACGAGTTGGTCTAATTAGCGCCACTGCCGCCTTGACGACGGGCGGCACAAAAACTTTGACACTAGTTCCAAAGTTTAGAGTTATCGTCAACTCTCTCAATATGCAGCTACACTGATATAAAGAATAAAAAATTCAATTGAATCAATATCCTTTATAAAAGTGTGGCTTTAATGACAACGTCTCTTAATCGCTTTCAGTACTTACCTATTGTCGCCCTTGCCCTCTCTATGATGGTCGGAGGCTACTACTTTCATAACACCTTAGAGTCTTGGACAACTCGTATTGTCAGTGGCTACATGTCGAGCCTATTGGATGATGTTGCTCATCAAGTTCACGATAAACAACTCGATTTGTACGACATGCCTCAACCTCAGATTGACGCGTTCATCGATAACCTGTCTCAATCTCGATTTGGCCAACGATTTACGGTTATTCACAGTGGAGGCCGCGTCCTAGGTGACTCGCAGCTCTCAAACAGAGAAATCAGTGTGCTTGGCGATCACAGTTCACGCCCTGAGATTGTGAGCGCACTGGCCGGTGAGGTGGGTATCTCCAAACGCCACAGTGACAGCATTAACCAAGACTTACTCTACGTTGCCAAATTGCTGGAACTGCCAGAGGATGAACACGGTCATGACACCAAGTACGTGATTCGCCTTGCAATGCCGTTGACCTCTCTCACCGGGCTGACCCGCGATTTAGAGGTCATTTTTTATGCGCTGATGGCCTGTTCTTTTGCTGTCCTCATCGGCTCTTCGTGGTTTAGCCATAAAAAGATTTTTGCGGTGGTTGCCCACGAGAGACAACTGCAAGAGCTGCGAATTGAAAAGAGTACTCGTGAAATCGAACTTCTCCATCAATTGGCAAACATGCTGGCAGCCTGTAATAGCATCAAAGAGGCCCAAGTTGTTGTCGCCGATATTATTCCTCGCCTACTGGGTGATATAAACGGAGCGGTTTCCATCATGCGCGAGTCACGCAACCAATTGGAAATCAAACTGGATTGGGGTGGCGAATGGCCAGCCAGCAAGGTGTATGCGCCCAATGACTGCTGGTCGTTGCGCAAAGGGAAATTCCACCTCTCCCATGAAAAGCACCACAATCTAGTTTGTAACCATATGTCCGGTCTTGACGACGACGGCACCACCTTATGTATCCCTCTGACTGCTCACGGCAATACCGTCGGTATGTTCCATCTCTATTTTGGTCATCAAGACGCGCCACTTACTGAAGAAACCAAACAACTGGCATTTACCCTCGCAGAGCACCTTGGCCTTGCGCTCGCCAACCTCAGCTTACAAGAAAAACTGCGTTCTCAAGCGATGCGAGATCCGTTAACTGGACTCTACAATCGTCGTTACTTTGAAGAAGTGCTCGACAGCGAATGGTCTAAGGCCAATCAAGACAAATCACCACTGTCGTTACTCATGCTCGATTTGGATCACTTCAAACGCTTTAATGATAATTTTGGTCACGATGCGGGTGACTACGTCCTCAAAGAAGTGGCCAACCTGCTGACTCGCAATACTTTGGACACCCATGTGGCCTGTCGATTGGGCGGTGAAGAACTTGCCATCATTTGCCCAGAAACAGAGAGCCATGATGCTCTACAATTGGCCAATCAGATCGTTGACGAAGTACGTGAGCTTCACTTGGATCTGAAAGGTCTGTCATTGGGACAACTCGGCGTCTCCATCGGCGTTACCACCTTCCCCGATTTAAATGGCTCTCCAGAAGAGTTGGTGAAAGCCGCCGATACCGCTTTGTACCAAGCCAAAGACAACGGGCGAAGTCAGGCAATCCACACCAACGCGAAAAAGCCGGAACCAATAACGAGTAAAGCCAGTGATATTTTGCCGCTTAAGCAGAAGTCCTCCGTCGAGTCATAAGATCATCGCCGGATCAAAAACCACTAGACGACTGGTCTAATTATCGTTAAAGTGGCGGCCATGAACGCAAAAACACACGACACACGCCAGCATATCCTAGACGTTGGTTATCAACTTATCGTCAACAAAGGCTTTACCGCCGTTGGTTTATCTGAGCTGCTAAAGACCGCTGAAGTGCCGAAAGGCTCTTTCTATCATTACTTCAAATCCAAAGAGCAATTTGGTGAAGCGTTGATTGAAGAATATTTTCGCAGTTACATGGCACGAATCAGCACGGTGCTCAGCCAAGCTGATAAGTCAGGCTATGATTGCGTAATGGATTATTTCTCTCGCTGGCTGCAACTAGAAAACGGCGTGTGTAATGCGAATAAGTGTTTAGTGGTAAAACTGAGTGCGGAAGTCTCGGATCTATCAGATAAAATGCGAGTCTCGCTGGCAAATGGTGCTGAGCAGATAATTAATGCTATCGCGGCCACCATCGAGGCTGGCATAGCAGATGGCTCTATCGCCAAACAAGATAGTCGCCAAACTGCCGCTCAGCTCTATCAACAGTGGCTAGGTGCGAGCCTGCTCAACAAGTTGATGCAAGACCAGGTGAACCTTGAGTTGAGCCTGACAACCACTAAACAAAAACTCCAAGCTTAAATACCCCGCCTAAACTGATTAGGCGGGATTTTTTGAAATAACAACTAGACGACTGGTCTAATACAAGGGAACCTCTCCATGACTGACTCTACAAACCGACGCATAGTGCTTGCTTCTCGCCCAAAAGGCGCACCAGTGGCAGACAACTTCCGCATAGAAACGGCTGACATTCCAAGCCCGAATGAAGGAGAGATCCTACTGCGCAGCGTTTACCTTTCACTCGACCCGTACATGCGCGGCCGTATGAACGATGCAAAATCATACGCTGACCCTGTTGCGATTGATGAGACCATGGTGGGTGGCACTGTGTGTCAGGTTGTTGAATCAAAGCATGACAATTTCGATAAAGGCGAATGGGTGTTAGCTTTTACGGGTTGGCAAGATTACGGCATATCTAACGGTGAAGGCCTAATCAAAATGGGAATGGAGCCGTCTCACCCTTCTTACGCGCTCGGTGTTATGGGTATGCCGGGTTTCACCGCATATATGGGTCTGCTCGACATCGGTCAACCTAAAGAAGGTGATACTCTGGTTGTAGCCGCCGCGACAGGTGCGGTTGGCTCTATGGTTGGTCAGATCGGTAAGTTGAAAGGTTGTCGCGTGGTTGGTGTTGCTGGCGGCGCAGAAAAGTGTGATTACGCAAAAACTCAGCTGGGTTTTGACGAGTGTATCGACCACAAAGCGGACGACTTTGCAGAGCAACTGGCGAAGGTTTGTGACAAAGGGATTGACGTCTATTTCGAAAATGTCGGCGGTAAGGTGTTTGACGCAGTGTTACCTCTGTTAAACACGGGGGCACGTATTCCTTTGTGTGGCCTAATCTCTCAATACAATGCAACCTCATTGCCAGAAGGCCCAGACCGCATGTCGATGTTGATGGCGCAACTGTTGATTAAACGTATCAAGATGCAAGGCTTCATCATTTTTGATGACTACGCTCACCGCTACGGCGAGTTCGCCGCAGACATGACGAAGTGGCTTGCACAAGGCAAAATCCACTATCGCGAGCATCTTGTTGACGGACTAGAAAATGCGCCGGAGGCTTTCATCGGCTTACTGGAAGGCAAGAACTTCGGCAAGCTTGTCGTTCAAACCAATCAACCGATTTAAGGAGCCTGCTATGATTATTCTCCACCACCTGAACCAATCGCGTTCTAAGCGTATTATCTGGCTACTTGAAGAGCTTGACGTTGAGTACAAAGTGATTCCATACCATCGTGATAGCGTGACGTTTCTCGCACCGCCTGAGCTTAAAACCGTGCACCCACTTGGTAAGTCTCCAGTGATTGAAGAACAAGGAAAAGTGATCACGGAATCTGGCGCTATCACCGAGTACCTGATCGCAAAATACGCAGCGGATCGCCTCGCCCCGGCGCTTGGCAGCAATGACCACCTCGACTATCTGCAATGGCTTCATTTTGCAGAAAGCTCAGCGGCGCTGCCTTTACTGTTGAAAACCTTTGTCGCAAAAGATGGTGCACCCACCAACTTCCTGGCCGACTATGCTGAAGTAGAGCTGGACAAGGTTATGGGTTACGTCAATCAACGACTTGAAGGAAAACGTTACTTAGTTGCCGACAAACTGACTGGTGCCGACATTATGATGTCGTTTATCGTCGACATTCTAGGTAAGTTTGGCCTACTGGAGCGTTACCCAAACATCGCCAAGTACGCACAACAACTTGCGACTCACCCTAATTGGCAAAAAGCCGAACAGCTGGAAGTCCAATACGGCTAAGCCCTTAAAGTGAGGCCATATCGAATGGCCTCACGTCCTACCACTGCTCCCCTCCTTGTCTAGCTTGAATAAGATAGATGATGCCTATCAATAACATAGCTAGTAACAAATTTCTTTTAACTCAATTGCGCTCTATTCTTTGCTGTATCAGATAACCGAATAACGGTTTCAACTAGGCGAATTCGCGGCGATTATGGTTCTCGCCTCGACGACGCAAACATCCGATTGTCACCGAAACAATAAGAATAAGGTAACAACCGTGACTACAGCGACACTCAAGGAGCAAATCATGGAACACAAAAACATATCTACTGGTGGTCAATGTCCTGTCATACATGGCGGCGCAACGTCTTCTAACTCCTCCAACGTAGCTTGGTGGCCGAACGCCCTCAATTTGGACATCCTTCATCAGCACGATCAAAAAACCAACCCAATGGATCCTGATTTCAGCTATCGTGAAGCCTTAAAATCTCTCGATGTAGAAGCATTGAAACACGACCTGAAAGCTCTGATGACCGACAGTCAAGACTGGTGGCCTGCGGATTGGGGCCACTATGGCGGCTTAATGATTCGAATGGCATGGCACTCAGCAGGTACTTATCGCATCGGTGATGGTCGGGGCGGCGCAGATACAGGTAACCAACGTTTTGCTCCTCTTAATTCATGGCCAGACAATGGCAACCTAGACAAAGCTCGCCGACTGCTTTGGCCGATCAAACAAAAATACGGCAATAAAATCAGTTGGGCTGACCTTATGATTCTGGCCGGTAACATGGCGTACGAATCAATGGGCTTGAAGACATTTGGCTTTGCCTTCGGTCGTGAAGACATCTGGCACCCAGAAAAAGACATCTACTGGGGTGCAGAGAAAGAGTGGCTTGCGGAAAGTGATGCCGATAACAGCCGCTACTCTGGCGAGCGTGATCTAGAAAACCCACTTGCTGCCGTGATGATGGGCCTAATTTACGTTAACCCTGAAGGGGTTGATGGCAAACCGGATCCACTTAAAACAGCGCAAGACATGCGTGAGACCTTTGCGCGTATGGGAATGAACGATGAAGAAACGGTGGCGTTGACAGCAGGCGGGCATACCGTGGGTAAAGCGCACGGCAATGGCGATGCTGCTAACCTTGGTGCAGAGCCTGAGCGCGGTGAAATCGAGGAGCAAGGTTTAGGTTGGAACAACCATAAATCTCGTGGTGTTGGCCGTGATACCGTTACCAGTGGTTTGGAAGGAGCCTGGACAACCAACCCGACTCAATGGGATAACGGCTTCTTCCACCTATTGTTTAACTACGATTGGTGGCTACAGAAGAGTCCAGCAGGAGCATGGCAATGGGAACCGGTACACATTAACGAAGAAGACATGCCGGTCGACGTCGAAGACCCATCTATCCGTCGTAACCCAATCATGACTGATGCCGATATGGCACTTAGAATCGACCCTGAGTACCGTAAAATCGCAGAGCGCTTCCACAGTGATCCTGCCTACTTCTCGGATACCTTTGCTCGCGCTTGGTTTAAGCTTACCCACCGTGACATGGGGCCAAAATCTCGCTACTTCGGCCCAGATGTACCAGCAGAAGATCTTAACTGGCAAGATCCGATTCCTGCGGGTCGTGATGATTATGATATCGGTGCATTAAAAGACAAGATTGCCGCCAGCGGCCTAAGCGTGAGCCAGCTCGTATCAACCGCTTGGGATAGCGCTCGTACTTACCGCAACTCAGATAAACGGGGTGGGGCTAATGGTGCGCGAATTCGCCTAGCACCACAGAATCAATGGCAAGCCAATGAACCCGAGAAGCTCGCCCATGTCCTCACGATTCTAGAGAAATTGGCTCAAGAATCTGGTGCGAGCATCGCCGACACCATCGTCCTCGCAGGTAACCTCGGCATTGAACAAGCTGCACTTGCGGCTGGCATTACAGTCGATGTTCCTTTCACTCCAGGTCGAGGTGACGCGAGCCTAGAGCAAACGGACATCGATTCTTTTGCAGTACTGGAGCCTTTAGCAGATGGATTCCGTAATTGGCAGAAGCAACACTACGCTGCGACCCCAGAAGAACTGCTGCTAGACCGAGCGCAACTATTAGGGCTGACGGCACCGGAGATGACAGTGCTCATCGGGGGGATGCGGGTATTGGGCACCAACCACGGTGATAGCCAACATGGCGTGTTTACCAATCGCGTGGGTCAACTTACCAATGATTTCTTCGTTAATCTAACGGATATGCGCTACACGTGGAAGCCAACTGGTCGTAACTCCTACTCTATTGTGGAACGTGCCAGTGGGGAAGAGAAATGGACAGCCAGTCGCGTTGATTTGGTCTTTGGCTCCAACTCAATTCTACGCGCTTATGCTGAGGTATACGCGCAAAATGACAATCAAGAGAAGTTTGTCCGTGATTTCGTCTCTGCTTGGAGCAAAGTCATGAATGCAGACCGATTCGACATCAGCAAGTAGCAATGAAAAAGTAGAGAGCAAAAAAATAGTGGCGATTTGGCATTCGCCACTATCTTCTACTAGGGTTTAATAAGCGACCCAAGGTAAGAACCAAAATGCATAATCACGAATAAATGAGGAGTGATAATTATGAACAATTTTGATTTCTTTAAGCTGTTTGATACCAAAGAGCTGTTTATCTTCTACTAGCGGTTTACTTTTGATTCTTTGCAACCGCTTTAAACAGTACTGACGTATCCATACGACCTAAACCGTCTTGTTGTAGCTCTGCGTATTGCTCATCAACCTTTTTAGTTAGGGGAAGCTCTAGGCCAACGCGCTCTGCTTCATTAAGACAAAAGCCAAGGTCTTTACGCATCCAGTCAATCGCGAAGCCAAAATCAAACTTATCTTGTGACATTGTCACGGCGCGGTTTTCCATTTGCCATGACCCTGCTGCACCGTGCTTCAACGTATCGACCACTTGTTCAATATCCAAACCGGATTTCTGCGCCAATAGCAAGGCTTCACTCAACCCTTGTAAGATGCCGCCAATACAGATTTGATTGACCATTTTACAGCGCTGTCCTTGGCCATTCTCACCAAGTAACGTCATCTGCTTAGCGTAAACATCCATAATAGGTGCCACTGCATCAAATACAGATTGCTCGCCACCACACATAATGGTCAACACTCCATTTTCCGCGCCCGCTTGGCCGCCAGATACTGGTGCATCGATAAACTGATTGCCATTTTTTGCTGCAGATTTGGCAAGCTCAATCGCCAGCTCAGCCGATGTTGTAGTGTGATCCACCAGCACCGCGCCAGGCTTTAGACCTGCAAGAATACCGTCTTCACCATAAACGACACTGCGCACATCGTCGTCATTGCCAACGCAAACAAACACTACGTCACAATCCGCCGCAGCTTGCTTAGGCGTGTCACATGCCTCCCCCTGATATTCACCCGCCCATTGAGCAGCTTTTGCTAACGTACGGTTAAACACCTTGGTTTGGTGACCAGCTTTACTCAAATACCCTGCCATTGGGTATCCCATCACACCCAGTCCAATAAAGGCTACCTTGTGAGTCATGACTTCCTCTCTATTTTTAACTTATTGTTTTGGCAGTGTACTCGAACAGCGCAGACAAATTAACCCATCTGAATTAACTAATATGGACAATCACTCACCCTGACCAAATACTCACGTTTTACTGCTTTCCCTCATCGGGGTAACTGTGCCAAACTTAACCCAATATCCACCCCTTTAGTTAAGTAGTAACATGAAATTCCAAGCCGCTATCTTCGATATGGATGGCCTTTTGCTCGACACCGAACGTGTCTGTATGCGCGTATTTAAACAAGCCTGTGAGACGGTTAATCAACCCTTCTATCAAGATGTCTACCTGTCCATTATCGGAAGAAACTCCGCTGGCATTGAAAAGATATTCCGCGATGCCTATGGAGAGCATTACGATGAGCTACACGCAGAGTGGCGAGTAAACTATGACTCCATCGTGAAACACCAGGCCATTCCAGTTAAAGATGGGGTTACCGAACTGCTTAGCTGGCTTAAGGAAAATCAAATTCCGACAGCCGTTGCTACGTCTACTCATCGAGAAGTCGCGCAAATAAAGCTAAAACTTGCCGGGTTAGATGTCTACTTTGATAACCTAACCTGTGGCTGTGAAGTGTCTAACGGCAAGCCAGACCCAGAAATTTATCTGCTTGCAGCGCAAAGGCTAAATGTTGCAGCTAAACACTGTGTTGCATTTGAAGATTCTAACAACGGTGTTCGCAGCTCAGTAGCCGCCAATATGACCACGTTTCAAGTCCCTGATTTGGTAGAGCCATGCTCCGAAGTGATCGCTCTTGGTCATCAAATTGTGCCGTCACTTCATGACGCTCTGGACGCACTGAAAAAAGCGTAATCGATTCGAGCTCACTGTCTCGGTGAGCTCTCTTTATGCTTCCCTACTCTTGCCAATAACTTTCTGTTCTAACACTTTTATCTCAAAAGACTTTTTATTTCGTTCATTCAACCCAATCATAATCAATGCCGGATATCACTTTTGGATAAGGAATAACAATGACAGAACAATATCAACCACCTAAAGTTTGGACTATGGATGATGAAAGCGGTGGTCAGTGGGCTAGCATCAATCGTCCTGACTCTGGTGCACGTCATGAGCAGGTGCTCCCAGTTGGCAATCACCCTATTCAGTTGTATTCAATGGGCACTCCCAACGGGCAAAAAGTCACCATCATGCTTGAAGAGTTGCTGGCGCTGGGTGTAAGCGAAGCGGAATACGATGCTTATATGATCAAGATTGGTGAAGGCGATCAGTTTGGTTCAGGCTTTGTGGAAGTTAACCCAAACTCTAAAATTCCAGCCTTAGTCGACCACTCTGGTGACGAGCCGATTAACGTGTTCGAATCAGGCAATATCTTGCTGTATCTTGCTGAAAAATTTGGCCACTTCCTACCCACTGACCTAGCAGCCAAAACCCGAACCATGAACTGGTTGTTCTGGCTTCAAGGCTCTGCGCCCTATCTCGGAGGTGGTTTTGGTCACTTCTATGTCTACGCACCAGAAAAATTCGAATACCCAATCAACCGCTTTACGATGGAAGCCAAACGTCAGTTAGACGTGCTAGACAAGCAGTTAGCGAAAACTCGCTTCTTAGCAGGCGACGAATACACCATTGCAGACATCGCTACTTGGCCTTGGTATGGCAACGTTGTTCTGGGTAAAGCCTATGATGCGGTAGAGTTTCTCCAAGCCGAGGGGTACACCAATGTACTGCGTTGGGCGAAAGAGATTGAACAGAGAGAGGCTGTCCAGCGCGGGCGTATTGTCAACCGCTCTTGGGGTGAAGAGTGGGAGCAAGTTCCTCAGCGTAACAGTGCCGCCGATATTGATAACGCATTGGCACTAAAGCCTGAATAAATCTGCTCTTGAAACACCCCTAGACAAAACGGCTTAACGAAATGTTAAGCCGTTTTAATTCGATCTAACAGAATAGTTTTAAACGTCGAGAGACTTTGACATAAATCGACTGTTGGGATCTTCATCGTAATCTGCAAATGGGCCACAGTATTGGAAACCATATTTCTCATACAGCGAACGGGCCGGCTGGAAGAAAGCTTGCGATCCAGTTTCTAAACTCACGGTCTTAAACCCTTTTGCTGACGCCTGTTCCAGAGCATGAGCCAGCAAGCGCGACGCTACCCCTTGCTTTCGAGCATGAGTACTGGTTCGCATCGATTTTAGTTCTGCGTGCTTGT
Organism: Vibrio sinaloensis DSM 21326; assembly: GCF_000189275.1. Taxonomy (GTDB): domain Bacteria; phylum Pseudomonadota; class Gammaproteobacteria; order Enterobacterales; family Vibrionaceae; genus Vibrio; species Vibrio sinaloensis. The sequence goes on along the minus strand of NZ_AEVT01000006.1, from coordinate 115,886 downwards.
CGCTCAAAGACTTAATTGCAACGCATCCAAGCAAGGTTTGCTCTTTCCATCCACTGTAAAAAGTAATTTGTGGCGATTTTAACGCTTCGACATCCAGCGCGTGAACGCTTTCCGGTGGCGATGTCGCATACATGTCTTGTAAATGCTCTTCTAACAGTTGAATGACTTCACCGCCAGTAAGATCATCAATTCGAATATCCATATTCGTGATTACTCCTGTTGTTGCTGACAAACTCTATAAATATCAGCAATTCGATAAAGGGTAAAGCGCGTGGTTTATTCGCGGCAACCCCAGCTAATCACCCTCAGCAATCACTGGATTAACCAACGGAATGAGCGGCGTAAAAACGACTCGGCGTTGCTGTACACTATGTTTCCATGTGACATCACCAAGGTTTGCGGCTGCCACGCTAAAATTCGCATCATGTGTTGGCGCGCTTTGGCTTTACCAAACATAAAGCTCAGCCTCCAGTCTAAAGGCATTTGACCATGTGGAGCTAAAATCCCTATCCCCTTCGCCACCGGCCGCTGCCAATAATTAAAATGTTGCTTAGCAAAGTTCTCCACAAGATCAGTGACGATTAAAGTGCGAGACTCTGGATGAAAAAATACACATTCTTGCATCGCAGGAGAACCGGTAAACAGCTCTTGTTCGATCTCTTCTCTCCAAGGCCACTGCTGCTCAACATTAAGCGAACCATCAAACGCCAAATCTTGACGCTTTTTAATCACCTCGTTAGTACCATACAGTTGAGCCTCTGGGTACACTTCGAGCCAATCGGCGAGGAATAGGTGGTGAAGGTGGTTTGGAGCAATCAAATAATCCACCGTCCCTAACTGATTAATTTGCTCAACCAGTGAGTCGCTAAGCTGAATAGGACTGTGAAGCCAGAGCGCGCCATTCGCGAGGCGAACCACCGTCATTCGAGTAGTGAAAGGGAAACCAAAGAAACGCACCGTCGGGCCATCAAATACCCATATGTTCTGCGCGAGCTGTTCCATTAATATCTCTTCCATCGCTGAGCCTTGAGAAGCACCAAAGCGACCGAACCTCAATGCCTCTCAAAGCGTTGTTTGCACTTAGCGATCCAGAATAACGTCAAAGCCACCATAAATAATGCGTTTACCATCGAACGGCATTGGGTTGTGCTCTTGACTCATTCGCGGATCATCCATAATTTTTTGCCACGCTGCGTCTCGTACTGTTTTAGAAGGCCAGATGACCCACGAAAAGACCACCGTTTCATCGCTGGTTGCTTTTACCGCCATCGGAAAGGAGGTTACCTCGCCATCCGGTACCTCATCGCCCCATGCCTCCACAACTTGCAGGGCGCCATGGTCTTTAAACATTGCTGCGGCAAGCTCAATATGCGCTTGGTACTCTGCTTTGTTGCCCGTGGGCACCGCTGCGACAAATCCATCAATATACGACATAACTCACCTCCCAATAGTTGAGTTATAACCATAGACCAATAGACGCGATTTAAGCTTACTTCGTCTCTTTGTTGTTCAACTGAAGGAGATCCCACTTATTACCGTATAGATCTTGGAACACAACCACAGTACCGTACTCCTCCACTCTCGGTTCTTCGTTGAACACGACGCCATTTGTTTTCATTAATTGGTAATCTCGCCAGAAATCATTCGTTTGTAGAAACAAAAATACCCGACCTCCAGTTTGATTTCCCACGCTCTTGGCCTGCTCTTCATTACTGGCTTGTGCGAGCAGTAGGTTGGTACCGTTTGAATTGGGTGGCGACACCTGAACCCACCGCTTACCGCCACCAAGATTGGTGTCTTCCACTAGGGTAAACTGGAGCTTCTGAGTATAAAAGTCGATGGCATCATCGTAGTTGTCTACCACGAGGGCAATATTACCAATTTGCTGTTTTACTGGCTGAGACATAATACATCCAAAGATCAAAACACCGACTTTACATCATTTTCCGGCTCAAAGTAGTATTTCGCGCCTTAGACAGACGTACGCTCAACATCGGTATTATCGTTATGCTATCCAATAGATTATTTACTAATAGGCACTGCCACAATGTTGCTTCTCGCACGGAACACCATCCAAGTCACCATCGATCTTTACGTTTGGACAATTGTTCAGATAAAAGCGCGCCTCCTGACAAGAGTTCATTTCGCTGCAGTGCACTTTCCCCAAACATTGAAAAGAGTTGACCAATAGCTTCTGGGTCTTGAATTGAGGTTGAGTATTTTCCAGAGATACAGGGCGAACCGATAGTTCAACATTCACATTAGCTTGCTGTTCGAGGCTGTAATTATTCATCAAATAATGATTTAGCGCCATCGCAGCGCCAAGAATCATCACGACAGTAATCACCAATAGACTAAAGTTGTTATCTCCTTTCATTTCCCTAATGTCCATATACAACTTAAAGGGGATCTGAGTAACGTTTATGGCCTTACGCAACGTCCTATTACAACGGTCAGTGAGTCACTCAAACATTCCACAACGATAATAAATGCCATATCTTACAAGTCAATGTTAGCTGCGTCGCAGTTTTCCTTTCTCAGCATACATCTGTTTGTAAGACTTAGTCTGTAAATGCTGTTGTGACAGACCAAATTGCCCGGCTAGTTGCTCCAAGTCAACTTTGTAACCAGGCAATTTGGTTTCATCGTCGGTCATGATGGCAAACTCGGCAAACTCGGCAAACTCTCCAATCCCTGGCAGTACGTCCACGGTAATATGAAACTCATCGATAAAATAAATACTGCGTGTTTTCTCCGCCTCTAGGGTCACTTGATAGCCCATTGTCTCAAGCATATTTTTTGCGTTGTCGACATCTGAAATATTGGTCGCGACGCACTTGTCAGCCTCCGGTCCTTTTACTATCCAGAGTTTGATCCCCGATGGTTGCATATTTCGAATGCAAACACTCTTGTTCGCCTCTGCTAGAGCATTGTCTGGCCAATCGAAATACCAGTCAGTCTCGGTATTGTTTTCCAACATGACCTGATGAGGAATATCACTTAACCGCTTTAGAAACTCGCTTTTTGACTCTAAACGATATTTAAGCTCAACCTCGTATTTGCCTTTAAAGTGTTGATTAGACATATTCATTTTCTCTTATTTTCGCGCACTCGCAAGGCGTGTCACGTTAGTGGAAAGAAATGTACAATGAATTCGTTGACCCGTCTATTAGGCGAGGGTTCAAGATGCACATTCGGTCAAACAATGGAGCAGATATGCTAACGGTCACCCAAATCGCCAAACAATTTGGTCTTTCTCGGACAACGATTTTGTACTACGAGAAAGAACAGCTTCTGCTGCCTGCTTACCGCTCTGAAAATGGGTATCGCTGGTATGGCGAAGAACAGATAAAGCGACTAGAAACCATCACTTCCTATCGCTCTTATGGGTTATCAATCGCGAGCATTAAGACCTTGTTAAACCGAAATGGAGAATCTCAAGCCCTGTTGTTGAGAGAACACTTCAACCAGCTAGAAAAAGAGATCCAACATCTACGCGCGCAGCAAAAAGCTGTCGTGCTGTTGCTTCAAGAACCAAACCTACTAGAGGAAAACATTGTGAACAAAGAGCGCTGGGTAGAAATCATGGTTGCAGCCGGATTTACAGAGTCAGACATGGTCAAGTGGCACCAAAAGTTCGAACAGTTGGAGCCGCAAGAGCACCAGAAATTCTTAGAGTCTCTGGGAATTGCGGGTGACGAAATCGCCAGAATAAGAGCCCTTTAATAAAAAAGGTAGCCTCTAAAAAGAGGCTACCTTTTGTCAATGGCCTGAACGTTTTACTCTCTAGACGCTTCTCTCTATCGAGACATGATCCAGACGGTAGATATGATCAGCGTACAGCTTACCGCCAATTTGGTATGCATCTGGCACGACTTGGTGCAAGGTAAAACCACTGTTGGTTAACACCTTTTCAGAGCCAAAGTTACCTTCTGTCACTACAGCATTAAACGCTTCGATGCCAAGATCTTCAATGGCCCATTTAACTAATGCTTTGAGTGATTCAGTACCATAGCCCAAACCGTGGTATTGCGGCAAAAACAGGTAGCCCACTTCCGCGACGCCATCCGATACGCGAAAACCGGTCACACCAATTTTTTCTCCACTCTCGCTTAGTGTGACAGTAAGACAAAGCCAGTGTTCAGCACCCTTACTCCATCGCGGCAATCGAGACTCAAAACTTTCTTTTAACGCCTCTGGTGAAGGCTCATCGAAGCATAGGCTAATCACTGCAGGGTCTTGGTTTAATGATTGAAACAATGACCAATCCTGTTGAGTGATCTGTGACATCGTCAATCTATCTGTACTTATTTTCACTAATGTTCTTTCCTTGTTGAATAGAGTGGTTTTTACTAATTTCCGCTATTGATGGATTACTGTTTCAACCATGATTGGTATTCTGGCTTGCAGTTTTTTACATCTTGATAAAGCCAAACCATGCGGTCGACAAACCACATTTTGGTAAACATCACCCATAATGTACTAAGCACAGCAAGGTCATATCTCATGTCATATACCGCAAAACACCAAATTGGCAACCCGATAATCTGGAGCCCAACGATCAGTTTACACATCCGCAAATGGTGATGAGGGATCAGGTTTTCGTTATGTCGATTCAAATAAATACGTTCGCCAAACGTGCCCATAGAAGCCCAATTATTGGTGTTTTTTGGCGCTGAGAACAATCTTGGGTTAAGCCAAGTCCAAATCACAATCGAAACCAACATTGGCAATGTCCACCAACCTAAATCATCGCGAAATACCAACACAAGCGTAAGTAGCGGCATGATGGTAAAACGAGAATAGACACTGAGCGGGTTAGAATGACGCTGCCACGCTGACTCATCCATTGACATAAGCTTTTCTGCAGCTTTAAAAACATCCATAACGTATCTCGACTTTGGTGCTAATTCGTTTGTGCGTTTTGCTCACTCTGCGCTTGTTTTAACGCCGCGTTACTTTTACAACCAATGTAATCGTGGGGCCCATCAATGAGTATTAACTTGAGCGCCGGACCAGTTGAGGCGCTATACAGCCAGCCATCTTTGAGCATCCGGATACCATTTACTCTGATAGCAACAGGCCTTAGCAATCTCTGACACGTCCAACTTTTTTCGCCAGACTCCGAAACCAAAGTACCAAGCCAATTGATGGTTTTCTAGCTTAATTATCATTGAAACGAAAAGAAGGCCTATGACACTTTCTCTACCCTACTGTCGAAAACACCAAAAGTTAACCGTCAAGTTCCATTTAAAGTGGCTTCATCAGCAAAATCTCGTGTCTGGGAGTTTTGCAACCAACAACTATAAGCAGAACAAGGTTAATGTTGGGATCCCACCGGAATACGAACAAGATTTGTATCGACCTAGCTAAGACGTCATCTTATGAACCCAAAGGTTGCATTTTTGGCTGCGCTTCTTTAGGGTGAAAGCATGACCTATTTGCTTAGCTACACCGCACCAATTTGTTGCTGCTGTAATCACTTCGATTTACGGCGGCTTTCGTGTAGCTATTAGCTAGCAAAAATTTATCCCCATTCACAGGCCGCTGATGTTTTCATCCGCGGCCTTTTTGTATTTGAAGGAACATAATATGACCCCGACTGCACTCTCATTATTCGATACCATGGCTCGTCAGCAACGACCATTTCAATCTATTGAAAACAACACCGTTGGCCTATATGCGTGTGGCCCTACCGTTTACGACTACGCACATGCGGGTAACTTACGTACCTATCTTTTTGTCGACACGCTAAGACGAGTATTGTCTCTAAACGGGTATCAAGTGAATCACGTTATGAATATTACTGACGTTGGCCACCTCACTTCAGACGCAGATACTGGTGAGGACAAGATGGAGAAAGGCGCAAGAAAACAAAACAAATCCGCATGGGAGATAGCCCAGTATTTCGAACATGCTTTTCTTGCCGACTTAGAACAACTCAATATTTTAACCCCAACCACTATTTGCCGAGCAACTGAGCACATCCAAGAGCAGATTGATTTCATTGCCCAGCTAGAAGAGAAGGGCTTCACTTATCAAACCCGAGATGGCCTCTATTTCGACACCAGTAAATTGGCTGAATATGGCCAACTTGCGCGTTTGGATAAAACGGGGCTTGAAGCGGGTATCAGGGTCGATATGGCAGAGAAAAAACTGGCGACTGACTTTGCTTTGTGGAAGTTTTCAGGCGAGCAAGAGAGACAAATGGAATGGCCAAGTCCTTGGGGAGTCGGTTTTCCAGGTTGGCACATCGAATGTTCCGCAATGGCGGAAAAATACTTAGGCGAGCAGTTCGATATTCACGTCGGCGGAGAAGATCATATCCCTATCCATCACACTAACGAGATCGCACAGTGCCAAGCAAAAAATGGACGTATCCAAGCAAATTACTGGCTTCACGGATTCTTTCTCCAACTGAACAAAGAGAAAATTTCTAAATCTGGCACTTCGTTGCGCCTTGAAGCTCTCATTGAACGTGGGTTCGAGCCATTAGCCTATCGATACTTAACCTTAACAGGTCATTATAGAAGCCATTTAAGCTTTACTTGGGAAAGTTTACAAGGTGCACAAACGGCTCTCAAACGCTTGAGAAACAAGGTGACAAAGCTAGCCGATGGCGGACAAATCATTGACGAGTATCAGCAGCGCTTTTTCCAGCTGATCAACCAGGACCTGAACATGCCTAAAGCGCTTGCCTTATTATGGGAAGTACTAGACAGCGGTTATTCAAGCCAAGACAAAAAAGCCACGGCGCTGTTTTTTGATCAGATATTTGCATTAGACATCAACCACGTTGAACAAGAAAAAGTTCCCGAAGACGTGATGCAACTTGCCCTGCAAAGGTTAGCGATGAAGCAACAAAAACGCTTTGCTGAAGCAGACAAGATCCGAGAGCAGATCAATCAGTTGGGTTACCAGGTTGCCGACAAAGGTGACAAATTCGATGTTAGCGCGCTATGACGTTGTGAGGGCAAAGTGTGCGCAGAAAGTGAGTAATGCTCTCTGCGCATACATTTAAGTTAACTCGATAAGTTACGCAGTTTAGGATCGTCGGTCAGGTACTCGACAAACTCTACCTCAAAACCTGCCGGGTCAACGAAATAAATGTTCTTACGATACGGCTCATCAGCACCTGGCTTGGCGATAGAGAAACCAGCATCTTGTAAGCGACCAATAACCGCTTCAATATTGTTGGTGACATAAGCAAAGTGCGCTAATCCCACTTGATGGCCGGGCAAGTCACGGTTCTCCCCTTCCCCATGGTCACTCAGTGCAATGTACTGATACTCATCGCCAAAGTGTAACCAGTTTCTTGGTTTTCCACTCCACTCACCCTGACCTTCATCTCGTACATACCAATGCGGGAAAGCCGCTTGATAGAACTTCAACATTTCAGGGATATCTTTTACTACTAAGTTCACATGCTCGAGTTGAATCATGGTTTTCTCCTTTGATTTTTTAGCCAACGGAGACCATGCTAAAACCTCAAGTTAGGTTTAGGTAAAGTGTTTTTTTCACTATTTTAAATGATTACAAGTTCCCAAACCTATCGGGCACTCAATTTAAGAAAACGATCACCCTCAACGGCAGGTAATCGTTTTCTAGATGATCACTATAGTTTTTGCTCTATTGTCACCAGTGGCACACGTGTTGAAACCGCGTGAAGCGCAATGTTATGAATCATTTCATCTACAGTGGTACAACAGTCCATTAAGATAGACACCTCATACTTCTCAGCGACTTTAGAGATAGCGGTATGCGTGACGCAGTTTTGCGTCATCATTCCACAAACCAGTAACTCAGTAACACCATACTTAGCAAGAACTTCATCTAGGTTTGTGCCTTCAAAGCTATCAGCAAAGTGTTTGACGACCACATCAGATTCAGGCGCCAGAGCCAGGACCTCTGGGTGGATTGCCGCACCATCCGTACCCTCATTAAAAAATGGAGAAATACCCATCGCAGGGTCAGCGATATGCTGAACGTGGATGACGGGAATGTTCTTCTCGTTTGCTTTCCCGATCGCTCTCTTCACATTGTCGAGCGTCAGATCAGTATTCCACAACGGAAATTTCCCACCCGGAAAATAGTCATTTTGTAGGTCAATTACGATTAAGGCTGTTTGATTCATTGTTCTTCCTCTATCTAGTTCAGTCCAAGCGAGTAATAGGCACATAATAGAGGGTTTTCGTTTTGCTGCTCAGAGTCTAAAATGACACAAAAAGGTTTAAAAGCGACACTACATGAAAATAGCTATTGTCAATTACCAAGAAAGCTCACAAGCATCCGTATATGGGTTAAAAGAATTCTTTGATATGGCGAATCGCGCCGCCTCTGAATTGGCCATGGAGGCGCAGTTCGAGGTAGAGATACGAAATCACTGGCAAGCACAGAGTGGTGATCCAGTTAATACCGTTGTTGTGATCCCGCCAAGCCATAGTGGAAGTTACTATCTAGCCCCGGAGAAAGCACTGCTTGATTGGCTATCTGAACAGCACAACAAAGGCGCCATTCTTGCTTCAGCCTGCGCTGGAACATTTATTCTCGCCCATACCCAACTGCTGAATAATAAGTCTTGCACCACACATTGGGGGTTAGCTCAAACTCTGAAGGCCCATTTCCCCGACATCAAGGTGAAACCCGAATCGATTCTCATCAATGAAGGCAGTCTGATTACTGCAGGTGGCATGATGTCTTGGATGGACTTAGGTTTAGAGATTGTTTCATCGCTGATGTCGCCAGCTGTGATGCGATTACTTGGCAAGATGTTGGTGATTGATACTGGCTCAAGAGAACAAAGATTCTATCAGCAGTTTGTTCCCAACTTTCAGCACGGCGAAGAAACGATTGTTCGCCTGCAACACCATATAGCAGAACACTTAGGAGAGAAGCTAAGTAACCAAGCACTCGCAGATCTCAGTTGTTTAACAGAAAGAACATTGCAACGACGCTTTAAGAAAGCGACAGGCTTTAATATCAATCAATACATCCAAAACTTACGGGTGCAAAAGGCTTGTGATCTATTGGAGTCAACAACGCTCACCTTTGACGTCATTTCATTTAAAGTCGGCTATCAAGACGTCAGCGCCTTCAGGAAAATATTCAATCGCGTAGTCGGCTTAACACCAAAAGCCTTTCGAGCACGGTTCTGTTCGTAAAAGCGTTGACCTATCCTATCTCGTATTATTTGCTGTTTTTGCTATTGGCCTAGTTGAGAATTGAGCAATTTCAATCAGGCGCAGAACAACCACCCTAGGTATCATCTGTGTGAACTTTAAATTGGGAACTTAAGCGAAATGAAGGTTAATAAACGTCACGACCGGCAGATAAAAATCGTGTGCGACTTTATCGATATCAATTTAGATGGTGACTTTACACTTGAGCAACTAAGCGCTAAAGCTGCTTGTTCTAAGTACCATTTCCATCGCATTTTTAAATCGCTTATGGGTATCAGCGTAATGCAATACGTATTACTGGCCCGCATGAAGCGCGCATCATTTCGATTGGCATTTGAACCGCATTACAGCGTGACAGATATTGCTTTTGAAGCGAGATTTGAAAGTTTAGAAGCCTTTTCTCGCGCATTTTCACGATTGTTTGGACAATCACCTTCTCAATTTAGAATTCAGCCAGACTGGCAATCTTGGCACTTAAACTATGAGTTTCATCCGCCAACAGCAGGAGAAAGCGTTATGGATGTCAACATTGTTGATTTTGAAGAAAGAGAAGTCGCCTTAATTGAGCACAAAGGAAACCCCAAGTTGGTGTACGAAACCGCCGCGAAATTCATCAGTTGGAGGAAGTCGACAGGGTTGTCCCCGATAGCTTCCAGCGAAACCTTTGGCATTCCCCATTCCGACCCAAGCAACACTCCCGATAACGAGTTTCAATTTGATATTTGCGGGTCGCACCTAGGTGAAGTACCGAATAATTCTTTTGGCGTTAAGTCCTCGGCGATCCCTAGTGGTCGGTGTGCGATGACGATACATAAAGGGAGTCATAACACCATTGGAGACACCGTCAATTATCTGTATCAACAATGGCTAGAACAAAGTGGTGAGGAATTGAGAGAGTTCCCTTGCTTCTTCCGTTACGTCAACTTTATTCACGACGTTGACGAACACGAATTACGAACAGAAGTCTTTCTACCGATTAGATAAAACATTTGGATTCGCTGATACAAAGAAGAATCTCGGAACATGGACTGGAGGTTGCTGCTAGGAAATCATACCCATCGGCTGACAAACTTGATCGCGTTATAAACAAAAAGCCCGCTAAAGAATTAGCGGGCTTTTCTAGAATGTGGCGGAGAGATAGGGATTTGAACCCTAGATACGCTATTAACGTATGCCGGTTTTCAAGACCGGTGCTTTCAACCACTCAGCCATCTCTCCGTTGCGGGACGTATATTAGGTTTTGGCATGAGTCTTGTAAAGTACTAATTTACCTTGCCACGTTTAAGTGGTGATAAATCAGACACTCGTAGGTGTAAAAGGTACTGTGAGACAATAAGGTTTGGGTGTTTTAACTGGTGTAAACACTCTAATGACATTGTTGCAATAAAATAGTGTTTTATTGCCAAGTTATTGATTTTAATTAATTAAAACACTTTCGAAGCACAGTTGTACGCTCGAAAGTAATTGCACAATAGTGTGAAGTAATTCAAAATTAATAAGTTACTTAGGCTAAACGGTATATTTCAGAGGTTTTTATGAAAGTCGCTGACTTGTTCAAACATCGTGGTGAATCACACGCAAAACATCATTCAGAATTCATGCAGTGGATGTCTCCAACTGTCCGTGAATACTGGGGAGAGTTTCTGACGAAGGCAAATAATCGCCACCTATTCACTCGATTGCGCGATCTTCAACAGCCTGCCGTCAATGATGAAGTAGAAGCACCAGATCAACCAAAAGTTGCTGAGCCGAAGCCAATTGTACTAAAACCAGAAGCACAGACACTTTACGATGAACTGCAGCTTAAACTGGGTGAAGTTATTCATACTGGTGAATGGTTGGACGTTTCTCAAGAGCGTATTAATCAATTTGGTCAAGTAACAGAAGACATGCAATGGATACATACCGATCCAGAGCGCGCTGAAGCAGAATCTCCATTTAAGACAACTATCGCACACGGTTTTCTTACTCTTGCACTGCTTCCTAAGCTAACAGACAGTGTCGATCCAGAGCAGAACCTATTCCCAACTGCAAAAATGGTAGTGAATATTGGTTTGAATCAGGTTCGTTTCCCATACCCTGTGAAATCGGACAATCGCATTCGCGCTGTAAGTACACTCTCTAAAGTGACACCGATTCGTAAAGGGCTTGAAATTGAGCGAGAGATCAAAGTAGAAATCGAAGGTGTTCGTCGTCCTGGAGCGGTAGTGACCTCTGTGATTCAGCTTCACTTCTAATTATTGTCTCAATAAAGAACAAAAAAAGGATACGCAATGCGTATCCTTTTTGCTTTCTTGGGCTTTGGTTTTATTTGTTCATTGTGTAACAACACTCTAAGTCGTAGTCTTCACCGCTCTTGGCTGTGTATGCTTTCGCTTCAGTGCATGCTTTCGGCTTGCCTTTTTCGTCCCCTCTTACCAAGCTAATCCAGTGGCGCATTGCCGAAATTTCTGAGCTTTCTTGGGGGAACATAGTGCAGCTTTCAAGCTGGATATCATCAATCGAGATAAGCTCTACACACCCAGTACCTTGGTTGCGACCAAAGGTAAGCTCTACATGGCTACCTGTGCCATCGCGGAACAAGATTGAAGTTGGGTTCTCTTTTTCACCGCTGTAGGCAACAAAATGTTTATTGCTCTTTAGTCCACTGTGTGTGCCATCTTTAAAGTAAGCAACAAGGTGGCGGTAATCAACCATATAAGCAGTAACATCTTGGTGAGAGCCATTCTCTAGCGGGAACATGCGATCAAGCAATTGTTTCGCTTTAGTTTGTTTTTCTGAAGATTGCTTCGAGTTTGTTTTTTCAACCGCGAAGACTGCTTCAGCGATAAATGGTTTGTCTTGTTTTTGGATTTCTGTTTTATCGAAAGTAAGCATGTTCATAGTGTTTCCCTCGCGGATATTTCACAACTTTATGTCCTAGAGCAAAGATTTCAAACTTGCGTTTAATTGTTTTAAGTTTTGTGACTTTGCTTACTTTCTATACTAGTGAATTTTTGACTACAATTTCACAACAAAAATTTTACACTGTGAATTTTACAAAATGATGCTGTCAAAAAGTCTAATACGTCAGTCCCATTTTTTAGGGACTAAGATAAGAAATCTAAGAAAGCGCAACCACTTAACCATGGAAGATCTCTCTGCTCGATGCATCCGTGTGAATCCTGAGTATGCCCCATCGGTGTCATACCTTTCGATGATTGAACGCGGAAAACGCGTTCCGAGCATCGACATGTTGGAAGTCATCGCTGAAGTTTTTCAAAAAGATCCCGCGTGGTTCTTAGATGATGAACCAGAGCAAACCGATATCACTCCCGACAAAGGGAACCGTGGTGGGATCAGTGGTATGGCTTTAGAGCCAAGCTTTCTTTTTTCAAATGACATCTTGCAAATAGCCATCCCTGAAATGTTGTCCCAAACCGGAATTACTGGTCGCCAATTTGCCCACTTATTGATTCGCGCCCATCAAGAAAGTAACCAGAATCACTTCCCCGACCTTGAGCGTGCCGCAGAGGAGATTGGCCTCAAGAGGCTGAATCTATCAGCCGAAGACTTAATGGACATTGCGCGTAGTATGGGGTTGACCATACGTTGGATCTCTCGACCACCGCAAGATATCGTCGACGAGCTTGGCGTAAGCGCGAAACAAGTTGTCACTTCGTTTTTTGAGCCTCCGGGCTTTATTTATCTCAATGAAATTCTTAAAGAGTATCCCACGCGACTCAAATATGACTTAGCGGTGTATTTAGGTCATTGCGTGCTGCATAACAAAGAAGGTCTGAAAAGTGTCTTATCAGTTGGGCATGCCAACAGTTGGGAAGACAACAGCCAGCAAGTGAATCCAACATCAGAACTCAACTCACAAGATATTCTGCAGGCGTGGCGTGATTTTGAGTCGAGCTTTTTTGCAGGTGCCCTGCTTTGCCCTAAAGTGCCTTTTCGTCAGTTACTCGATCGTAATGGATACGAGATTGATGTTCATGCGAAAGCAGGGGTTTCTCCTTCGGTTGCAATGAGACGTATGACGGTTGTGTCTCCCTACCCTCATTGGCACTATTTCGATGCCTATGGACAGAACAAGCTCAAAGCCGTCTACCGGGGTAATGGAATCCCGCTTCCATGGGGTAACATGCGACAGGTCAATGACCCATGCCAACACTGGGCAGTATTCCGCAGGCTTTCAGAGCCGAGAAACGGTAGCTCTGCGCAAATTTCTATTTTGAATGTCGGAGACGAGCCGAGAATCTATTGTTGTGAGTCTATCAATATGACCGACCCTGCCGGTAACAATCGGGTGCTTTGCGCAGGTATCGACTTAAACCCTGCGATAGACGCACAAGGTGGCGATGCCCGCATGATCGCAGAAGAGCTGAAATCTCTTTGTGTCGGCCACGGTGGCTCCGCCGCTATTCCAAGGCACATACAAAAAGAGTTTACTACGATTGCTAAGATTCTAAACATCAATTGGATTGAGCGAGGCATCCAATCTGATGCTCGCGTCATTTGCTCTCGAGGTGCAGTGTGCCCACGTAAACCAAGCTGTTATAACGGTTGCCAAGAGTAAGACTGATTCGTCTCAGTTTAGAAGCTTTAGATAGAAAAAAAGCCAATCACAAGAAGCGTGATTGGCTATATATGATTGTGAACAAAAATGGTTCACTAACAACGTCAGTTGGCTAGGTGACCCTCGGCTTAATAAGGGTCACTCAGTATAAAGCAGAAAGCGTGCCAACTTTTTCTATCAATAAAAACCCATGTTTTTGCTCAATAAATAATCGGTTTCTTAAAAACAGGGCGCATAGGTCGATGCCAAAACGCAAATAATTGCACTTTGCAAATAATTAAGCTTTTGCAAAGTGCAAATTACAAACTCTCCCCTACTTCGATCTGATAACCCAAATCGATACACGACTGCCATTTCTTGTTACCTTTCAAGCGGCTAATCAGTTGCTCCGCTGCCACTTGACCAATCTTTTCTCGCGGAGTTATCACGGTCGCAAGTTTAGGGATCATCGCCTGGCTGATGTCATGACCATGGAATCCGGCAATAGCCATCTGAGCTGGGATGGAAATACCCCGTCTTTGACACTCGAAAACAGCACCAATGGCCAGATCATCATTGGTACAGAAGACGCCATCAACCTCGGGGTGTTTCTCCAACAATTCTCCCATCAGTTTCGCCCCCAGCGTAAAAGACGAAGCTTCTTCGGTCTGGAGCGTCACAATGGGCTTGGCGTGATCTTCCATTGCTTGACGATAACCCGCCATTTTAAGCCGTGTGCGCTCATCCATACGAGCAGCAAAATAAGCAACATTGTGACAGCCCTTCGCTAGCATGGCCTCTGTCATCTGTTGGGCCGCTTTACTGTTATCAAATCCTACCGCTTGCTCAATACGTGATGAGAAGGTATCCATGATTTCGACAACGGGAATCGAAGCAGTTTCAAGCATTTTGCGCGCTTTTTCGGTATGAACATTTTCAGATAAGATGATGGCATCAACGTTATAAGAGAGCAGCGAGGCAATTGACTTTTCTTCTAACTCAGCACTGTAGCCATAGTGGGCTATCATAGTTTGGTACCCGTCAGGCGTCGTCACGGACTCAATACCCCGCATCACTTCCGCAAATACTTGGTTAGTTAACGAAGGAACAAGAACGCCAATCACGTTGGATTTAGCGTTCGACAAAATGTCTGGGGCTCTGTTAGGGATGTATCCGAGATCTTCTACCGCTTGCTCGACTTTCTCTCTGATCGATTCAGAGACTTGGGAAGGATCACGCAAGCAACGGCTCACGGTCATTTTAGTTACACCGACCCGGTCGGCTATATCTTGTAAGGTTGGGCGTTTTTTCTTTGCAACCATATTGTTGTTCTAATCTATCCTTAGTGTTACTGGTAACATTGTACCTATCATCAGAGAGAATTGTATTGTTATAGATAACAAAAAAGCGCTCGCCTCTCGGTTTGCGCTTTCAGATTAAGCTTTTACTTGCTCTCTAACCGTGCCACTCCAAGTCAAGTGGAAGCTTTCATTCTCAGGAACATCGACCCGAGCGTACGTATGCGAGCCAAAGTAGTCTCGCTGTGCTTGCAACAAGTTGGCAGGCAGTGTTTCACAGCGCAAAGAATCAAAATAGTGAAGCGCTGATGCAATACCAGGCATTGGACTCGCATAAAGCGCAGAATTGGCAGTCGTCGCGCGCCAGCCCTTCATTCGCGATTGGAGTGACTCGACAAAATCATCTGCCAACAGCAAGTGGTTCAACGTTTTGTCTGTATCAAATGCTTGGCTGATCATTTGCAGAAACCCAGCGCGGATAATACAACCAGCTCGCCATACCTTAGCGATGGTCGCAAATTCAAGCTGCCATCCTTCTTGATCGGACATGTTTCTCATTAAATCGAAGCCTTGAGCGTAAACAACCAGCTTCGCACAATACAGAGCGTCTTCGAGCTCATCCAATACTTGTTGATGCTCTAGGCAGTGGCTTTTACCACCAGCAAATGGGAACTGTTTAGAAAGCTGAGTTCTCACTGATTTCTGAGCACTGATCGCCCTCGCAAACACTGCCTGAGCAATCGTGGGAGCAGCAGCACCTTGATGTAGGCTGTTAACCGCGGTCCAAAGCCCAGTCCCTTTTTGACCGGCTTTGTCGAGCACCACTTCAACAAAAGGCTGGCCAGTAACAGGGTCGCAGGTCTGGAGTATATCCGCGCTAATTTCCATCAAGTAGCTATTCAGTACCCCACGATTCCAGCGCTCAAACACTCGACCAATATCTACCGCCGACATTGAGAGTACTTGTGACATAAAGTGGTACGCTTCGCAGATAAGTTGCATGTCTGCATACTCAATCCCGTTGTGAACCATTTTCACATAATGCCCAGCGCCTGCGGGCCCTAAATAAGCGGCACAAGGCTCACCTTTTTCGAACGGGTCAACAGGCAACCCGTGTTCATCCACTTTGGCCGCGATCGCCTGCCACATAGGTTGAACATATTGCCACGCGCTTTCATCACCACTCGCCATGAGAGCAGGTCCAAAACGTGCACCCACTTCGCCACCCGATACCGCGGTGCTAAAAAAGCGCAATTGACCTGCGTATTTCTTTTCACGAGCCTCGGTATCGGTCCAAAGACTATTGCCCGTATCGATCACAATGTCGTCATGGCTTAAGCCGACACTGAGAAGCTCATCAACGACTGATTCAACGATGCTCCCTGCCGGTACAGACAACGCGATGACCCTTGGCTTCTCGAGAGAACCGAGTAGCTGACTTAGATTTTCCGCCGAGAAAAAGCGCCCTTTGCTCTCATGTTCAGCTAAGGTGTTCGCTTCCCTTTCTAGCTGCAAACGGTTTTGCTGATTGATGTCGTAACCTGTGACATTAAACCCGTGATCCAATAGGTTTAGCGCTAAGCTCTTGCCCATCACTCCAAGACCTATCATCGCAATATTAGATTGGTGCATGTTTTCGCTCCTTGATGGCATCCAGGCACGCTTGAACAACTTGATTTACGTCCTGTGCGATATCGATATGCACAGCTTCTGCTTCACTAGGCTCAACCAAAGTTTCGAACTGGCTTCTCAACATACTTTCACCATTAAAGTAATGGTTTGCTCGTTGTTGATGACGAGACCAAATGGTTTCGAAGTCCCCTTTAAGGTATACGATAACCAGATCGTCATTCTCCCGACGTAGAATATCTCGATATGCCGGTTTTAGCGCCGAGCAGGCAATCACTGCGGCGTTAGACTCGATGTAGATTCGATTCAATGTTTCCAGCCATCCGATTCGGTCACTGTCATTGAGAGGTGTACCTTGAGCCATTTTGTCTACGTTGGCTTTCGGGTGGTAATCGTCGCCATCATGAAATGGTAGGCCGAGCGAATTGGCAATTTCACTACCAATCAAACTTTTACCGCAACCAGAGACACCCATTACTAAGATTTTTTTTGCTTTCATTGGGTAATACTATCCTTAGCCTTCAACGTTCACTGAAGGCTGTGACACCAATATTTTTCTAATTCAAAGACGTCGCGGAATTACTTCCACCACATGGCCAGTTCCGGGAACATAATCACTAAGCTCAATACCAAGACTTGTAAGCCAATAAAAGGCAGCAGCGATTGGAAGATCTCGCCTAAGCTGATGTCTTTTGGCGCGACAGATTTCAAGTAGAACGCCGCTGGACCAAAAGGAGGCGATAAGAACGACACCTGCATATTGAGACAGAAAACCACACCAAACCAAACCGGATCGTAGCCGAGGCTAGTAATGATAGGCACGAAGATTGGCATCGTTAACAAAGCTACGCCGACCCAATCTAAGAACATCCCCAGTACCAGCAAGATCACCATCATGATGAGTAATGTCGCCAGAGCGCTACCACCACTGAGGCCAAGGATCACTTCTTCAACAAAGTCGATTCCCCCCATTAGGTTGTAGATACCTACCAAAGCGCTGGCACCAATACCGATCCACATGATCATGCCGCACGTACGCATCGTTGCAATGGCACTTTCCTTGAGCATTTTAAAGTTCATCTCTCCGCGAATAATCGCAGACAACATAATGCCGACGACACCCAGCGCTGACGCTTCCGTCACCGATGCCACACCGGTATAGATACTACCAAGGACAACGGCCACCGAGAGTAGCGGGAAAAACAGCGCTTTAAAGTAGCTGACTTGAGGTTCCTCTTCCTCCCCCGAATCACTTGGAATAGGGGCTAATGCAGGATTTAGCTTACAGCGAATCAGTACATAACCGATGTAGCAGCCGGCTAGAATAAAGGCGGGTACAAACGAGGCTTTAAACAAGTCTCCGATTGAAACACTAGCGGTCATACCGTAGATAATTAGCACAATACTTGGTGGCAGCATGGTCCCTAAGGCGCCACCCGCACATGTGGTACCAATAGCTAGCTTACGGTCATAGCCTAGACGCAGCATTTGCGGCAACGCTAAAATACCGAGCAGTACGGTTTCTCCACCAATCACCCCTGACATTGAAGCCAGCAGCACTGCAACCAAGAGGGTTTGTACCGCAACACCACCACGCACCCGCTTACCCACAGACTTCATGGCATCAAACAGATCTTTTGCTATGCCTGAACGATCTAGCAATGCCGCCATCAATACAAACATTGGGACGGCAAGAAATACATAGCCGGACGCAAAGCTGTAGGTGCGGCTTGCAATGAGTGGTAACGCATCTGGCCCGAACCAGAATAAGGTAAAGAAGATGGCGACAAAACCAGTCACAAAGGCCAGCTGCATACCCGTAAGCAGCAAACCAATCATCATGGCCAGCATAAGGACACTTCCCCATGCAATTCCAATAGAAGATAAATCAAACATCGTCTTTCTTCCCTAGCCCAATGATTTCTTGAATAAGATGTAATACGAACTGCACAACCAACACGCAAAGGACAACGAAGATTAAACCTTTCAACAGCGCCGGATACGGTGCGTTAAGAACAGAACCAGACGTTTCTAAACGCAACTCGCCCCAAGGGGTAAACCATGCCTCTTCAGCCATAGCAAAAGCGGCATACGCCAACATTGCGGCAAAAGCTAATCCAACAACGTGATGAATCAGGTTCAGGTATTTTCTACCTTGAGCAGACACTGAATCGTAAATGAGCACAACTCGAACATGTTTGTTGGCCGCAAATGCGTAGATGCCACCAACAATGAATAGTGAACCACCAATAAAAGAAGCGGTCTCGTGAACCCAAGTCGTTGGCGCATTAAACACGTAACGCATCACGACTTCATAAAAAGAAATAAACACCGTAAAAATGAACAACCAGCTAAGTAGATTACTGATTTTGATCACCGCTTTATCCAACATATTGCGCGGTTGTTCTTCTTGCTCATGGGGCTGGTGTAAATTTTTGTCACTCATAACTGACTTTCCCAAAAAGAGAGAGGGCTTCAATGTAAAGCCCTCCAAAGAGAAGCTAACTAAGACCTGTAAGCTTAAAGAAGACCATTTGTTTCCAGGAAGCCAGTAACAGAGTCGTACACTTTTTGTGCGTTTGGAGAGCGCTCAGCAAACACCTTCCACTGAGTCTTGGCGATTTCACGGAATTTCTTGCGTTCTTCGTCAGACCAATTGTGAATGGTGATGTTCGGATTAGCTTGAGCTTCTTTAACAGCTGCTTGATCCGCCATCTTTAGCTGTGTCGTCATGTCGTAAGAAAAATCACGTACTGACGTTTGCAGTATGGTTTGTAGATCCGCTGGCATTTTGTCCCACTTTTTCTGCGAGATAGAAATGTCGATCAGTGGCAATGAGTGGAAACCAGGCTGGACTGGGTGTGTGGCGATGTCATTCATGCCCGCTTTTTGGTTGGTTGAGAATACCGTGTAATCGGCGGCATCAATAACGCCTTTACTTAGACCGGTAAAGACCTCTGAGCCCGGCAAGTTAACTGGTGTTGCACCCGCCGCGGCAAACACTTGCTGTACCAAACCTTCAGGAGCGCGCAGCTTTAAGCCTTTAAGATCATCCACACCGTCGATTGGCTTCTTAGAGATAAATGACTCAACACCCGTCGTAGAAGCACCGACGAACTTAACACCATATGGCGCGTAAAGCTCCGTCATTAGCTCGTTACCGCCACCATAGTTCATGTATTGCAGCAATTGCGTGGTGTCTGACCAAGCACCAACCATGTTACCAATCAGTCCAAATGCCGGATCTTTACCAGAGAAATACCCCGTCGCAGTCACCTGACCGTCTAGAATACCCATTTTAATCGCACCCAACGTTTCCGTGTGTTTAACCACAGCACCAACTGGGAGAAGATCGATGTCGATACGACCATTAGACATTGTCTCTACACGCTCAGCCCAGTTTTGCTGAACTTTAAAGTTCAAATCGCCTGATGGATCAGATGATTGAATCTTAAGTTTAAAATCAGCAGCAAGTGCAGAGGTGGCGAATAAACTTGTCATAGTGGCAGCAAGCAAGGTTTTCGTCATCGCATTCATAATAGGGGTATCCTTTGATTGTTTCATGTTTCCAGCTTAGCCCTCATGGCCAGCTGAGCAAATCCGGCTTATTGTTGTATGTTACCGGTAACGTTGACACACATGTTACCGGTAACAGGAAAACGTTTTCCATGAACAAGATCACAAGTTTCAATTCTGTTAATAAAAGTTAAGGGAAATAACTAAAAAGGGTAATAAGGGGATCTATACCAAGCAAAGTAACTTTTACGATTAGCGCTTTCTAAATACCCAAACCGGTCCAATCAGAAGAAACATCACATCATCAAGGAAAGACGGCTTTTTACCTTCTATTTTGTGGCCAATAAACTGCAGCATCCACAGCACAGCAAACAACACTAACGATACAAGAAAGACAGGAGCCTGCATTAGCTCAATGGACCAAATCAGGGAGATGCAAGCCAAGATAAACCCAAGCATCATAAGGAAAACACTCAATGATAGCTTGAAGTAAAAAATCAGAACGGGAACAGCAACAACCCAGACCCAATTAAGAATAATGCCATACAGTGCAATCGGTGGGATAGACCAAATGAGACCGACAACCGAAAGAAAGATCCCGGGAACGGCAACCTTATGGATTTTCTGATTAATCGGATTTTGGTGGCTTTCGCCATAGTCTGCTAACCACTGGGACAAGTCGCGCATACTGACCTCATATCTTTCCGCTTTCTTTTTCTATAGCACGGAATTGGGCAATATGCGCAACGATACAATCAGCTGACGTAAGCCCTTTGTGATTGACGCCTCTTTTCTTGATACATTCGCGCATCAGCGACTTTCAACATGTCTTCTAACGTTAAGAAGTCGTTGGAATACAAGGCGTAACCTACGCTGACATGAATGTTGATCAAATGCTGGTCGTAAATCACAGGGCTTTGGCAGATGGCGGTGTGTAACTTTGCATTAATGGCGTCTATGTCTTCAATTTTGGTGGTTCGAGGGAGTAACACTAAGAATTCATCCCCACCGATACGTGCAACCGTATCAGAGCCACGCAGCGTACTTTTAATTCGCTCTGCTGTTGCTACCAGTACTTTGTCACCGGCTTCGTGACCATAGCTGTCATTGATCGCTTTAAACTTATCCAGGTCAATATTGAGAATAGCAAAACTCTCTTTTACCCCGTTGCGTTTGGCAGATTCAAATTGATTTTGAATCGTATACATAAAATAGCGACGGTTAGGTAAGTGAGTGAGTTCATCTTGCAGAGAGCGTTTGTTCGCATCGGTATAAAGGCGATATACCAGAAAGAACGCGCCAGCCAGCAACATTAACAGAGGATACCCAAGCAAACGAACGGCGTGTACTCGATACCAAGGCATGGTGGTGAGCAGATCTTGCTTCTCGCTTGCTGCAATCAACCAACTGCCGTAAGGGAAATACACATGCTCAGTAGCAAACGCGTCATCGTAGACCGATTCACTGCCGTAGAAGTGCTCCCCTTCATCACCCGTACTGTCTAGGCCACGCATAGCAAGGTTGTATTTATGCTCGAATCGCTCAATACCCGCATCGTGGAACAACGAATCCAAATCAAGCACAACGCTGCATACGCCCCAATAGCGATTGTTATAAGGAGGGTCTTCATAGATTGGTACACGAGCAATAAGGCCACGTCCCCCCTGAACAAGGTTTACCGGGCCCGCGATGAAAATCTCTTGAATTTCTTGTGCTTTTCGTACCGTTCGCCACTGACTTGGAATGGTTTTGTAGTCCAGACCCAGTGCTTTTTCATTGCCTTCTAATGGGTAGATGTGAGAAATAACATCACCTGGAGCGAGACCAATGATTTTTACGTGGCTACTCTTACGCATGATGCTAGAGGCAATCAACCCCCAACCTGAAAAGTTGAACTCGGGATTAGCAGCAATTAACGCTGAAAGTCCATTCGCGACATAGATGTCAGAAACGATCGCAGCTTCCAGCTCCGAGCGGATGATTGAAAGTTCTTCTTTGGCTCGTCCTTGTACACTATCACGTAGAAAGTTCTTTTGGCTTCTGTCTAAAACTTCAACAAATCCGATAGCAAATACGCTTAAAAAGACAAGAAATAAATACGCAGACCAATGCCTGCCTATACGATACTGCATTCTTTCCCCAAATACGGTTTACGCATGACTCGACCATCAACCAACCGTTTGCGCTTTGGATGCTCATGGCACCTCTTATAATATTTTTATCATTTATATAAAACGTACAATAAATCGCTTGGTTTTTCATCGAAAATTCGTTAAACCTTCTAATCTTAGAGTTATCAGTTATAAATTGTGTGAATAGCACCCAAATTCGCTACTGATAAAAGCCTCCTTGCCCGCTGATGAACTTTATCTTGATGCGGTGGCGAATTATTGATAGCTTCTCCCATTTTTATAGTACAGCATTCAGAATTATTGAGTTATCTATGCCAACGACATCAGCCAAATTGCCATTCATGCGCCAAGTTTTCCCTCAACAGGTGATGTTGCAGTTCGTTTTGATGTTTGGTGTATTGGTTAGCTTTCAAGTGTCTGAGTTGTTTACATTGCAATCTGAGCGAGTTCATATACTTTCGTTCACCGCAAGCTTAATCACCGCCGCTTTTCTAAGGTTTCGTAAAGCTGCTCTCATTGGCGTTGTATCAGGCTTGCTGCTTCATTACTTGGCCGTATCTCAACGAGACCCTGCGATTGCAATCGTGTTCGCTTTGCTCCTTCCTGGTGTAGTGTTCTGTTTTACCGAGACCTTTTTGTCCGTAACGCGCAAGTTAAACAAAGGAAGTCACCTACTCAAAGCTACCTACTATCTCAGTATACTGGTTGTGGTATACCCAATCGTAATCACGCTTGCGATCAGCTTGACTACTCGCCTATTCAATTACCCGTTCATGGATGACTGGCATTACTACGGCTACGCAATATTGAGCAGCGCGCTAACTCAAGTGTTGCTTACTCCAATGTTTCTGGTGCTATTTTCCCTGTTTAGTCAACCTTCACGAGATCGGCTGTTCACATTGGACAAGGACCTCAAACGCTACAGCGAATACGATCACCTTTATTTGCTGTGGGTAGGTATGAGTACCGTGATTTTGCTTGGTGCAGGTCTGGCTGATGATCTACTGACCTTAAATGCCTTGTGTATCATCCTGGTGCCCGTCATTGGTATCGGTTTGGGTGGGTTTGGTTTCTTACAACCCAGCTTAGTGATGCTTGGGCTTTCGCTGATTAACTGCTACAACTCGGTCAACGCGTTAGATGATCAATCGATCTCAGTACAAACTTTCTACAGCTTGGTTGCCATTTTATTCGCCATCAACAGCATCTTTTTTATGATGGTGGCGCAAACCATCAAAAACCATATGACACTCAAAGCCGTGGTCGAAAGCGAGCGAAAAGATCCCTACACAGCCCTCTACACACTAGCTCAATTGCGAGATGACAATGAGCAGTTCATCCAACCCACGCTCATATCCATCGATTTGTCAGAGATCACCAGAAGGCTAAAAACATTAGGACTCGCAGGTAAAGGGGAGCTAATGACACAGCTGTCTTGCTACCTAAGCGCGCACCACACCTTGTGTAAAACGGCTTATGTTGCGCCCTTTTCGACCAGCCTTATTTACTTGGTAAATAAACCACAAGCCAGTGGTGATCAACTGCTCTCGTTACACAAGTCTCTGCGTGAATTTAGCTTCGACTGGCAAAACCGTTCAATCAAGATACTCGATCCTAAAGTTAAATTCGGTCACGTTTCCGAAGGGCAAGATATTGTTGAAGCGGTTTCGACTCTTTGTATGCCAAGCAAAGAAACGTTGTCGTTCAATCACGTAGAAGAAGTACACCTGTCTGAAGCCAAAGAGTACGATATTGTTCGTCTAAGCCAAATTCAGTCGGCGTTCGATCAAGACGAGTTTGATTTGTATTGCCAACCCTATCGTAATCTTAAGTCAGACGAATCTGGTTTATCATTTGAAGTGTTACTGCGATTGCCAGATAAGACGGGGCAGGTTTTGCCACCCGCAGAGTTTTTCCCCCTTATTCATGAGTTTGGCTTGGAAGTCGAGCTGGATAAATGGGTGGTCAGCAATACGTTTAAGCTGCTAGCGGAACATGTCTCAGACTGGGATAAGATTGGTCATTGCTGCATTAACTTAACCGCGCAAGCCCTAATGCACGAAGAACTCGAACAGTTTGTTGTTACCCGTTCCGAGCGGTTAGGTGTTCCACTGAACAAAATTTGTTTCGAAATTACCGAAAGCATGCCGCTAAGTAATGAGCTGCAAGCATCGCTCAACGTCACCGCATTGCAATCCCATGGCTGCACCATTGCACTGGATGATTTTGGCACAGGCTACGCCTCTCTCGATTACTTGCGTCGAATTCCGGTCGATATTCTTAAGATCGACGGCTCATTTGTCCGCCATATTGATGTCGACCAAACTGACCGTTCTATCGTGAAAAACATCAGCCAGATTGCGCAAAACATGGACTTAGTTACCGTCGCTGAGTTCGTTGAAACAGAAACTCATGCCGACATACTTACTGAGTTGAACATTCACTACGCTCAAGGTTTCGCCATCGCTAAGCCAAGACCTTTAGTTCAAGAGCTACGTAACCTTTAAACGAGCAATAGCGTCGATGTTTTGCGTCTATCTGACAGCATCCTTACATCCAAAAAGGAAATATCTGCTAACTTTATGTTCAAATTCTTTGTTATCCGTAGCCACAACAATAGGCCACAGGAAGGCTTGCTTTCACATACCGCAGCGAAGCCAATCCGTTGGTAATGGTAAATTTATGCGTCAAACAATTCTTGCTCTATGCTTAGGGCTTACTCTCACTTCAAGTGCCCTGGCAGCCAGTAGTTACGAAGAATCTGCCGATTTAGTCAAACAAACTTACGAAACTCAGCTCTACACATTGCCTGCTTTTAAAGAAGGCCATTATGGTCTGCGTATGTATCGCCAAACTTTGGATAACAAATACGCAGCTGCCGTTTGGAGTGATATGGCGCGTGTGGCTAGCCGATTGAATCGCTTTGCCGCAGAAGTGCATACACCAGAGCAGATCCTACTTTACTCTGAGAAGCGAGTTGCAGGCTACCGTGACGACACCGATGAGCGCAGCGTTCGTCGTTACACGGTGACCAAACATGTACCTGAATACTTGTACTTGGGAGTGGACTTACTTGGCTCAATGGCGCGTGCAAACGAGTACGGGCTCAAACATAAAGAAGACAAAAAGCTACGAGAGATTATTCGTCGCTACGATTTTGCAAAATACGCGACAGATCAGGAGATGATCAAAGCCTGGGCTGCACAGCTTGCTAACCAAGTGTTCTGGTTACGTCAACTCGGCGAGCAAGATGTGGTAGAACCGTTTATCGACGCTTTTAGAGCATCCTACCCTGATAGTGGTGACAAGAAACTCTCTAAGCAGCAATATGGTAATAAGCTGTATGGCATGACTCATATAATCTTTGCGGACTCACAGTACTATCAGCGTCAAATTAATGAGAAAGACTACCAGTGGATCTACGATTATTTCCGCCGCAACATTGATACCATTTTGCTTCGTGCTAAAGAAGATGTCATCGCCGAAGTCGGCATCAGCTTTCTACTTGCAGGGCTAGAAAATGATCCTGTGGTTGAGAAGACTCGCCAAGCTATTCAAAAATCTATCGATATCGACAAAGGGATGATCCCGTCCGTCAGTGGCGATTTCGACCTTGCTTACGGAGAGCATCGTAACGTCCTTGCGATCATGTTGCTTGATTGGCAACAAGTCAATAAAGCGCCAACAGTCGCAACACAGCCCAAAGTGTTCTCTAAACTGCCATACGGCCTAGTCAAGAAATAACGCGATGATTGCAGCCTTGAGTCGACACTCGAGGCTGTTTCTCGTGCTCTAGCGCACAAAAACACGCCTGCATATATATCCTTTTCTTATAACAACCTGCAAAAAAGCTATCTTTTTACTTTAGTTTCAAACAGTTACTTTCGTCAATAAACAGACATACGCAACGTTTTACCTATAAATACAAGAACTTAATACAACGCCAATTAATTGTTACTAAGCTACCCTTCTTTTCATTAAGCAACCAATTTCATTAAAAATGATCACTTTTCTTAATTTGTCTAATTTTTAAACTGAAGCGAAATCACATATATAACCTAAAATATAGATAATTATGTAATATAAATGAGACAAAAGCTTAATGAGTAATTTTGTTGGTCGCCAGTTAGAAGAAATGGCCGACTTGCGCTCTTCCCGCAAATACAAAGTGGTTCAAATCTGCTCGGCTGTATCTATTATCATGCTGGCGGTTTATGGAACCGTGCAATTGCTTGACGGAATGTGGCTGTTTTCTGTGATCAATTTGGCCAGCGCATTAGTACTCGTGATCAACTTTGCTTTACTCTGTCAACGACAACAAACTCAATATGCTGATCTTGTCTTAAGTCTAGTGCTGCTCTTCCAAGCGACCATGATGCTGCTTTATGGCTCTCACGGTGCCGGTACTCTAGTTTGGATATACCCAATCATCGCTGCGGTGATTTTTTCAAACGAATTTAGATTAGGCTTATTGTTTAGCTTAGGCTTTTGTACTTTGGCTATATTGGCTGTTTTCTTCTCTCATACCACCGTGTTTACCGAGTTGAGTGCCGATCGATTTATTATCAGCTTATTGGCTTTATGTCTGCTGTGTAACACGTCTTCCTACTACTACGATAAAGCGGTCACTTACATTCAATCTCTCTACAGAGAAGGGATTGAAGATCTCGCTTACCTTGATCAATTAACAGGGTTGGCAAACCGTTGGAGCTTTGAAAGCTGGGCCAGTGAGAAACTAGAACAAGAACGTAACACTAATACCCTGACTGCAATGGTTTTTCTCGATATCGATGATTTTAAAAAGATTAACGACACATATGGCCATGATGTTGGAGATCGAGTCTTACAGCATTTCTCTAGAAGATTGAAAAACAACATCCGAAATAAAGACAGGAAAACAGACAAACACGATTACTCCATTGCTCGCTTTGCGGGCGATGAATTTGTTTTGCTGCTATACGATGTGAAAAGCAAAAACGACCTAGAGAATATCCTAGATCGTATCTTGCACTTATTTGAAGATTGTTACCAAGGAAAAGAACAGGTTGGAAAATTGGCGGTCAGTATTGGTGTAGCGCTTTTCCCTGAAGATGCGAGTAACTTACCCGAGTTGACAAGGTGTGCAGACAAAGCGATGTACTCGGCCAAACACGGTGGTAAAAACCAATACCACTATTACCGTAAGGAAAGCCTTCTGCCTGATTTTGAAGCGGATAACGTAACATCAATTACGCCTAATCGTGGTTAACATTAGCCACTCATGTACATTAACCATAAACTGGTTGCCATCACGACAAGCATCCATACTGCGTAACGCACGGTATTTGGTTTGTCTTTCTTGGGCCGCACAATGGGTTTAAAAGCAACGTCTTTCGCGCTTCTTATCACCCCATCTCTCGCATCGGTTTCATCCCTGCGCTTTTGAGCACTGGATGCCACACGACCAAACCGATGCAGCTGATCTGGAGTCAGATCCTGACTAGGATCGTAATGTGAGCGATGGCCCTTATGTTTCGGTACAACTGCCATAGTCACCTCCTTAACAAGAATTCCTTATTTTTTAAGTATAGTCGGTGTTTATTTTGACAAGTTTGATAATAACTGATGGTATTTTCGGCAAAACCGAACTGATTTTCGTCGCCATACCGCGTAATTATCTAATGCCTACCACACCGTTTCAGTACTTATACGAACGATTAGTCTAAACAAAGCAAACACTATGCCACTGATTAAGTCGTTCTTAAGCCATTGAATTAGCTGAAAATCGGCAGATATCTTTATCTAAAACGCAAAGTGATACTCAATTTGAGTATCACTTTGTCATTGGTATGGCGGATTGTGGTCTATAAGTACTCACACAGATAAGCCGTTGTAACAGGCAGCTTAAGGTCAAAAGACGAATCCCCAGCTACCTCGAATGCTTCTCCAGACTTGAAGGTCGTCCAATCAGCATCACCTTGACGTTTAATCGTCATTTCACCTTTAATGACAGTCATCCGCTCTGGAGCCGCCGTGCCAAAAGTGTACTCGCCTGCGAGCATAACGCCGACACTCGAATCTTCGCCGGCTTGGTTAAAGCCCAATGACTTCACGCTGTCTTCAAAATAGCTGTTTACTTTGATCATACATCCCTCATGATTTTCCGTTTTCTTATATAGATGAGTTGTTTTATACGATTTTGAAATTTGCGGCAACGACTAGTTCGAGCATTACCGCGTCATTTCAAGCAATTGAATGTCGTCAATCGACACATTTCCACTTAAATATCCTGAAACCTGCGAGACATCACCGATCGAATACCAGACTTTGAGCCGTTATCGCCGCAATATTCTGTATTGTTAGTCATC
Source organism: Vibrio sinaloensis DSM 21326 (assembly GCF_000189275.1). Taxonomy (GTDB): domain Bacteria; phylum Pseudomonadota; class Gammaproteobacteria; order Enterobacterales; family Vibrionaceae; genus Vibrio; species Vibrio sinaloensis. The sequence goes on along the minus strand of NZ_AEVT01000006.1, from coordinate 87,242 downwards.
GATTGTTACGCTTAATGGAGAATCTAAAAGCGACTTTGGGCTAAACATCAAACTTGTCAGGTAGGTTATTGCGAATTCGGCTAAATTTATAGAAACTGGAGTAATTAGGGCGCGATGGACCCGCCCCACTATCACTTAGCTGGAAATTATGAATCAGTTCAATGTTGTAAAGTTTGTTTTTATCGCCATATTCTTTTCGTTGGCGTTAGGATTCTCATCACTGATCTATTTCAGCTACCAAGACTATGTCGATCCAAAACACGTACATGGAACTTGGGTCGAGATAGGAACCCCTCCCTACAACACTGAAACTCTGACTTTTAACGAAAGTGGGGTGTTCCGTAACCATCGTTTAATCACCACTAACTTTGAGTTCGATGGCGAAAAAATCTATGTAACTACCGGTAGCGGGCGTGCTATCTATCAAATTGCAGGAACGTTTAACTCGCCTCAACTCAGACGTTTAGAGCCAACAATTCCCGTACAGCGATTTATTAAGGAAGGTTATGAAGATACGGTCGATATGGAAGGCGGCGGCGGAGCGAAACAACGAAGAGCAGCGCTAACAGAGCATTTTGGAAATAAATAAGCCATTAGCGCTCTCACCGATTAACCCGTTAGAACGACGCCTTGTGGGTGCTTAACCAATGAAGGTTCTGGTCTAGCTAACATGTAAGCAAGAGTCAGTGGACCAATTCGACCAATAATCATGACGACAATCATGATGTACTTACCGGGCTCCGACAATTCAGCCGTCAATCCCGCAGTCAACCCGACCGTGGCAAACGCGGAAATAGTTTCAAACATCACTTTATCAAAGCCAGACTTTTCAGTAAGCATGAGCATAAACATTGCGCTGGTTAAAATCGCACCACTCACCACAATAATGGCCAACGACTTCGTCACCACGGGCCAGTCTATGGTGCGCTTAAACATCACGACGTGCTTTTTCTGCCGTAAGAATGCCCACGTCGCGACAAAGGCCACCGCAAAAGTGGAGACCTTGATGCCCCCCCCTGTTGAGGTTGAGCCCGCCCCGATGAGCATGAGAATAATCATCACCAATAAAGCAGGCTGACTAAACTGCGCTAAATCAACACTGTTAAAGCCAGCAGTACGAGCGCTAGCGGATTGGAAAAATGCCGCTAGCCATTGCCCTGACACCGTCAGCTCCCCCATCGTTTGCGGGTTGGTTCTCTCTAACAGCCAAAAAACCAATGTACCAAACAGCAACAATGCGGGGGTAGCGATCAACATGATTTTGGTGTGTAGCTGCAATCGACGAAAGCCTTTTCGGCTATTGGCAGACAAATCACCAACCACGGTAAAGCCTAGGCCACCGAAGATAAACAGAGCCGATAGAGTAAAAATAACCAAAGGGTCATCGACAAAGCTCATCATGCTGTCAGAAAACAACGCAAACCCTGCATTATTAAACGCAGAAATCGCGTGAAACAACGCATAGAACAAGCCTGTAGACCATCCCATTTCAGGAACCCATCGGTAGGCCAGAAAGACAAAACCGACCGCCTCTGCAAGGCAAGCAAAGATTATGATCTTTTTCACCAACTTACGTAGATTAATGCTTCTATCTTGCCCAAGTGCATCTTTAGCCAGAGCTTGCTGTTTGAGACTCAATCTAACCCCAAACATATACAGAAGTACCGCTGACAAAGTCATTTGCCCGAGGCCACCAATTTGCATAAGGCACATCAAAAGGATTTTTCCAGCCAAGGTAAAATGCTGACCAGTATCGACCACACCCAGCCCGGTGACACTGATAGCGGATGTCGCTGTAAACAGTGCGTCTGTGATGGATAGCCCCGTCACCGAAAACACGGGCAGTGTAAGCAACACGGCCGAAGGAAGCAGCACACCAAGGAAACTGAGCAAAATAATACGCGGCTCTGAGCCTTTTTTTTGCCCTGGCTCTTTGTCTAATGAGTAGAACAGGCCTTTTTGCGCGAACGGATTCATAATGAACTCAGTTTTCTCGTTAATGTGTCTCTTGGCCCTACAATGATGATCACATCACCAATCTCCAAGCTTTTCTCTAGAGAGGGGGCTTTTATTACTTCGGGGCCACGTTTAAAACCGAGAACTTGAACACCTTGCTCTTTGCACAAAGCCAAATCACCCAGTGTCTGCCCTAACAGTCGTGCCCCTACGACAATTTCTGTCATCGCAATGCCTGAACCTAATTCCTGAAACTCTAATACACGCTTATCCATCATCTTACGAGCCACTCGAATACCCATGTCTCGCTCGGGCAGAATGACGTGGTCTGCACCTATCTTGCTCAAGATCTTCGAATGGAATTTGTCATTGGCTTTGACCCAAACAGACTTAGCCCCCGCTTCTTTGACAACTAAGGTGGTTAGAATACTGGCATTCACATCTGAGCCAATTGCGACCATCACCATGTCATAGTCACTGAGCCTAAGCTCTGCAACGGTATCTTCGCTGGTACAATTTGCCACCAATGCCTGACTCACATAATTCGCCGCCTCTCGGACACGGTCTTCGTTTATATCAACCGCTAACACCTCAGCGCCTGATGCTTGAAGCTCCTGACACACCGATAAGCCGAATCGTCCTAAGCCGATGACAGCAAACTGTTTATCACTTGGTTTCATCTTTGTACCTTTATTATTCATAACGAAAAGTCAAAGTGTGCGCCTCGCACATTCACATATCAAATCAACCTACCAGTCCTGACACATAATTAACTTTCCCTCAGAAAAATCCTATATCTACTAGTGATTAATGTCGCTGCGTGTCAATATTGAGGAAACCTTGGCTTCTTTCAAAAGAACATAAAAAGAGCATTGGAATGAATTCGTTACTTTCATATCTACCAACCAACGTCAGTGTGCTGTTACAGCAGTGGGATACCAACGTTGTCTTGATAACCATTGCCAGCTTCCTCGCTTGGTTGATATGGCGAGTGGTGTATGGCCGATTGGAAATTTTAGTCAGTAAAACCCATTTTCATTGGGATGATTTGACCCTAGCTGCATTAAAAACCCCAGTCAGTACCTTGATTTGGTGTTGGCCTGCCACTGTCTCACTCGGCTTCTTGCTCCAAGACCACATGGGAGACAAACTCAACTGGTTAAGTACGCTCAAGCTGTTACTCATCATCGGTATTTTTGTTTGGATAACCATGCGTTTGATAAACAATATTGAAGAGTACGTACTCGAGCAAAAGAGCCGTGATGAGACCACGGTTCAAGCGGTCGCTAAAGTCTCCCGCCTGTTCTTCATCGTCATTGGCGCGTTAACCGTAATGCAGGCGTTCGGCTTGAGCCTATCGGGCTTACTGACCTTTGGTGGTGTTGGTGGTTTGATCGTTGGTCTTGCCGCTAAGGACCTGCTCTCCAACTTCTTCGGTGGCATGATGATCTACTTTGACCGACCGTTTAAAGTAGGAGACTGGGTTCGCTCCCCGGACAGACAAATCGAAGGAACGGTTGAGCGTATCGGTTGGCGCATGACCATAATACGCACGTTCGACAAACGCCCGCTGTATGTCCCGAACTCAGTATTCAGTAACATTGTGGTAGAAAACCCTTCCCGAATGCTTAACAGACGCATTTACGAGAACATCGGTATTCGTTACGACGACAGTGAGAAGGTCGCGATTATCGTCGATGAGATAAAAGCGATGTTAGGCCAACACCCCGACATAGATACCCAGCAAACATTGATCGTAAACTTCAACGCCTTCGGACCTTCCTCACTCGATTTAATGGTCTACACCTTTACCAAGACGGTTAACTGGATCCGTTACCACGAAGTGAAGCAAGACGTGTTGCTAAAGATTATGGCGATCATTCATACGCACAATGCCGATATCGCCTACCCGACCCAAACCATCAAGCTTGAACCTCAGCACGCTGGCGAAGCTAGGTCTCAATAGAATTAAGTCACAATAGAATTAGGCCCTCTGACAGGGCCTTTCTATTAAAACTATCAGTAATTTCGTAAACCCTAGCCAATCAGAAAGCGACTACAGACCCACCTAGCCTAAATAATCACAATCCTCCGCTCTTTTTAACCAGCTCCTTACGAGCATCATTGAGCGGATAATCCATGTATCGTTTCTTACTGCTGATCACTTTGGCTTTAACAGGGTGCGCAAACGGCTTACCTAACGTAACAGCTGATATTGAAGATGACATTGAGCATGACAACGAGAAAATCTTTGTTGGCATCCCATTTTTACTTGGTCTGGAAGGATCCGTCGCTCGACTTGATGACGAATGGCTGGTAACGGCGGCGCACAATAAACCCATCTTAGAATTAACGGGGAAAGACGTGTTCTATCACCCGACTTGCGATATCGCTTTAATCAAGAATCACGGTCATACCGAACACGATGTAGGGCTGGTGTTTCCCGGTCAAATCGTCACTCATATTGGCTACCCTCTCGGCTTGCCTATCTCTTCAAGTGAAGGGGAATACGTTGGAGACGTAAAAGTTTATGGTTGGGATAAATGCCAAATGTCAGGTACTACAGGCGTCATTATGGTTGGTATGTCCGGTGGTGGTGTGTATAACCAAGCAGGTGAATTGATCGGGGTGAATCACGGCTTTGTTAGCGGCAATGTCAAATGGCCTAAACGAGCCATTGATAGCCCCGCTGTTTTTGTTTCTCTATACGCTGTAAGAGATTGGTTGTCTTCCATTACCGGGCGCGAATACTTTGGTAAATCGTAAGTAACTGGATCACAACAAATAAAAAGGTCAACAAACTTGCTGACCTTTTTTACTACGACTGACTTACAGGCTCTCGTTCAACCAGATCTTCAGTATGCTGAGCGATCCAATATAGCCAAATCATGGTCAAGCTGACGGCGAAACACAGACCAAATAGCCATTGAGCACCAAACCATTCAACCATTGCACCACCCAACGCCGGCCCAAGCGCAAAGCCTAACGAGTAGAGAGCTGTGGCGCCAAAATAGGACCCACGCAAGTGCGCTGGCGCCAATCTATCAATTTGCACATTGAGCGTTGGGAAGGTGATCACTTCGCCAATACTGACAATGAAACAGGCGACTCCCCAACCTAGCGCCGACTGACTTGGCGTAAATATAAACGCCAATTGACCAACAGCGATCGCCATCATCCCTATCCGAGTTCGAGTGAAAAGCGGCAGTTTTTCCATCAATTTAAGAACCGGAAACTGGAACAGCACTATGGTTAAGGCATTTACCATCATCAACAATGCAATCAACTTAGCGGCGTCTTCAATCCCACTGCGAACGATGACTTGAGGAACCGATGATTCTAATTGGGCGTAAACAAACATCAAAAGCAAGTTTGCGACCATTAATAAAACAAAGATCCTATCTCGGCTAATGACTTTTAGAGTTTGACGAAAATTCGGCAATTGCGAACGGTCAGGTTTGGTATAACTGCTTTTCCGTTCGATACCAAACAAAATCCAGCCGCTATACAACAGATGAGTAACGCCAGTAATGATAAACAACATCTGTGGATTCGCCAGCGCCAGCGTTACACCGATAAGTGGCCCTACCGCCGCGCCAATGTTAAGCAAAAAATAACGAATATTGAGCGCTAACTCTCTGTCTTTCAAATCATCGAGCGAGTCACCGATTACCGCTTTAGCTGGCCCATCAATCAATGGTCGCATAAAGCCCGCCATCAAGATCAACACGTAGAAATGCCACACTTCGCTCGCTAAGCCGATTCCCGTATAGGCAAAAAACGCGATGATGCAGCCAGCCACCATGATCCATTTACGGCCAAATTTATCCGACAGATAGCCAGAATACAGTCCTGTTGCAGACCCAGTCACGGCAGACAAAGCCAACATACTGCCTACCTCGATAGCTGATGCGCCATAATCTTCATATAAAAAGACAATCAAAAAAGGCCAAGCCATAAAGTAGCTGGTTCGGGCAATCAGTACACCGACAAATACTGTCCAGACTGGCAAATTAAAACGCCTAATACGCTCCCATTGAAAAAGACTCTGTTCTTGATCCATGCGCCCTCCCTCTGCGATCCCTTGTTGCATATCTGTTATCGAGTATAAGGAGCACAAATCAAAATAAAAGAACTATTTTGACTCATTCGCCATTATCCGCAAAATACGAAAATATGAGGAAAAAGATTAATGATATAAAACACTTAGATAAACCAAAGCACAAAAAAACAGGCCAACTATTCGCTATATAATCTGGATTTTATTGATAAAACTTAGTTTTAATCTCGTTTATGATTACGATTGGGTATATCCGCTATATATCTCTTTACATCGCTAGGCAGTCTCTTCAATTTAAAATCCCTTAATATCGAGCTATGCATCTTTTGTGTTCAGATAATTACTGACCACTACCCATCAAAGTAAACGTTGATGTATACTTTTGACATAGAAAATGAGCACACAGTTCAGCTTGAATTGGTACTGGTAGCGCGAATGATAAAAAGAAGCGATATAAAACAAGATGATATAGTTAGGGCTGCAATAGAGGTCTTCTCGCAAAAGGGCTTGAAGCAAGCAAGTATGGAAGGGATCGCTAAACACGCTGGAGTCTCTAAGCGTACGCTGTATAAATACTACCCCAACAAAGATGCTTTATTTGAGGTCATTGTCGACAAGCTAATGTGTCGCTTTGATGAGCGATGTAACTTAACGTACAAATCGGAGCAATCGCTAACATCACAATTGACAGAGCTTACTATGCAACAAATGTGCTACGTCAATACCGACGAATTTCAAGTCACGGCTCGACTGGTAATGGCAGAATGTATCCGCTGTCCGGATGCCTCGCAGTTGCTGAAGGACAAGTTTGAAGAGATTGGTAGCTCATGCACCCTTAACGAGTGGGTACATCAAGCTCAAGATGCAGGTGCTATCAAAGTTGATAATGTATCACTCGCGGTTGAGCAGTTTATTGGCAGTATTAAGGCTGTCGTATTTTGGCCTCAACTTATTGCCCATCAGCCACCTGCGACTTGCGAGCAAGTTAAAGAAGCCATCGATAATGCTGTCCATCTATTCATTTCAGCATACGGCGTAAAAATACTTAATAACTAGAAGCCAAATAGCTAGTTTGATGGTTGAGCTGCGGCGATGTTGCTGCTGATCGCACTCATTGCACCAGAAAACGCTGTTTGCAAATCGTTGTCGGTCACGAATACCGCTAAAACCATCGCGGAGATAATAACGCCTATAATCGCATACTCAATTGCGGTCACTCCGCGTTGGTCAGCGAAAAAAGCATGAAGATGTGAAAAAAGTTGAGATTGTAACTTTGTCAGCATTTCAGGACTCAAGTGTTTAGTGTTGATATCTGGACGATCCACATTTGGAACGCAAGTCTATAAATCTAACCTCATATATTCAAGGTTATTTTGTTAAAGCTTTGAAGAATCACCTTTTAAATATAGGCCAAACGGATAAAGCCCTACTGACAAACGGCAGTAGGGCCTCTATCTATTGTTACTGGTCGTGCACGAAAACGTTATGATCTAGCAGAGACGAAACAATATCCATAGAGCTCACACCATCAAGTTGAACTTGCGGTGCTAAATCTTGCACAAGAATCGTCTGCTCCCCTTGGCCATCACCAGGGTTTACCGTTAGCTCAATATCAGAGCCATCAACGACCTTAGCATCGATATGTGAAAGTAGGGTGTCAATATCCACCGCAGGCTCTTTGAGCTCCGGCAACACCTCTCTTAAGTCAATCTTATCGCCGTCTGCAACATTAAAGTCAGTGATAGTATCTGTGGCGCCATCATCGATAGTGAGCCAGACAAAGGTATCCATTCCATCACCGCCAGTTAGGATATCCGAGCCAAGTCCACCTTCGATGATATCATCGCCATCCCCGCCGTTAAGGGTATCATTACCATCCCCACCACGTAGCACGTCATTACCACTACCCGCCAACAACTCTGCACTTCCGCCTTCACCAAGCAATTGCATGTCATCACTTTCAATGGAACGATCCACAGTAGAAAGATCAGCGACCACATTTAGCTGAATATCCAGCGGCGTTGAGTCCGCGGTAGTACCGTTGGATTCCTCAGAAACCGCAGTAATGCTTAGAGTATGATTGCCGAGATCAGCCCCCTCTATTTTAAGGCTATCAATCGCATCGGCAGAAACTGTCCAAACACCAGCGGAGAGCGAGACACTGCCTAATTCACTGGTTAACGTCGCCTCTGCTGGCACACCTGTGATATTCAACGCTAAGCTTTCATTGCTATCCGTTAAAACAGCCGTCAAACCCACCAAAGCAATACCATTCACGCTAGAAGTCTGCGTTGCACTGATATTGCGGATATAGTTGAAGCTAGGGTCGAGGCTTAGTACTGGCGCGTTAGCGACTGGAGTCACGCTAATTGAATGATTGCTGGTATCTTGCATCACCATCCCTGAAGGATTGCCTGAATCCGTTGCCGTGACAGTCAGGTCAATGATATCGACTGGCACAAAGCGAGCATCTAGCATGACACCTGTACCGCTCACAGGGTTATCCAGCAATGCATTTAGCTCACCGATAGTGCCACTTAATGTGATACTACTGCCTGTTGCGGGCACCACACTGATTGAGGAGCCCACGGGCAACTGAACACTCAAGCTACCATAGTCGACACTAAGCTCAACCGACATTAGATCGGTTGCTGATGCGCCCACATAATCAACATCACTAACCGAGATGCCACTGATCAACTGTCCTGCGTTCTCGTCAATCAAAGGAGTAATATCGTCAGTGTCTAACTCGGGCTTGTCGTTAACACCCAGTACCTCCAAAGATATTTGGGCATTGTCCTGTTTGAAGTCATTTGTGCCATTGGTGGTACCATCATCTTCAATGGTGTAATTAAACTTCACGTTGCCATTGAAGTCTTCAGCTGCAGTAAAGGTCCAGGATACACCATCTGGGTTCTGTACTAGGGTACCTTGGCCCTCAGCGATCGACACATCAATCACTTTAATCGTGTGATTCTCAATATCCGACGTCGCATCAATCAGCTGTTGAGCAGTAATGACAATCTGCCCCTCTTCAGCGATGCTTCCTAGATCGACATCAGAGGCCTCCGGCTCATCGTTCACTTCCGTCACTTTGATGACAAAGTTGGCTTGATTTGTTGAAGAAGAACTTGGAATTGCAGGATCAATTGCACCGTTATTGCCGCCATCATCAACAATGGCAGTAACATTGACTGAACCCGCCGAATTGAGGTCGTTGCTGTTCATGTCAGGAGTAAATAAGATATTACCCGCTGCCATTGCCGCATTAATGTTGGCGACAGTTCCTAAGATGATTAAGTCACCATCACCGTTCACGCTCAACGATAAATTAAAATCGTTCGCCGTATCCGGGTCAAAGTTCAAGCTTCCTTTATCAACTTTAAGGGTAAGCGTGTAAGTCGCATTAGGATCATCATACTGAGCATCAATATCCGAAATTTCAAAGCTATTGATGGCTATCGCATGATCTTCTTGCGTTTCTAAATCGATCACATTGACGAAAATCGGCTGATCGTTAATAGGATTTATCGTAAGTGCAACTTCAAAATCAACCGCTGGCCCCAAATACTCAGTTCCCGAAACATCTTTATCGACCGCTTGAACCGTCACTTTTAGTGGACCATCAATACCTAATACGTTGCCCGCATCACTATTATGCTCACCCGAGTTAAATACGATCTTATCGACTTTCTGAGCGTCAATACTCACAACCCAAACATCATTCACCGCGTCATAGGTACCGAGGTTACCATCAGCATCATAAATTTTTCCGTCTGCAGGTACATCACGGACTTCAATCCGCACTGTCTCTGGTGCATTTTCGGAATAAACCCCACTTCCAGTCGCCGACAACACTTTATCGACAATCGAGGCATTGATGGCAATATCGATGTTTTGCCCTTCGTCACCCGATACCGACTCGGTTGCATCGACATCAACAACATCGCCTTGCGGAGTAACCGTTAGCTTAAAGTCCGGCAAATTGCCCGCTTCCGTAGGTACACCCAGCAATGATTCTTGGGTAAATACCGTAAGGCCAAACTCAGCCGTACCACTAAAGTGCTTAGGAGGAAGGACCGATATATCATCAAGGTTCAACGAGGTATTCGCACCCGCCGGTAATTGAACACTCCACTCTCCACCACCGTTGTTTTTCACGGTATAGCCACTAGAAGAGTCAGCAGTCAGTAAGAAACCTTCTGGTACGTCAGTGAACTTAATAGAAACAAACTGCTCTGAACCATCGAGGTCAGTCAACGCAATTGAGACGCCCCCCGAGCTGCCGAGAGATATTTCATTGTCCTCAACGCCTGTAATTTCAATGGTTTGATTAGGATTGCTACCCGGGCCTGTTACTTGCACCGGATCGACAACAGGCACAACATCAAAGCTTACGCTAGTATTAAAGTCCTTACTGTCGGAAGTGATCTGAGTCGGCGCTAACTCATTAAATGTCGCGGTATCCGTTACCGTTCCTGACACGTTGATCTTGACGCTATTTTGGTCATTGCCTGTTGGGTAATTCAGTTCTGGTTTGAATAGAACGTCATCTAACGCACCTGCTGCGATTTCGGCTTGGCTAAACGTCAACACATCGCCAAGCGCTTGATAGGATGAAGTACCATCCCCATTATCGACCAATTGATAAAAGGCCCCGAGTGTTGGTTGGTCTAGGCTAAGTGTGATTGACGAAAGAACTTCGTTCCCCCCTTCAATACCCGTGACCTGATCGGCAATTTGGTGACCAAAGCTCAACTGGATATAGCTGTCTTCATAAGCAACCTTATCTTGACCTGATGTACCATCTTGGTCGATAGGGTTCTGGCCTGCGTCAAATGAACCTTCAACTGACAGAGTGATTTCAGGCTCGTTACCTGTCACATCCGCAATCGGATCGACTTTGACGATCACGTTACCATTAGCCGTATTCTCATCACCAGACGTTGTGTCTTTTGTAATGACGGTAAGCGGCAATCTAAAGTCACCCGAATAATCATCAGGAAGATTGAGCATTAGGCCAGCGAAGCTCTCTACTTGGCCTGTTGCTGATATCTCAGTTTGGAATACATACTGACCATTAACGAAATCGACTTCCCCACCCGATATTGAGATTGGGAAAGTGATACCGTCAACGGTCACACTGTTATCAATGATGATCGTCACTTCATCAGCCGAACCATCGGCGTTGGCAAAGTTGATGATGCTGTCTAGCTGATCGCCCAAATTAACCTGATTGTCCTCAGTGGCAACTATTTCACTGTTTTCCGCAATGGCAATATCCGCAGCAACTTCATTGCCGGCAATGACTTCTTCAGGGAAGGATAAGGTCAGTGAAGTATCACGCAATGACGTTTTCGAGTTTTCATTGCTATCTTCACCTTCATCAATGACCAAAGTTTCAATATTAAGCTTTATGTCATTGTAAGCTGCCGCATTATCGTCACTGGTGATGCCCGGAGTAAGGTCTAAGCCATGTGGCGCGCTAATGCTAAACGCGTCTTCATCAGTGATGATCCATCGGCCACTACCTTCATAGGCAGCCCCCGTCACCAACAACTGGCTCAACACATCTTCTGACAGCGGAGCACCACTGGTCGTGGTAAGAGTGATAATGACATCCTGAACGATTTCATCGGAAGAGAGGTCGGTCTCTTGGTATTTAACCACGTACTCTCCGTCCCATCGCTCAACGCCATTGTTGTCTAACTCAATATTGTCACTGTTGGTAGTAAAGCGAATAACACCTTGTCCATTGGCCGTGATGGTATTACCGATACTGGCACCAGATTCATCAGTCACAATCAGCTTATTGTTTGTATCCTCTGGCTCGACAATTGGCCGAACTGTCACTGCAATTTCACCGGTAATGGTTGCTGTGACTCGTCCCCCCTCGCCAACAATACTGTCGCTGGTGTACTCGTGGTCGCGCTCTTCTACCTCTACCACAGTGGTCAAGGTAAAATCGCTACTCGAGTCTTTCGCTGGCGTAATCTGAACAAAATTGTTGGCCAACGCATCTTGTGTGAACTCAGCGGCACTTTGCCCTGCTCCCGGAGTAATGACTAAGGTCCCTGTCAGCGCATCGAAACTCACCGTCACATCGTTGTTATTGACATCGACGCTGGCTCCAACTGGAATACCGTTTATCGTGATTGAGGTAAAGTGCTCATCACTGTCGATGTAGTCTTGCCCTTCAGGGTGCCAATCAATATTAATGGGTGAATCTTCGTTACCAACAGAAGTATTGGTGTAGGTACTCGACGTATCAATCACTGGAGCGACATTGATACGTATTTCTTGCTCGAACGAACGGCTATGACCATTATTTTCTGTAACGATCACTGTACCTTTGATGTGAATATTTTCTGTCGAGGAATCAACCGGACGAACGATGATACCCGACGAGGTATTGAAGTCTGTAATATTCGCTTCATACGTTGGTTGACCATTTACGTCATAGCCAACGAAATTAAGGTCTAATTGGGTTCCATCACTGTCTTCAATCACCACACCAGGAGGGATCTCAGAAAGGATCACGGTTAGTGACTCGGAATCATCTGTTGGCTTATCCCCAACTTCACCAGACACGATAGAGAAGTCTAGAGTTGCAAAACTATCACCATTTTGGCTCTCATTAATGGTCGTTTCTAAACCAGACACCGCACCATCCGTAAACTCCGTCCAATGGTTACCCAGTGCCGCTCCTTGTGGAATGTCGGCAACGCCAGTTACGCTAACGTTTACTGTTTTAGTGCCGAGAACCGTTTCATCGACGGTGGCTGTCGGTGACGTGCTGAGATCGGCACTATCTTTAACAACTCCAGTGACATCAAACTTAAAGTCAGCGTTGCTGTGCAGTTCTGGGTTAACCTCAACATGAATCAACTGATCGTAGGGCACCTCTTGGTAAGTCACACCACCGACCGTTACGGTCGTAATCTGACTTGGTGCAGGTCCCTCCCAAGACAACGTCGCATTCTCGGTAATGTTTGAGATTCGAACATACAAAACTTCCGAACCATCAGAGTCAATCGATGGCGTCATTTGAATCACTTCACTCAAGGTGAAAGGTTCTTTATCGACACTTGGATCTAAGGTGTCCTGATCTTTAGCATTATCTTCAAAAATACTGATTCGGTTAACGCTAAAACTGCCTCTGTCTGCGACAGGTCGAACGTCAAAAACTAACTCTTTAGGCTGCTCAGACTGAGCTTGCTCTTTATCAGTAAACGCATTATCCGCTTCTGTCGTTACGGCTACCGCACTGATTTTTATCGTGCCTGAGAAGTTATCGTTCGGGTTAACTTGGATAGTATTGATATCAGCAGCCGAAACGATGTAGTCACCATCAGCGTTAGCCGTCAAAGGGGCACCGTTTTGGTCGAGCAAGGAAAAGTCTCCATCGCCTTGCGTTACCGTCAGCTTATAGCTAATGGTTTCAGCAGCAGAGGCTGGGTCAGCATTATCTTGGGTGACCGCACTGAGCTGGATAACCGCATTCACTCCGTCTTCATCAAGAACATAATGTTCTGTCGTGTTGGCATCATCCCAAGTTGGTATATCCGCAACACTCTTCACTTCGATGTTAAATCGAGAGTTGATCGTGTGATCAAGCACCCCATTGTTATCAATTTCTAGCTGATAACGGATGTTAAAGCCTTGTTCGTTGGTCGAGTAGTGGCGATCAGGCACAAAATACAAATTTTCAATCGTCGAGATTTGATCACCGTTACCATTTACAATCGCACTTTGCTGAATAAGCGATCCATCGAAATAAATATTGCCGGAAGCATCGGCTGTTAACTCAACATACTCATTGCCATCATGGTAGAAGAAGGTACCGTGATGCTGGCCTGCTCGAATAGTCATGCCCCCAATCGATTCATTGTTGTCTGGATCGTAGAGGTTAGCCTGCACTTGAATCTGAGTGGGAGTGCCTACATTAGGAATATCCTGTTGATTATCCTGAGCATTTGCTTGGTCAACACTAACTGGGTTGTTAAGGTTGTAATAAATCGACGGATCACGGCCTGCATCTTCAAATGTCACAACGTTCAACGTGATAGCGGATGCTTTACGATCTTCGATCGTAATTTCCAATGGCGCCGTTGAGGTATCTTTGTCCCCATCCGTTGCTGTGACATTGATCGAGAAGACAAAATCGTCGCCATCGTGCTCTAAATTATCAAACGCTCTAAATTCAATCTCACCATTCGAATTGATGCGCAGTTGGCCGAGCTCCCTTACAACGCGGTCACCAGCATCATTTTCATACTCTTCCGCAACCGTGATTCGTTGTGAACCTGAGTTCAAATCAACGTTATCAACGTAATTTGCGCCTTGTTTGAACAATATTTCAGATGAGCCATCAGTGGTGCCGTGAATGCTTGTTAACTCTGCACCATCTGCACCTTTATCGGTTGAAACGTCAAACAGGTTAACTTTAGTGCCTCTATAGCCTTGACCTTCGATGCGAGATATCTGTTGCTCAGTCACAAGAGGCACATCATCTTTAATGGTAATAGGCAGTGTAATCGGGTTAGAGATGTCACCATCGAAATCTGTAGCTTGAACAATGAAATCGAGCTGCCACGTATTATCTGCATTGCCATCTGGATGTTCGATAGGCCTTAACAAGTCAAACGAGTAACTGTTATCAGAAGTATCGAACGTTATCGACAGCACAGGTTGATTGCTTTGTGATGTTTGTGCGACGTATGTGAACTCTGTTCCATTGACTGAAACAGGCAACCACTCCAAGCTTTCACCGCCACTTTGCAAATTATCAAGCGTGCTATCGGCATTAGTGAGTTCATACTCAACGATTGAATCCGCACCTTCATCAACAACGAAGAAACCGCCAATCTGCGTATCATCACTTTGGTCAGAACCAATGCCACTCAGGTCATCTTCATCGACGGACTTCTCACCGGTCGAATCCAAAAGAATGGGCTTGTCATCATCAATATTAATCGGTAACGGGTAGCTATTTGAAACATCGCCATCACCATCCAAAGCAATCACTTCGAATGGAACGGTTAAGCTATCTTTATCCACTGGATGATCTAGAGCTTCTTTCAGTTCGAAGCGATAGGAACCATCGTCACCAAGCTCTAAAGTGAACACGACTTTATTTCCAGCCATTGCTTGGTAGCTGGTCGCATTCGCAGCACCATCGTATTTTTCGATAGTTAGATCGACCCCGCCTGATGAGAGCCCATCAATGGCATCATTCATGTTAGCTAACGAGAAACTGTCGACACTGTCAGCCCCGGGCGTGAACTCAAACTGTCCTGATGCAACGGCTGAACCAGAGAGATCATTCTCATCGACACTGAAACCGCTCACACTCGTCGTGTTATCGATAGTCGGATTGTCATCTTGAACGGTTATCTTCAAAGGTTTCATCGTCGATTCGTCGGTATCACTATCGACCATATAGACAGGAAGGTTAAAACTTAACGAACTGTCTTTCGCACCCGAAGAAGCGTGGTCAATCGCTTCCAGCAAGGTAAAGGTGTAATCGGCCTTGTTAGTCGCATCAAAATCTAAGGTGAAGACGGTAGTTTCAACGCCCGTTGCCGAGGTGGTGAAGCCGATGTATTGACCGGAGTCTGCCGGCTCTTCACGCAGCTCAACCACCAAACCGTTGGATTTAAGCGAATCGTCCGTGTTGAACTCATTCGGCTCTAAGCGGAAGTGACTAAGGTTGTCACTGCCTTCACTGTAATCGATGGTGCCCTTGGCTTGCACGGGGTTAACGCTTGGCGTAGAGCCATCCGTAAGCTGAGATTCCGACACACTCACCGACGGAATGGTGTTAATCACCGGATCGTCACCATCTTGAAGGGTGAGTGTCACCGTGGCACTGACGCTGTCTTTATCGACATCACCGGAAGTGACCGTGATGGTTTTAACGATATCGCCCGCCGAATGGTCAAGATCGCGGTTCGGCTCAAAGCGCATTTCACCGTCTAGGGTGATGTACAGCGTGCCTTCTGGGTAATCGAACTTCTGCTCACCCGTGATGGTTTGGTCAAGTGGCTGCGCCGTATTGTCACCAAATTTGAATTCAGTAATCGTCGCGCCATCAGCGCTTTGCGCAGGCATCACATCAATGGTTGCGGTGGTTGGGCTCTCGCCTTCATTCGGCTCGGTGATGGTCCAAGCGCCGTTTTGCATCAGCTGCACATCATCGGTCACTGTGATATCAAGATTGACCTTGGCTGAGTTATCACCGTCGCTGTCAACCATGTACACAGGCAGGGCAAAGTCGAGGCTGTTGTTGCCCGATGCATCGGCGTGGTCAATCGCTTCCAGCAAGGTGAAGGTGTAATCGGCCTTGTTAGTCGCATCAAAATCTAAGGTGAAGACGGTAGTTTCAACGCCCGTTGCCGAGGTGGTGAAGCCGATGTATTGACCGGAGTCTGCCGGCTCTTCACGCAGCTCAACCACCAAACCGTTCGAGGTTAGTGAATCGTCAGTGTTGAACTCATTCGGCTCTAAACGGAAGTGGCTAAGGTTATCACTGCCTTCACTGTAATCAATGGTGCCCGTGGCTTGCACGGGGTTAACGCTTGGCGTAGAGCCGTCGGTCAATTGGGACTCAGAGACTGTCACTGACGGAATGGTGTTAATCACCGGATCGTCACCATCTTGAAGGGTGAGTGTCACCGTGGCACTGATGCTGTCGTTATCGACATCACCGGAAGTGACCGTAATGGTTTTAACGATATCGCCCGCCGAATGGTCAAGATCACGGTTCGGCTCAAAGCGCATTTCACCATCTAAGGTGATGTACAGCGTGCCTTCTGGGTAATCGAACTTCTGCTCACCCGTGATGGTTTGGTCAAGTGGCTGCGCCGTATTGTCACCGAATTTGAATTCAGTAATCGTCGCACCATCGGCGCTTTGCGCGGGCATCACATCAATGGTTGCGGTGGTTGGGCTCTCGCCGTTGTTCGGCTCAGTGATGATCCAAGCGCCGTTTTGCATCAGCTGCACATCATCGGTCACTGTGATATCAAGATTGACCTTGGCCGAGTTGTCGCCATCGCTGTCGACCATGTACACAGGCAGGGCAAAGTCGAGGCTGTTGTTGCCCGATGCATCGGCGTGGTCAATCGCTTCCAGCAAGGTAAAGGTGTAATCTGCCTTGTTCGCCGCATCAAAGTCTAGGGTAAAGACGGGGGTTTCAACGCCCGTTGCCGAGGTGGTAAAGCCGATGTATTGGCCGGAGTCTGCCGGCTCTTCACGCAGCTCAACCACCAAACCGTTCGAGGTTAGTGAATCGTCAGTGTTGAACTCATTCGGCTCTAAACGGAAGTGGCTAAGGTTGTCACTGCCTTCGCTGTAGTCGATGGTACCCGTGGCTTGCACTGGGTTAACACTTGGCGTAGAGCCGTCGGTTAATTGGGACTCAGAGACTGTCACTGACGGAATGGTGTTAATCACCGGATCGTCACCATCTTGAAGGGTGAGTGTCACTGTGGCACTGACGCTGTCGTTATCGAAATCGCCCGAAGTGACCGTGATGGTTTTAACGATATCACCCGCCGAATGGTCAAGATCTCGGTTCGGCTCAAAGCGCATTTCCCCGTCTAGGGTGATGTACAGCGTGCCTTCTGGGTAATCGAACTTCTGCTCACCCGTGATGGTTTGGTCAAGTGGCTGCGCCGCATTGTCACCGAATTTGAATTCGGTGATTGTCGCGCCATCGGCGCTTTGCGCGGGCATCACATCTATGGTTGCGGTAGTTGGGCTCTCGCCTTCGTTCGGCTCAGTGATGGTCCAAGCGCCGTTTTGCATCAGCTGCACATCATCGGTCACTGTGATATCAAGATTGACCTTGGCCGAGTTATCACCGTCACTGTCAACCATGTACACAGGCAGGGCAAAGTCGAGGCTGTTGTTGCCCAACGCATCGCCATGGTCAATCGCTTCCAGCAAGGTGAAGGTGTAATCGGCCTTGTTAGCCGCATCAAAATCTAGGGTAAAGACGGTGGTTTCCACGCCCGTTGCCGAGGTGGTAAAGCCAATGTATTGACCGGAGTCTGCCGGCTCTTCACGCAGCTCAACCACCAAACCGTTCGAGGTTAGCGAATCGTCAGTGTTGAACTCATTCGGCTCTAAGCGGAAGTGACTGAGGTTATCACTGCCTTCGCTGTAGTCGATGGTGCCCTTGGCTTGCACGGGGTTAACGCTTGGCGTAGAGCCATCCGTAAGCTGATATTCCGACACACTCACCGACGGAATGGTGTTAATCACCGGATCGTCACCATCTTGAATGGTGAGTGTGACAGTTGCCGTTACTTCGTCCTCATCAAGGTCTTTAGTCGTAACCACGATTTGTCTAACGATATCGCCCGCCGAATGGTCAAGATCGCGGTTCGGCTCAAAGCGCATTTCCCCATCTAGGGTGATGTACAGCGTGCCTTCTGGGTAATCGAACTTCTGCTCACCCGTGATGGTTTGGTCAAGTGGCTGCGTCGTATTGTCCCCGAATTTGAATTCGGTGATCGTCGCGCCATCGGCGCTTTGCGCAGGCATCACATCCATGGTTGCGGTGGTTGGGCTCTCGCCTTCATTCGGCTCAGTGATGGTCCAAGCGCCGTTCTGCATTAGCTGCACATCATCGGTCACTGTGATGTCGAGATTGACCTTGGCCGAGTTGTCGCCATCGCTGTCGACCATATACACAGGCAGGGCAAAATCGAGGCTGTTGTTGCCCAACGCATCGGTGTGGTCAATCGCTTCCAGCAAGGTGAAGGTGTAATCGGCCTTGTTCGCCGAATCAAAATCTAAGGTGAAGACGGTGGTTTCAACGCCCGTTGCCGAGGTGGTAAAGCCGATGTATTGACCGGAGTCTGCCGGCTCTTCACGCAGCTCAACCACCAAACCGTTGGATTTAAGCGAATCGTCCGTGTTGAACTCATTCGGCTCTAAGCGGAAGTGACTAAGGTTGTCACTGCCTTCGCTGTAATCAATGGTGCCCGTGGCTTGCACAGGGTTAACGCTTGGCGTAGAGCCGTCTGTGAGCTGAGATTCCGACACACTCACTGACGGAATGGTGTTAATCACCGGATCGTCACCATCTTGAATGGTGAGTGTCACCGTGGCACTGACGCTGTCGTTATCGAAATCACCCGAAGTGACCGTGATGGTTTTAACGATATCACCCGCCGAGTGGTCAAGATCGCGGTTCGGCTCAAAGCGCATTTCACCCTCGAGGGTAATGTACAGCGTGCCTTCTGGGTAATCGAACTTCTGCTCACCCGTGATGGTTTGGTCAAGTGGCTGCGCCGTATTGTCACCGAATTTGAATTCGGTGATTGTCGCGCCATCGGCGCTTTGCGCGGGCATCACATCAATGGTTGCGGTGGTTGGGCTCTCGCCGTCGTTCGGCTCAGTGATGGTCCAAGCGCCGTTTTGCATCAGCTGCACGTCATCGGTCACTGTGATGTCGAGATTGACCTTGGCTGAGTTGTCGCCGTCGCTGTCGACCATGTACACAGGCAGGGCAAAGTCGAGGCTGTTGTTGCCCAACGCATCGCCATGGTCAATCGCTTCCAGCAAGGTGAAGGTGTAATCGGCCTTATTCGCCGCATCAAAATCTAGGGTAAAGACGGTGGTTTCAACGCCTGTTGCCGAGGTGGTAAAGCCAATGTATTGACCGGAGTCTGCCGGCTCTTCACGCAGCTCAACCACCAAACCGTTGGATTTGAGCGAATCGTCCGTGTTGAACTCATTCGGCTCTAAACGGAAGTGGCTGAGGTTATCACTGCCCTCGCTGTAGTCGATGTTACCCGTGGCTTGCACTGGGTTAACGCTTGGCGTAGAGCCGTCTGTGAGCTGAGATTCCGACACACTCACTGACGGAATGGTGTTAATCACCGGATCGTCACCATCTTGAATGGTGAGTGTGACAGTTGCCGTTACTTCGTCCTCATCAAGGTCTGTAGTCGTAACCACGATTTGTCTAACGATATCGCCCGCCGAATGGTCAAGATCGCGGTTCGGCTCAAAGCGCATTTCACCGTCTAGAGTGATGTACAGCGTGCCTTCTGGGTAATCGAACTTCTGCTCACCCGTGATGGTTTGGTCAAGTGGCTGCGCCGTATTGTCACCAAATTTGAATTCGGTGATCGTCGCACCATCGGCGCTTTGCGCAGGCATCACATCCATGGTTGCGGTAGTTGGGCTCTCGCCGTCGTTCGGCTCAGTGATGGTCCAAGCTCCGTTTTGCATCAGCTGCACATCATCGGTCACTGTGATATCAAGATTGACCTTGGCCGAGTTGTCGCCATCGCTGTCGACCATGTACACAGGCAGGGCAAAGTCGAGGCTGTTGTTGCCCAACGCATCGGCGTGGTCAATCGCTTCCAGCAAGGTAAAGGTGTAATCGGCCTTGTTAGTCGCATCAAAGTCCAGGGTAAAGACGGTAGTTTCCACGCCCGTTGCCGAGGTGGTAAAGCCGATGTATTGACCGGAGTCTGCCGGCTCTTCACGCAGCTCAATCACCAAACCGTTCGAGGTTAGTGAATCGTCAGTGTTGAACTCATTTGGCTCTAAGCGGAAGTGACTAAGGTTGTCGCTACCTTCACTGTAGTCAATGGTGCCCGTGGCTTGCACTGGGTTAACGCTTGGCGCAGAGCCGTCGGTCAATTGGGACTCAGAGACTGTCACTGACGGAATGGTGTTAATCACCGGATCGTCACCATCTTGAAGGGTGAGTGTCACCGTGGCACTGACGCTGTCTTTATCGAAATCACCGGAAGTGACCGTGATGGTTTTAACGATATCGCCCGCCGAGTGGTCAAGATCGCGGTTCGGCTCAAAGCGCATTTCCCCATCTAAGGTGATGTACAGCGTGCCTTCTGGGTAATCGAACTTCTGCTCACCCGTGATGGTTTGGTCAAGTGGCTGCGCCTTATTATCACCGAATTTGAATTCAGTAATCGTCGCACCATCGGCGCTTTGCGCAGGCATCACATCAATGGTTGCGGTGGTTGGGCTCTCGCCTTCATTCGGCTCAGTGATGGTCCAAGCGCCGTTTTGCATCAGCTGCACATCATCGGTCACTGTGATATCAAGATTGACCTTGGCTGAGTTATCGCCATCGCTGTCAACCATGTACACAGGCAGGGCAAAGTCGAGGCTGTTGTTGCCCGATGCATCGCCATGGTCAATCGCTTCCAGCAAGGTGAAGGTGTAATCGGCCTTATTCGCCGTATCAAAGTCCAGGGTAAAGACGGTGGTTTCAACGCCCGTTGCCGAGGTGGTAAAGCCAATGTATTGACCGGAGTCTGCCGGCTCTTCACGCAGCTCAACCACCAAACCGTTGGATTTAAGCGAATCGTCCGTGTTGAACTCATTCGGCTCTAAGCGGAAGTGGCTGAGGTTATCACTGCCCTCGCTGTAATCAATGGTGCCCGTGGCTTGCACTGGGTTAACGCTTGGCGTAGAGCCGTCTGTGAGCTGAGATTCCGACACACTCACTGACGGAATGGTGTTAATCACCGGATCGTCACCATCTTGAATGGTGAGTGTGACAGTTGCCGTTACTTCGTCCTCATCAAGGTCTTTAGTCGTAACCACGATTTGTCTAACGATATCGCCCGCCGAATGGTCAAGATCACGGTTCGGCTCAAAATGCATTTCCCCGTCTAGGGTGATGTACAGCGTGCCTTCTGGGTAATCGAACTTCTGCTCACCCGTGATGGTTTGGTCAAGTGGCTGCGCCGTATTGTCACCAAATTTGAATTCGGTGATCGTCGCACCATCGGCGCTTTGCGCAGGCATCACATCAATGGTTGCGGTAGTTGGGCTCTCGCCTTCGTTCGGCTCAGTGATAGTCCAAGCGCCGTTCTGCATCAGCTGCACATCATCGGTCACTGTGATATCAAGATTGACCTTGGCCGAGTTGTCGCCATCGCTGTCGACCATGTACACAGGCAGGGCAAAGTCGAGGCCGTTGTTGCCCGATGCATCGGCGTGGTCAATCGCTTCCAACAAGGTAAAGGCGTAATCGGCCTTGTTGGCCGCATCAAAATCTAGGGTAAAGACGGTGGTTTCAACGCCCGTTGCCGAGGTGGTAAAGCCGATGTATTGACCGGAGTCTGCCGGCTCTTCACGCAGCTCAACCACCAAACCGTTCGAGGTTAGTGAATCGTCCGTGTTGAACTCATTCGGCTCTAAGCGGAAGTGGCTAAGGTTGTCACTGCCCTCGCTGTAATCAATGGTGCCCGTGGCTTGCACGGGGTTAACACTTGGCGTAGAGCCGTCGGTTAATTGGGACTCAGAGACTGTCACTGACGGAATGGTGTTAATCACCGGATCGTCACCATCTTGAAGGGTGAGTGTCACCGTGGCACTGACGCTGTCGTTATCGAAATCACCGGAAGTGACCGTGATGGTTTTAACGATATCACCCGCCGAATGGTCAAGATCGCGGTTCGGCTCAAAGCGCATTTCACCGTCTAAGGTGATGTACAGCGTGCCTTCTGGGTAATCGAACTTCTGCTCACCCGTGATGGTTTGGTCAAGTGGCTGCGCCGTATTGCCACCGAATTTGAATTCGGTAATCGTCGCACCATCAGCGCTTTGCGCAGGCATCACATCAATGGTTGCGGTGGTTGGGCTCTCGCCGTCGTTCGGCTCAGTGATGGTCCAAGCGCCGTTTTGCATCAGCTGCACATCATCGGTCACTGTGATATCGAGATTGACCTTGGCTGAGTTGTCGCCATCGCTGTCGACCATGTACACAGGCAGGGCAAAGTCTAAGCTGTTGTTGCCCGATGCATCGCCATGGTCAATCGCTTCCAGCAAGGTGAAGGTGTAATCGGCCTTATTCGCCGCATCAAAATCCAGGGTAAAGACGGTGGTTTCAACGCCCGTTGCCGAGGTGGTAAAGCCAATGTATTGACCGGAGTCTGCCGGCTCTTCACGCAGCTCAACCACCAAACCGTTCGAGGTTAGTGAATCGTCAGTGTTGAACTCATTCGGCTCTAAACGGAAGTGGCTAAGGTTGTCACTGCCTTCGCTGTAGTCGATGGTACCCGTGGCTTGCACTGGGTTAACACTTGGCGTAGAGCCGTCTGTGAGCTGAGATTCCGACACACTCACTGACGGAATGGTGTTAATCACCGGATCGTCACCATCTTGAATGGTGAGTGTGACAGTTGCCGTTACTTCGTCCTCATCAAGGTCTTTAGTCGTAACCACGATTTGTCTAACAATATCACCAGCAGAGTTGTCAAGGTTACGATTAGGCTCGAAGCGCATCGCCCCATCTAACGTGACATAGAGAGAACCTTCTTCAAAATCGAATTTTTGCTCACCCGCCACATCTTGATCAAGTTGCGAACTTGGATAATCCCCAAATTTGACCTCAGTAACAGTCACCCCATCAGCACTTACACCCGGTGTGACGTCAATAACCGCCGTTGTCGCTGATTCACCCGTGTTAGGTTCTACGATGGCCCAAGAGCCATCTTGCATTCGCTGCACGTCATCGTTAATTGTGACTGAGAGAGGCAACTCGGCCGATCGGTCGCCATCGTTGTCTATGGTATAAACCGGCAACGTAAACGAGAGATCATTAGAGCCTTGCCCATCAGTATGATCAACCGCTTCTAGTAGAGTAAAGGTATAACGTCCTTTTACATTGCTATCGAACTCTAGAGCAAAGACTGGAGTTTCGGTGCCATTTGAACTGGTCGTGAAGCCAATGTATTGACCCGAGTCAGCCGGCTCTTCTCGTAGCTCAACATCAAGCCCCTTAGAAGTTAGCGTCGAGTTGGCATTAAATTCATCAACGTCAATTTGGAAACGCTCAATGATGTCACTGCCTTCGCTATAAGTGATATCTCCACTAAACTGGACGTCTCCCGCAATTGGGGTTGAACCGTCTGCTAGCTGTGATTCTTTGACCTCAGCACTCGGTATTGAGTCAATGACGGGATCACCACCATCTGCGATAGATACTTGAGCTATGATTGGTGCTTGGATTGAATTCCCGCCCGCATCGCTGCCAGTAATTTCAAAGGTAAGGGAAATTTGGTCGTCATTAATTGTGACCAGCCCTGAACCTACTGACGAAAGATGGTCAATTGGTTGTGAAATTGTCGTCGTTAGATCCAAGTTAATATCTTTACCAACGTTGCTGGTATCAATATCAACACGAAGCACCTCGTTAGAGCCAATAACACCAACGATAGCGTTCTCTGATGCGTCGTAGCTAAACGAAACCGCTTGCCCACCGGAGGTAATATCGGTGTTCAACTCGTTAATCAATGCGGTAAGAGATTCCGTGGTAGGGGTAAACGAGCTGGCATCTAAACTCAGGTCACCCGCTGACACCGTGATACTTGAAGTGATGGACTGAGGGTACGTACCTAGACTTATCGAGCCTTCAACTAAAGACTCAGTGATCGATTCACCACCCGCAGCAAAAATCAGCGGTCTTTGCTCTTCATCATCGTCAATGTCGGTTGCATTAGCGAAGCCTTGAGTTTCAAAAAACGTGCTCGCGAGTACTTCGGCGCCGTTGTAATCAATAGTGACAAAACCCGCATTAGCCGAGCCTGAACCCACACCACCAGCGGCCGTTGCTTCTAAGATCTCTGTTGGGTCAGCTCCGCCTAAAATGGCTTCCTGGATCACGTCAACATCTAAAGCGGTTTGCAGCGAGGGGTCAAGTTGTTCAGAGTCTACTGAAATATCGCCGTCTACTTCAGCAAATCCCCAGCCAGCAGCCTCATCTAAACAAGCGACACAATTCTCTTTGAATGTGATATCTGATAACACCAGAGTAGAGCCTTGAGAAGTAATAATGATCTCATTGGGTGCGACGACATCGCCCACTTGCGCTTTTCTGGCTTCCCCAGTCGAATTCACGATGACAACGTCACCAGTCACTTGTTTGATGTCAGCAGCTTGACGCAAAACTTCAACGTCCATAACTTCTCCTTTTACTCGCGGCAAAGACTAATACGAGTCACTATTAATTATTATTTTTTCGATAGTTAGTGCTAAAGGTACCAAATTTATAATTAAATGCGAATTTGGCGGGCTTTCTGCCACATTTAATTTCTTATTTATTAATTATAGAAGCTTACTAAAAAACACGCCTTTTGCTAAACCATTGAGATATTGATAAAAATCTCAAACCTACAACGTCGTTTCAAAAATGAGAATTTAGAATACAAAAGCGCTGAATGACACTATTTGCATTGGTAACATGCTCGTTTTTATCGCATCTTTTCAAACAACCGCTATTTAGCAGACAACGTTAAAAAGAAAGCATGCGAGATATGAAACGACCACTTCTAAACATTCCAAAATGGGTTGATACGGTTTGTCATCATTTTCCTGTTATCGTCCCCATTACTGTCATATTCGCCTCTGTTTTCTTATTAGCTGCAGCGATCAACCATCAGCTTCTACGCCAACATGTTATTGATGATGGTAAGCAGTCAATCGCTAAATTAGAGCAATATATCGACCTCGTAGCAGAAGACTTACAGCAATTAAAATTGAGTGTTGGAGAGGACTGTAGCCGACAGGATAAATTGGATTTAAGAGCGAAAGTGTTCAATTCTCGAATGATTAAAGAGATTGGCTTATACAAAGATGGGGTTGTCTATTGCACCAGCAATGAGGGGCGTGCACAAATCCGATTGTTTAACTCGACGCTGCAAAGAATTGAAGCATCGCCTAAACATGTCACAATTTCATTAGCAAAATCAAAAAGCCAGTTAAAGACGATTTTCATCTACTCTTCCAGCGATACTCGTCGCGGCGTCAATGCATTACTTCATCCTCAGCAATTTTTAGAGCTCGTTTCACCGCTATTTGAACACCGTAGATACGGATATCAAATTCAAGTGCTGCATAAAGTCATTCAAAGTCACAACAATCAAGAAGTAGAAAAGAAGAATCTGTATAGCTTCTCCTCACATCTCTATCCGTTTTCAATCACCATCTATTTAACCAACGAAGCATATCAGACTCACTATTTGGGCCACGTCGGCGAGACCACGCTGATCGCACTTATGCTCTCTTTGGTTTATCTAATTATCCGCTACCAGACGCTTGCAAAACGCTCCGTTGAATACGCGCTAGTCAATGCTATTCAGCGCGAACAAATTGAGCTTTATTTGCAACCAATTGTCGATATCCAATCCCGTAAGGTGGTTGGCAGTGAAGCTCTGGTCCGCTGGAATCATCCCACTAAAGGGCAAATATCACCCGAACAATTTATTCCACTGGCAGAAAAGTTAGGGGTGATCAACCAAGTCACTCAATACGCGTTTAGACAAGTCACTTATTTTTTTAAAAACAACCCAGAATACTACCGAACCAGTTACATTAGCATCAACATAAGCCGTTATCAGATTATCGACCCTGACTTTGTTAACTACTTAGAGGGCTACGCCCAAAAGTACCCAGATTACACAAAAAGTATCCTCCTAGAACTCACTGAGAACGTCGACCTCAATGCTGAGCAGTTGGAAATAGCGCTTAACCACCTTAAACAAATACAAACCTTGGGCTTTGAGATAGCAATTGATGACTTTGGGACGGGGTATTCTGGCCTTAACTTAATCCGACTGATGAATTTTGACGTGGTTAAAATCGACCAAGTCTTCATTAAGAGCCTTCATTCTGATTCAAATATAACGCCTGTACTTAAATCTATGATCCAACTTGCAACGGATTTAGGAATGAGAGTTATCGCAGAAGGGGTAGAAACCAATTACCAAATAGATCAGCTTGAGAAGCTCGGTGTCAGCTATATCCAAGGGTTCTATTACGCAAGACCAATAACCCCAGAACATCTCGCTTTGTATTACAAAATAGCCGACGAAGCGATCGTGATGTCTCTACCAATTCCTCGCTGGAAAAGCTAGAAAATAGAAAAAAAATCGGGCTATCATGCCCGAAATGTCATCATTGACCAAAAACTGAATTGCATAGTCCGTTATGCTAAGAACCATTACGATATACAAAATATCATACCATTAATTACATACAAAACTTTATTCGATATATTCGTGATCGGCTTAGCTTTATTTCATTGGCAAAACAGAGCGATTAAAAAGTGATGAAGTTCAATATTTAGGGCGTAGATGGGAGGAATGATGTCAAGCTTGCTTGTTCAAATTATGATCGAAAAAATATCATAATAACCAAGGATGAGCCGTGAAACATTCAACACTCCTGACCGCTTTAGGCTTAATCGCCGCAAGCTCCTCAGCGCTAGCGCAACCTACTCTTTCAGTATCAACGACAACTACGAGTCGAGATTTTCCACTCGATGGCTCAAGCCCCGTGATACTGCCTTTAACAAAACAGACCTATCAGCTCAAAATTAGTGATGTCGCTGGAGATTGTTCCGCCCCAGAAACGCAGAAGGTAAAGTTTAGAAAACCATTACAACTTAACTGCGACAGCGACACTTTACTCGATTTGAAAGTGCGCTTTGCTGGGGATTACTCATTCACCTTTGATCCTAACAACCAAACTCTTTCCATCGCTCGAGAGGCGAAAAAAAGCACCAAAACAGAATTTAAACGCCCTATCCCCAAAGTGCAGTGTGAAGTACATAGCGCAGGCCCTAAAACCCTTAACTTAGCCTCTACTTATCCTGATGGCACTCAATTGCATGAGGCCTTCTCTGACCAAATCGTTACGGTAAAAGAGGGTAAGGTCACTATAGAGAGCTCAGAAAAAAGCGGCGGTTTAGTGCTGCTCGCTCCTGTCGAGTCTAAAGCGACTCAACAAGCATTCAATTACCACAACGCCAATATCTACTTTGTAATGGTTGACCGCTTTAAAAATGGCGATAGTACCAATGATCAAAGCTATGGCCGTCAAAAGGATGGTAAGCAAGAAGTTGGTACTTTCCATGGTGGTGATCTAAAAGGTGTCATCGCCAAGCTTGATTACATTAAAAGCCTAGGTACAGACGTCATATGGCTATCACCCATTGTCGAACAAGTACACGGCTTTGTTGGTGGGGGCGAGAAAGGCAGCTTCCCATTTTATGCTTACCACGGCTATTGGACGCGAGACTTTACCAAGATCGACCAAAACTTTGGCTCTGATGAAGATCTCAAACGCTTGATCGAAGAGGCACATAAACGAGGTATTAAGATCTTCTTAGATGCCGTCATCAATCATTCCGGATACTCCACTCTGGCAGACCTTCAATTTGATAACATTGATGTGGTAGACGCCAATAAACTGCCCGCTAAATGGGCGACTTGGGCTCCGAAACAAGGAGAAACATGGCACAGCTATCATCAGGCTATCGACTACCAAAGCGAAGAGTGGGTCAACTGGTGGGGACCTGACTGGGTTCGAACGGGTCTGCCTGGTTATCTGCAGCCAGGTTCAAGCGATATCACCATGGCATTAGCAGGTTTACCTGACTTTCTAACCGAATCCGACAAGCACGTTCGTCCACCCCAGTGGCTATTGGATAACCCAGGAACACGTGTGGTTGCAAAAGATAGCTACACAGTATCGGATTATTTGATTGAGTGGCAATCCGATTGGGTGAAACGGTTTGGTATTGATGGCTTCAGAGTGGACACCGTTAAACACGTGGAAGGGAATGTATGGAAACGACTAAAAGAGTCCGCTTCAGATAGCTTAGAGCAGTGGCGAGCTGCCAACAATAAACAAGGCCAGCCTTTCTGGATGATGGGTGAAGTCTGGGGACATTCAGCTTATCGTTCACCTTATGTCGATGATGGGTTTGATGCACTGATCAACTTTGATATGCAGAAAAAACTCGATAAAGGCGCTGCCTGTTTGAGCGAAATGCAAGACACTTATCAAAACTACTCTAGCGCGATGTTAGAGACACCTGACTTCACACCCGTTAGCTACATGTCATCTCACGATACTGAACTGTTCTTCGATCGCTTCAAATCGTTTGAAATGCAGCGTGATGCGGCGAGCGCCCTGCTGCTCAGCCCGGGGGCGATTCAAGTTTACTATGGTGACGAAGTCGCCCGTGAGTTGGGGCCTTACGCCGATGATTTCCACCAAGGCACTCGCTCAGATATGATTTGGAAACTAGACAAGCAGCGACAAGCGCTGTTGCAACACTGGCAAACACTGGGGCAATTTAGACAGCAGCACCCTGCAATTGGTGCGGGCGTTCACCAGCAGCTGAGTGATAACAGTGGCTACGTGTTCAGTCGTACCTTAGGTAATGACAAAGTCGTGGTGGGTTTTTTAGGGAAATAACCACAAACAGAAACGAGCTCATATTGAGCTCGTTTTTTATGGTTCATAGTTAGGCAATATCAAACTGGTTCGATACTCTTGATCTACCTTCGCCTCGGCGACCATGTGCAGTAAAAACAGGCTGGTATTACGCACCCCACACTTCACTTCACATGCAGGCTGGTATTCAACTCCATCAAGAAACGATGTTTGTCGTTCACTTTCCAGATCGTACTCTTGCATCGTCTGGTGCAAATTTTCACTTCTCTGTTCAGGAAGAGCAAATAAAAACAACGAACTTTCCTGAGCCAATGCCGATGGCACTCCCGCAAACGTGGTTAGGAACAAGATCAACGAAGTTGTAAGTCTGGTCATGGGGTATGGGTTTTGGTTAATGACATTCACCAAGATTATAGCCCTGCAGAACACATAGCCTCAAATAAAAAAAGCTCCCGAAGGAGCTTTTCATACGGACTGTATTGCTATTTGTTCGCTCGACGCGTTTCGACAGCATCGGCTAACTGACGTAGAACTTTTTCAGTATCTGCCCAACCAATACAGGCATCAGTGATTGACTGACCATAAGTTGGCGCCACACCGTCAACTAAATCTTGGCGACCTTCCACCAAGTGAGACTCAATCATCACACCGAAAATCGCGTCCTCACCCGCAGAGATTTGACCCGCAACATCGTCAGAAACAACCATTTGACGTTGGTATTGCTTAGAGCTGTTCGCATGGCTGAAGTCGATCATTACCTTTTGTGGTAGACCTGATGCTTCGAGCTCTGACTTGATAGTACCCACGTGATCAGCACTGTAGTTAGGCTCTTTACCACCACGTAAGATGATGTGGCAATCAGGGTTACCTGCTGTTTCAACGATAGCTGAATGGCCGTACTTCGTTACCGAAAGGAAGTGGTGAGATGCACTCGCACTGCGAATCGCATCTGAAGCAATCTTGATGTTACCGTCGGTACCGTTTTTAAAACCTACTGGACAAGAAATACCAGATGCAAGCTCACGGTGGACTTGAGATTCTGTTGTGCGAGCACCGATAGCGCCCCAGCTGATTAAATCTGCTACGTACTGCGGCGTGATCATATCTAAGAACTCACTTGCCGTTGGTAAACCCATGTCAGTCAAATCAAGCAGAAGTTTACGCCCCATACGCAGACCATCATTGATCTTGAACGTATCATTTAGGTAAGGGTCATTGATGAGACCTTTCCAACCTACTGTGGTGCGAGGTTTTTCAAAGTAAACACGCATTACGACTTCTAGACGATCGCCTAGCTCATCACGCAATACTTTTAGACGCTTGCCATACTCAATCGCTGCTTCTGGATCATGGATAGAACATGGACCCACAATCACTAGTAAGCGGTCATCATCGCCTTTAAGAATGTTAGAGATCGCTTCACGCGAACGAAACGTCGTCGAGGAAGCCGTTTCTGTCGCAGGAAACTTCTCTAAAACTGCAACTGGTGGTAATAATTCTTTTACTTTGCTAATTCGAACATCATCTGTTTGGAACATTGCTACGTCTTCCTATTTTTCTTGGCTTGAGCGCCCGCCCCCAACTAACTGGTGCATAAATGCTCAACTTCTTTATTCCCGTTCCCTGTAACTTATCTATCAAAAACCAAGGTTGCAACCACTATTTTTATTAAAAGGCAATATTTTTGCCAAATTTACACTTTACATGAAGTGTAAATTTATAAATACACCCTCAGTGAGTACCTGCAAAACCAACAAAAACCAATGAGAAATTGCATGCATAAGATGAAATATCTACCTGATATTGCTATGGTATGAACATTATAAAAATCAAAGTAGTGTCGGCATGAACGCCATCGAATTTTCGAACGTCAGTAAGTGGTATGGTCAATTCCAAGCCCTAAAAAACATCAACCTTTCCGTCAGCAAAGGCGAAATTCTTGTCGTATGTGGGCCCTCGGGCTCAGGGAAGTCCACTCTGATTCGAACGGTCAATCAGCTCGAAGTCATCTCGGATGGCCAGATCAAAGTGCTTGGGCAAGACTTCTCCTCAAGTAGTGCGGGGAAAGTTGGGATGGTTTTTCAGCACTTTAATCTTTTTCCTCATCTCACCGTATTAGACAACCTAACCCTAGCACCAATCCGCACTTTGAAGCTTTCTAAGCAAGAAGCCACAGAGCGGGCAATGCACTTTCTAAAGCGAGTAAACATTGAAGAACAAGCGAACAAGTACCCGATTCAACTGTCAGGAGGTCAACAACAGCGCGTTGCGATCGCTCGTTCTTTATGTATGCAACCAGAAATTCTACTCTTTGATGAGCCAACCTCGGCCCTCGATCCTGAAACTATCCAAGAGGTATTGGACGTTATGATCGACCTTGCCAATGATGGCATCACCATGATGTGTGTCACGCACGAAATGGGGTTTGCACGCAAAGTGGCTCACCGTGTCATCTTTATGGATGGTGGGGAGATATTGGAAATGGCCACCCCAGAGCAAATTTTCTCTGCCCCTCAGCACCCGCGAACTCAACAATTTCTAGAGAAAATCCTGAGTCATTAATGATTGCGAAAATACTTAAACCAACGTTATCCGCTCTATTGCAAATCACCATTCTTGGAGTGGGTCTTTGGTGGCTACTAGACTCGGGTGCCAAGACCATGGGCTACCAATGGCAATGGGAACGTGTACCTGACTACATCGCTTTTTATGAAGATGGTGAATGGTGGCCTGCAGAGCTAGTTGAAGGTCTGTTTGTCACGATAAAGATCTCAGTGATCAGTCTGGCTTTTACCTTAGCGATCGGTCTCACTACCGCACTGCTTAAACTATCAAATTCCATTATAGGTAGAGCAATAGCCAACACCTACATTGAACTCATTCGGAACACGCCATTGCTTGTGCAGATTTACTTGCTTTACTTTGTGTTTGGTCCAGTCATCGGCTTGGACCGGTTTTCAACGGCAGTCTTGGCGTTATCACTGTTTCAGGGAGCCTATACGGCTGAGATTTTCCGTGGTGGCTTAAACAGCATCGACAAAGGGCAATTTGAAGCAGCCAAGTCTTTAGGGCTTAATCGCTTTTTCACCTATTACGACGTGATCCTTCCTCAGCTAATACAACGTACCTTACCTCCGCTCACCAATGAAGTGGTGTCGCTGGTCAAAAACTCTTCCATCGTGTCAGTGATGGCGATTTTCGATCTGACAACGGAAGGAAGAAACATCGTAGCGGAAACAGCAATGCCTTTTGAGATTTGGTTTACCGTTGCCGCTATTTATCTGCTGGTCACCCTATCCTTATCTGCGCTTTCTGCCTTGTTAGAGCATAGGCTTGGCGCAAGTTGGCGAACTCAATAAAAGGAAAAAGTATGAAAAACATCGGAAGATACTTCAAAAACAAATGTTTCAAAAGCGCCATTACCGCATTCCTTGGTTTGGCTGTCGCGCTGCCTTCAATGGCTCAAGAGACTCCTAATTTAGACAAGATCAATGAGCGCGGAACCCTACGAGTAGGCATGTCAACATTCGTGCCTTGGGCAATGCGTAATACTCAAGGGGAGCTGATTGGCTTTGAAATTGATGTGGCCAAACGTCTAGCTGCTGACTCCGGATGGAAAGTCGAGTTTGTCCCCACAGCTTGGGATGGCATTATCCCTGCTCTGTTAGCACAAAAGTTTGATGTCATTATCGGTGGCATGAGTGTCACACCAGAACGTTCAAAGAGCGTTCTTTTCTCAACACCTTACTCCCACTCTGGCGTTCAAGTCGCCGCCAATAAAGAGTTGGCAGCGGGGTTCTCTGAGTTTAGCGATTTCGATTCGAGACGAGTAAAAATCGCTGCTCGCCGTGGTGCCTTTACGGTGCAAGTCGCTCGAGAGACTTTCCCGAAAGCCAAAATTCTCCAGTTTGATGACGACGCGCAAGCATTTCAAGAAGTACTCAATGGCAATGCGCACGCAGTCATCGCTTCGAGCCCAAAACCCGAACACGAAGCCGTTAAAAACGCAGATAAGCTATTTATTCCATTCTCTGAGCGCTTATCTAAAGGCAATGAGGCATTTGCGGTTCGTTTAGGCGAAGATGACAAAAAAGCCTTTTTCAATAAATGGATCCAAGCTCGTACAGACGATGGTTGGTTAGAAGAACGCTACGAATATTGGTTCTCTACCTTAGATTGGCAAAACCAAGTCGCCACTGGCCAGTAACTCATTAACATTTAAATAAGCGCACGGTAGTAAAGTGAATAAGACAGAAACAGCAGTATTCGTTAGCAAGCCTTCTAGCTCGCTCAGTCTCAATAAGTTAGATGCGATCCTACTTATTGTCATCGCGCTAGTCGCGACTTGGCTTTACTACCGTTCTTCTATCGGCGTGAATTACCAATGGCGCTGGCAGGAAGCTTTCTCTCTGCTAGTCACCCCCAGAGCCGACGGCTCACTGCCCTATTTTTTCCAAGGCCTCATTGCAACACTGAGACTAAGCGTTTGGGGAATGCTTCTCGCGTTCACGCTTGGAACCGCAATGGGGATTGCTCGAGTGTCTCGTTTTAGCTTCGTTCGAGCACCGATCAATGCATTCGTCCAATTGGTGCGAAATATTCCACCATTGGTCTTCGTGTTCATATTCTACTTTTTCATTTCTAACCAGCTTATCCCTTTACTTGGTCTCAGTGATCTCCTAAGAAACCATTCAGGCGAGCTCAATGCGGCTCAATCGTTTTTATTCGGCCCAGCTGCCTTATGGGAAAATTTACTCTCAGGTGTGCTTTGTATTGGTATTTTATCTTCAGCCTATGTCGCAGAGATCGTTCGCTCTGGCTTGAACAACATTGAGAAAGGGCAATGGGAAGCGGCAGACTCACTCGGCCTTTCGCTATGGGTAAAATATCGCTATGTTATTGCACCGCAAGTTCTGGCGACGATTACACCTGCTCTTGCTGGCCAAGCGATATCTTTGGTGAAAGATACGTCCATCGTATCGCTCATCTCTATTCAAGAAATGACCTTCGTTGGTACTGAAATTGCGAACTCTTCTGGGTTGATCTTTGAAATTTGGCTTATCGTTGGGCTCACTTACCTAGCGGTGTGTCTTGCACTATCGCTGTTTTTTAGAAAGCTAGAGCTGCGCACTTTGCGCCATCAACGCAAATAACTTGGATAACGTATCGTTGCGTAGAGAAGGTAAGTTAGACTTCCTATGGTAACGCCACTCAAATTGATGGCTAAATCGACCAAAGAGAACTCACGTAGCGGAAAATAAGCTTGAGAAAACTCGTCGATACTCACGGCAACCAACAGTAACCAAACCCATGGGGAGATTGGCACTTTCGCGTATTGATAAAAGGTCTTAGGTGTAGCCCAAGCGGCAACAAAGCCTAAAGTAGTCGACACGATCATATGAAGCACTCTGTCACCGCCAACAAGATGCTCGACATCAATCACAGCATGGCCGTAAAAATCGAACGATTTAGCCAAAGAGGCCATCCCACCAATACCAATCACAACGGCAAGCAAAAACAGTCGCTTACTAAAAAAATCTGACCTAGATAACATTGACATCGAATACTCTCCTAATTGGGCAGAAAGGTTACCCGATGTCGTCTCCGGTTGGAAGTATCAAACCCAATAGTGGTCCACCAGCAAAAGTACAAACAGCAGCATCAGGTGGTAAATAGAAAACTTAAAGGTGTCGATGGCCGTTTTTTGCTCGGGGTTGTATTTCAGCTTCCACGCATAACCAATAAACCCTAGGCTAAGTACCACAGAACCTACCCAGTATAGGGCACCACTCATACCAACTAGAGCTGGCATTAAACAGACTAAAGCCAGTAAAACCGTGTAGAGCAAGATGGAAGTTTTGGTGTATTCCTCGCCATGAGTAACCGGCAGCATGGGGATGTCGGCCTTGGCGTAATCTTCTTTGCGATGCACCGCTAATGCCCAAAAATGAGGTGGCGTCCAGATGAAAATGATCATCACCAGCAACCAAGCATGAGCATGCAACTCACCAGTTACAGCAGTCCAACCTAGCAATGGCGGCATCGCACCCGCGATCCCTGCAATAACAATATTCTGTGGCGTCGCACGCTTTAAGTACATTGTGTAAACCACGGCATAACCAATCAGACTAGCAAATGTTAACCAAGCGGTGAGGGCATTGACCCAAACCAACAAGAGAGCAAACCCGAGTACGCCAATGCTTGTGGCAAAAGCAAACACCTTAACAGGATTAATATCACCTGAAGGCAATGGCCGCTTGTATGTACGAGCCATTATCGCGTCGATCCGGCGATCAATCAGGTGGTTATAAGCAGCTGCCGAGCCTGCCATTAAGGCAATGCCAACCAGTCCAATCACACTTTGCTGCACAGGCAAGGCTCCCGGTACCGCTAAACACATACCGACCAATGCGGTCAGTAACATTAGCGCCACCACTTTCGGCTTAGTCAGTGTGAGATAGACTTGCCAAGTTGGACGCTCGGCGGATGACGAATAGCTGATTGTTTTACTCATCTGATGGTCTCCTTACCGACAAAATTAGGATGCTTATTTGGGCTAGCCACCCTTTTGAGCAATAGATAGTTCACGTGCAACACAGATATGAGCAGCAGGGCCGCACCAAGGTTATGGCCGACCGCTATTACAAGTGGAAGGCTGAACAGCACGTTACTCACGCCAAGAAGCAATTGAACAATGAGAAAAAGTCCTATCCAAGACGCCGCTTTAGCGAGAAATTTATTGTTTTCAGCAAGGAGGCGATAGATGAGCCATAAGCAGAGTAAGGTCACCAACAGGGCTCCAAATCGATGCGTGACATGAATAGTCATTCTGGCTCCATAATCTAAGGTGCCAAACTCATAACTTTCACGTTCAGGTTGTATCAAGTCGAAGGCGGTGCGAAAGTCGAGATAACTCACCCAGTCGCCTTGGCAAATAGGCAAGCTAGTACACATTAAGGCGGCATAGTTCGATGATGTCCAACCACCCAAAGCGATCTGAAAACCGAGCACTATCAACGTCACCACAGCCAAGCATTTCACCCCCCAAGAGCTACTGATCTGCGCAGGCAGGTTGAGCTTGGCCTCTTTTAATCGCCAATACAAAATAGACAGCAGACAGAACAAGGTAAAACCACCAAGTAAGTGCCCCATCACGACAATCGGCATCAGCTTCATGGTTACCGTCCACATGCCAAGTAATGCTTGAAAGACAACAACCAAAGACAGAGAGACGGGTAATAAATAGCCAAGCTGTTTTTCACGAATACAGCGAAAGGTGATGAGAAAGACAATAAGACCTAAGGTGCCAGCAAAGTAGCGATGAATCATCTCAAGCCACGCCTTATTGGCCTCAACCGTTAAAGAAGGATACAGCGCTTTTGCCAAAGCGATTTCATGCTGTTCACTGGGTACGGTTAAGTGACCATAACACCCCGGCCAATCAGGACACCCCAGACCAGCATCAGCCAGTCTTGTGTAGGCGCCTAGCATAATAACGACAAAGGTTAACACCAAGCTAAGCCGCACTAGATTCGTTATTCCCATCGATACTCCTCCCAGCTTCTCCATGTTTAGCCTCCTAGTCGCGTTTTAGCCCACTCGCGACAGCTTGAGTAGTTTGCGTAAGTCCGCCAATACATCTTTACTTTGCCCGACTAACAGCTCTGCGGAAGCTACTTTAGGGTAGCGCATCACCAACTGGCCGAGAGGGTCGACAATGACGTACTCAAAGTCATGCACAACATTGTGAAACTGTTCATCGACGCTGAGTACCGGGAACCCTGCTCGCTCCATCACCGGAGAGTTTACATTTGTGGTTATTAACACAGGCGAGACGCGGTTTTGATATTTCCCCAATGCCAAATGGCTTTGTCCCAACAAATGGATCTGCTGTTGGCAGAACTCGTTGCACTCTTTTGGTACTACGTAAGCCAACTGCCACTGCTCCCCTTGATGAGGATTTGTGAGGCCAAGAGACTCAAAAGTTACTGCTGGTTCAATCAATACCCCACGATTGGTTACTCCTGATTGATACCAGTCGTTGACCAAAACCGTTTTGGCAACGATTGCAGGCAAGGCAAAGGCCAGCACCAGAGCGACAAAGATGATTCGACCTCTTAATACGGGATTAGTCATTTGCTTCTCCTTGTCTCAATGACCGGTAAAACACCCAACAACTGAGTGCCAATAAAGCAGCCGCCATTGCAAACCACTGAACAGCGTAGCCATAGTGCTTCGCAGAAGCCATTGGCAGAGGTTGCCAAGGCTGCGGGTAAGGCCACTCATCAAGTTGAGGCTGTAGGATGTATGGGGCGATGTCCTGTTCCCATAGCTGTTCTAGTTGCTCAATATTGACGTTCTGTACACGTATCGCGGAGAGGCCAAACTCTGGCATCAAATCATTACTTAAAGGATTTAATGAGCGTTGATAAAGACGCCCGGTTATCTCCATCGACTCATCGAGCCAAGATACTTGCGGCAACTCGGTGCGCGAACCTTTATGAGCGATAAAGCCTCTCTCAAGCAACAGACTCTGCTGCTGCTCACTTGTCACTAGTTGAAACGCCAGATACCCGACCTGACCTAAATACGTCTGGTTATCCAAAAGCAGGTATTTCCCCGCCTGGGGGGCAAGGTTTGCCTCGACATAAACCCCAGTCAAATACGCTTCACCAAGGCTAGATACCGCATCAAGTGAAATTGGAGACGCGTTTTCGCGCGCGCTAAGCGCCTGCTCCAATTGTACTTTCTCTTCTGCTCTTGATAACTGCCACAAACCCAAGTTGATCAATAGTGAAAAGCCAACCACAGTTAATACGAGCGCCAACCAAAAACTAGGGCGCTGCAACAGATAACCAAAGGACAACCTCATGGTATTCATCTTCAAGTTATTGCTGGTCGTATTATTGCTATTCATCATCGTTAACCTAGGTCGAGCTATGATCGAAATGGTCAAAGACCCTAAAGATGACCAAGAAGGCAACGAACAAGATAAACCCATGAGTTTCTATTTGGGTCGCCGTGTTTTTCTTTCTGCATTGGCTGTCATCCTTATGGTTGCGGCATTACTTAGCGGGTTTATCGACCCAAACACTCGCCCTTATTGATCGCTTCTCTATTAGGCTTTACTCAAAGTACATAAACGAAAACGAACAAACAGAGCCAAACGACATCGACAAAATGCCAGTACCAGCTACCCGCCTGAAAGCCGAAGTGTTCTTTTGGTGTAAAGTGATCTTTAGCAACGCGTGCCAGCAAGACGATTAAGAATATTGTCCCTAGTAAAACGTGCATGCCGTGAAAACCAGTGAGCAAGAAGAACGTATTGCCGTAAATACCCGACTGCAGTGTGAGTCCAAGATCTTGATATGCATGAGCATATTCCACACCTTGGTAGTATAAGAAAAAGCCAGCCAACACTATGGTTATCTCTAACCACACAATCAAAGCCATGCGCTTGTTCTGCTCTAAGCTGGTATGCGCCATATGAAGAGTGATGGAAGAGGTCAACAGTATCAGCGTATTGATAAGAGGAATACCTTGCCATCCCATGGCCTGCGTTTCTGTTCCACCGGGCGTCAAGGTCAAAGGCCACAAGGCTTCAAACGTTGGCCACAACACCTCATGAGTCATGGCATTGTTACTTGCACCACCGAGCCAAGGTATCGCGACAACACGAGCATAAAACAAGGCACCGAAAAACGCGCCAAAGAACATGATCTCTGAGAAGATAAACCAGCTCATCCCCTGCCTAAAGGAACGCGATAACTGGGCGGAATACTTACCGCTCATTGACTCAGTGATCACATTGCTAAACCAACCTGCAAACATATAAAGGAGGAATAAAAAGCCAGCCAATAAGATCAGTTTGCCGAACACACTGCCATCACCGCCGTCGGCCATGTTCTGCACAGTAAGGCCGGCGCCAACCGCAATTAGGAATAAAGAAACGGCGCCAACGATAGGCCAACTACTTTGAGCCGGGACATAATAAGGTTGATGTTTTGAGCTCATTGATTTGCTCCTTGCGTAACACGCTCCAAACGCTCAGATTTTGCCAAATTGGCCACCTCGATCTTCTCCTCAGACGATTGCGTGATGTCGTATAAGGTGTAAGAAAGGGTGAGTGTATGTATCGATTGAGGAATGTCTGGTTCGATATAAAAGATTAGCGGCATTTTGGCTTGCCCTTGCCCCACCAAGGGTTGCTGATTAAAGCAAAAGCACTCTATTTTATTGAAGTAGGTTGCGCCCTGTCCGGGAGAAATCGAGGGGACTGCTTGGCCAATAATTTCTTGATTTGACAAATTTTTCGCTAAATACGCGGTTTGAATGACTTCGCCAGGATGCACTTCCATGGTCGTTTTTTCCGGTTCAAACTGCCATGGAATACCTTGATTGCGATGGGCCATAAACTCAACGCGAATGAGACGTGATGTGTCAGGAACCATGCCTTGAGGCTGTAGCGCAGACTCGGTATTGGTTTTTCCATTGATTCCTAAAGCTTCACACATCACGTCATAAAGTGGGACCAGCGCAAAGCCAAAACCAAACATGGCCAGCGTTGCCGCAAGCAACTTCAGCGTGAGTTTTTGGTTTGAGCTAGCGGGTCCTTGCATGCCTCCCCCCCTAATCAACTTTGGGTGGCGTAGAAAAGGTATGGTGTGGTGCTGGGCTCGGTACTGTCCATTCAAGCCCTTCTGCTCGTTCCCAAACTTGAGATGTCGCTTTTTCACCACCGCGGATGCACTTAATCACCAACCAAAGGAAGATCAACTGCGATAATCCAAAGGCAAAACCACCAATCGAGACAATTTGATTGACGTCAGCAAACTGGATTGCATAGTCAGGAATACGCCGAGGCATACCCGCCAACCCAAGAAAATGCATTGGGAAGAACAGCACATTTACCGAAATCACTGAGCACCAGAAGTGCCACAAGCTGAGCTTATGGTCATACATATTGCCGGTCCACTTAGGCAGCCAATAGTATGCGGCAGCCATAATCGAGAACACCGCTCCAGAGACAAGCACATAGTGGAAATGTGCTACAACAAAGTAAGTGTCATGGTATTGGAAATCGGCAGGGACAATCGCCAACATTAAGCCAGAGAACCCGCCTATGGTAAATAAAATGATAAAGGCGATTGCAAACAGCATTGGAGTCTCAAACGTCATTGCCCCGCGCCACATGGTCGCAACCCAGTTAAACACTTTAACCCCAGTAGGAACCGCGATGAGCATGGTGCAATACATAAAGAAGAGTTCGGCGAATACGGGCATGCCGGTGGTAAACATGTGATGCGCCCAAACAAGAAACGACAGCAAGGCAATACTGCATGTCGCATACACCATCGAATGGTAACCAAACAGCTTTTTGCCACTGAATGCTGGAATAATGGCAGAAACGATGCCGAACGACGGTAATATCATGATGTACACTTCGGGATGGCCAAAGAACCAGAATATGTGTTGGAACATAACCGGATCGCCACCTCCAGCCGCATCAAAGAAAGATGTGCCGAAGTATTTATCAGTCAAGACCATGGTCACAGCCCCAGCCAACACGGGCATCACCGCGATCAACAAGAATGCTGTGATAAGCCAAGTCCAAACGAACATTGGCATTTTGAACCACGTCATACCTGGCGCGCGCATGTTAACGATGGTGACGATGACATTAATCGCCCCCATAATTGAGCTGATCCCCATGATATGCACCGAGAACACAAACAACGCGGTACTGTCAGGTCCGTATGTAGTTGAAAGCGGCGCGTAAAAGGTCCACCCGAAGTCAGGCCCGCCCCCTTCGGTAAACAGTGACCCAATCAGAATAAGGAACGCAAACGGTAGAATCCAAAAACTCAAGTTGTTCATTCTTGGTAGCGCCATATCGGGTGCGCCAATCATCATTGGGATCATCCAATTGGCAAGGCCGGTAAACGCGGGCATCACAGCACCAAACACCATGACTAAGCCGTGGACAGTGGTCATCTGGTTAAAAAACTGCGGCTCAACCAACTGTAGGCCAGGTTGAAACAGTTCGGCGCGAATCACCATCGCCATCGCCCCACCCGTCAGGAACATAATAAAACTGAACCACAAGTAAAGCGTCCCGATGTCTTTATGGTTGGTAGAATACAACCAGCGAGTGATTCCTTTCGGCGCATCATGATGCTCATGTTCATCAATCGCGATGGCACTGTTTGCTCGGCTGATCTCTGCGTCTGTAGCGGGTGCAGACTTCACATGCTCTGCTGAATCAGGTTTGGACGTTTTCATTGTCCCTCCTCCGATGTTCCAGATTGCGCTGACTTAAAGGCATTCACATCGGCAGCTTGAACGAGCTCACCAGTATCATTGCCTAGTCCGTTACGCTGGTAAGTGACGACAGCGGCGATTTCTTTGTCAGTTAATTGATTTGCAAACGCCTGCATAGCGGTACCCGGACGACCATTGACGATGGTATCTATGTGAACATTAATATCACCTGTCGCGATCTTACTTCCTGTAATGGCAGGGAAAGCACCTGGGATACCCGCACCATTTGCTTGGTGGCAAACAGCACATCGTTCAACATACACTTGAGTTCCGATTTCAATTAACTCTTGCTTCGAAAGTGTTGCCGTTAAAGAGGCGGCTGCTTCTTGTTGCGCTCTGGCTAACTCGGCTTTTTTGTCGAGCAGCCATTGATCGTATTTTTCTTCTTCCATCGCATGAACGACAACTGGCATAAAGCCGTGAGCCCGGCCACACAACTCCGCACACTGACCTCGGTAAACCCCTGGCTCATCGATCTTGGTCCACGCTTCGTTGATAAATCCGGGAATGGTGTCTTTCTTCACCGCAAAAGCGGGCACCCACCAAGAATGAATAACATCATCAGAGGTCATCAAAAAACGGACTTTTCGATTGATTGGCAGGACCAGCGGGTTATCCACTTCAAGAAGATAATTGGCGCCCTTTTCTTCGATACCATCTATCGCTTTTTGACTGGTCGCGAGCAAACTAAAAAACTCGACATCTTCTCCGAAATAGCTGTAATGCCATTTCCACTGCGAGCCAGTGATCTTGATAGTCAGGTCAGATTGAGACGTGTCTTCCATGGCAACGAGAGTCTTAGTCGCCGGAATCGCCATTAAAACCAGAATGATAATAGGGATGACAGTCCAAATAACTTCAACTTTGGTGCTCTCATGGAAATTAGCTGCAACAGCACCCTTGGACTTTCTGTGGTGGTACATGGAATAGAACATGGCTCCAAATACAACCACAGCAATAGCGCAGCAGATGTAAAAAATCAGCATGTGCAAATCGTAAACTTGACCACTGATGTTCGTCACACCCTTGGTCATGTTGTAGTTGCTTTCTTCCGCAGAGACACTTGCGGTGAGATAACAGGAGGTCGCTAGGCCAACAAACATCCCTTTGGTCGAACGCCACACTGTGTCCTGTATTGCTTTCAAAAGACCTCTCCTCTGCCTTTACCACCCCTCGATGGCCGCTTTGAGACCTCACTCGGATTGATTAACAAAAAAGTCCAAGCGAGTCTTTAGGCTTTGAAAATTCCGTGTAAACAGCAAAATTGATGTAATTTGTTATATTTATGTTAATAAAAACTAGTTGGCGTTTTTCGATTGTGCAAGAAAGTGCTAGTGCTATTTAAAAGGAATGAGCGTAGTTTAGCGATTGCGCTCTCGCAAATGATAATCGTTATCAGTCATAATCTCCCAAATGTCATACACTTGGGATAACGATTAAAAAAGGTAAGTAAACTATGATGGAACAAGTGACTCATTGGTTAGAAAAAGATCCAGATCCTCGCACACGCGAAGAGCTTCAACACCTAATTGATGAAAAACAATATGACGAGTTAGAAGACCGTTTTAGTCAACGTTTAGAATTTGGTACCGCAGGCCTGCGTGGCAAAGTGGGCTGTGGACCTAACCGAATGAATCGTCTTGTAATTCAAGAGACGGCAACTGGCCTTGGCCATTATCTTATTGAGCAAATCAGCGGCGCGGCTAGCCGTGGCGTCGTGGTCGGCTATGATGGTCGTCCAGATTCAAAACAGTTCGCTCATGACACCGCGTCAGTTCTGACATCTTTGGGGATCAAAGTTTACCTGACTCATGATGTTGCAGCGACGCCGATCGTTGCGTTTGGGGTTCGCCATTTCAACGCTGCGGCAGCCGTGGTCGTTACGGCAAGCCACAACCCACCAGAATACAATGGCTTTAAGGTCTACTGGGAGAACGGCGCACAAATCATTCCTCCTCATGATTCAGGAATTGCTGAGCAAATCGATATTGCTGCTGAAAAACCAATCCCTCTGATGAATCTTGACGACGCCGAGAAGCATGACTTGCTCATCTGGCTTAACGATGATTATTACCAGACTTACCGTCAGACAATGAACAACAACCCTCTTCTGGCTAACCACAATCAACCAGAACAGGTCGGTATCGCGTACACCGCAATGCATGGTGTTGGTGCGAATATGGCTGAAACCCTACTTGCCGATGCTGGCTTCACCCAAGTTTACAGTGTAAAAGAGCAACGTGAACCAGACGGTACCTTCCCAACCGTGAACTTCCCTAACCCTGAAGAAGCAGGCGCTATGGATATGGTTGTTGCACTGGCAAAAGAAAATAATGCCGACATCGCCTGTGCCAATGACCCTGATGCAGACCGATTTGCCGTCGCCGCACGTCAGCCAAATGGCGAGTTCCAAATGTTATCTGGCGACCAAGTAGGCACGCTGTTTGGTCACTACTTGCTTAGCCGCACTGACGCGTCAGGCCAATTGGTCGGCAACACCATTGTCTCTTCAACGCTACTGAAGAAAATTGCCCAGTCATTTGGCGCTGAATATTATCAGACGCTGACTGGCTTCAAATGGCTAACCAACATTGCTATGCAAAAACAAAGCGACGCGAAGCAATTCTTGTTCGCTTACGAAGAGGCGCTTGGTTACACGGTAGGAAACAAAGTTTGGGATAAAGATGGCTTGTCAGCAATCGTAGCTTTCGCTCAACTTACCGCAGAGCTCAAAGCACAAGGCAAGACGGTTTGGGACCAACTTGAAGCCATCTATCGTCAACACGGTATGGTGGTGAATGTGCAACACAGTACCGCACTCGACCCTAAAGCTCCCCCTGTTGGAGATAAACTACGAGCGGCGCAACCTGTCCAAATCGCGGGAAGAAAGGTAGAAGTTCTCGAAGATTTAAAGGCGTTGACAAGAACGTTCGCTGATGGCCGCGTAGAGAACATTGATCTACCAGCAAGCGATGTGCTTATTTATCATCTGTCTGGTGGCGCGCGCGTGATTGTTCGTCCGTCAGGGACAGAGCCTAAGCTCAAGTGCTACTACGAAGTGGTGGAAGCGTTTGATGAGCAAGACTCCTTCGAACAAGCTTACGAAAAAGCCGAACTGGCGATGGATATGTTGATTGCAGAGCACCAGCACACAATCTAAAGTAACGCCACTATGACGAAAAAAGCCTCCATCTGGAGGCTTTTTTTAGTGATTAAATACAAACTGATGCGAATTACTTCGCCAGCTTTTCTTCAATCACTTTCTCAAGTTGCTCAAAAGGCACATAGCCAGGAATCACTTCGCTATCGATGATGAGTGCAGGTGTTCCCCTTAAAC
This sequence comes from Vibrio sinaloensis DSM 21326, assembly GCF_000189275.1. GTDB lineage: Bacteria > Pseudomonadota > Gammaproteobacteria > Enterobacterales > Vibrionaceae > Vibrio > Vibrio sinaloensis. The sequence goes on along the minus strand of NZ_AEVT01000006.1, from coordinate 42,324 downwards.
CAAAACCTTCAAACAATTGGTAGTTCTTTTCTAGGTGCTGATGTATCTGCTCGTTACTATTAAGCCAAGATTCCGTACCCGTTTTTTTGGCCACCATTGTTAATGACATCGGGTTATGTGAGCCGGGCTTTTTAACCAACAAATCGTGTACTTGAGCGTATTTTTCACGATCGTTCTGCCATACATTGAGCGCATAAGCTGCCGAGTTGAGATCGGTATTCCCTTCCTTGAGTGGTACATACAAGTTGACCACTTTAATCTGCGGAAACGCCTCTACTAACTTGGCTAACTCACCTTCCAACTTTTTACAAAAAGGACAGCTATAATCTGTCACATTGATCACAGTGAGCTCAGGCGTTTCTGAACCGATAAACGAATGACTCGGATCTTTAATGTAAGACTGGCTCGATTCAAGTAACTTGCCAAACTCTCGCTGCTGTTCAATATAAGCAGACAAGCTCTGATGCAGGGTATCCACCACTTCAGGGTTGGCTTCCAACATCACTTTAATCTCTTCAATTTTTTGCTGCTGAGTTTGTGCGTAGGTAGCAGGAGCAAAGACGACAGCACTAACCATCATCAACATAAATAACTTGTTAAACATACATTCAATTCCTATTGGTTTAGCCATACTCGGGCTAAAAGGCCGGGAGGCGTGGTTATCCCGGTTGTAATACTGGCAACTTGACCATCACGGATGATGGCAATGGTCGGTGTCACTTGAATAGACCATTGCTGAAAGAGCGCGCTCTTCGGATCATTGATGGTGTCAAATTGATAATCACTGTGTTGCATAAATGCGGTGACACGTTCATTGGGGCCGGATGCACCCGCCACCGTTACCACCGGATAGTACTGGCTCAACCAATCGACACTTGGGCTGACAAATTTGCACGCAGGACACCAAGTAGCCCAAAAATAGACTACAACGGGCTGCTGATGGCTAAGTTCTATCACATCGATTTGGTCACCCGATAGCGTTTGGCCGTATAGCTCTGGCGCAACTTGCTTAGGGATATCTTTGGTGCGATACCAATCAACCAGCAGCGCGATGGTGATGGCTATCAAAACATAGATAAGCAACTCTTTCACAAACCGGATTAAACGCTTTTTCATCACGCCTCCCCGTCAGCAATGTCGAGCGCTTTCAGCACCACTTCTTCCGTTAAAATAACGGGCAGTGGAATACCTTGCGGCACATGAGGGCCGTAAACAATGTTAAAAGGGACACCATAACGGCCGTGAGCTCGTAAGTAATCGGTAACGGCACCGTCAGGGTGGGTCCAATCACCTTGAACGTTAACCACATTGTCACTCTGCAGCGCACTGTAAACTGGGTCTTGGAGAATCACCCCAATCTTGTTTGCCTTACAAGTGACACACCAATCCGCCGTGACATTAACAAACACCACTTTTCCTTCACTGACCGATTTCTCTATCAGATTGTTTGAAAGCGGCTTCCACGCAAGATCTTGTGGTAACGGCGTTGCCCAGTGTTCAGTCGTCACACTCGCAACCAAGAAAGATCCCGCGGTCAGGACTAACGTCGCAGCGCCAGCAATCGCCATCGCCTTATCTCCGTATGCTCGCTTTGTCCCTTTTAATAGCCCGACCAGTACTAGGATCGCCACCAGTAATACCCAGAATAGTGGAATGTGATTACTCAGAAGAGACAGCAACCAGATACTGGTTACCAGCATCATCAAGCCAAACAGTATTTTGACTCTGTTCATCCAAGCACCCGGTTTGGGCAGTAAAGAAGCGAGTCCAGGAAAGGTGGCAACCAGCAACCAAGGCGTTGCCATACCGAACGCAAGCGCGGTAAAAATGGCGAACATTTCTAGGTTTCCCGTCGCCAATGCAAAAGCGACTGCAGTGCCCAAGAAAGGGGCTGAGCAAGGCGTTGCAAGTAAGGTCGCAAACATGCCTTGGGTGAAATGCCCTAGGTAAGAATTATCGCCTTTGCTCGCCAGCCATGTGTTGGTATTCACAGACAGTCGGATAGAGAACAATCCGAGCATATTGGCACCAAACAACACGGTAACCAACACCATAAAGCCGATAAACCAAGGTGTTTGAAATTGAATGCCCCAACCAATGGCATTGCCCGTGAGTTTTAACCCCAATAGCAGACCTGCAATCAACCAGAAAGACGCTAAAATACCTGCCGAAGAAGCAAGAAATTGCCAACGAATCTGACGTCGTTCAGTCCCCTGAGCGAGCAGAACCCCACTCAATTTCATGCCTAGAACAGGCAATACACACGGCATGATATTCAGGATCAGTCCACCCAATAGAGCAAAGCCAACCATAGTTAACAACGAGTTTGAAGAAGCTTCAACCAAACCGACTGATACAGGAACAGTCTGCTGCGCTAACAAGTTGTCATCTTTTATGGATACAAATAGCTGTTGTTGAACAAGGTCGATATCTCCCAGCCAACTGGACACTTCAAAGGTGGCATAGGCCGTTGTGCCTTCCACGCGCGTGTGCTGGTGTTTGTAACTGTACTCTTGGCTTTGCGCCGATTTACCATCAACGATAAACTCGGGTTTTGACCAACCTTGAACATTTTCTAGCGTTAGCTCTAGGAGCTTATTTTCTTGATCCCAGATAGCTTGAGTTAAAACGATTAATGGTGATTCTTTAGGTACTAGGCTGATCGCTTTGGCATGCTGGTAAACCGCGGACTCGCTAACTTCCAACTGCGACGGCGTAAAAGTAAACTGAATCGGATAATCAGTCAGAACGCAAATTGTCGTACAAGAAGACAGAGTCAAGGTGGCATCGATATTAACCGGTTGGCTCCAGTCCTCGACTTGAAGCGTTATCGGGATAAGCGTGTCACCTTTATAGCCCAAAGTGTGAATTCCTAGTAACTCAAATTGCTGCGGATAGGGCCAATGCCAATCCGCTTGAACGAGATTTTCTGATTGCTGCCAATCGATGCTCGGAGCTACGCCTCCTTCACCAGGACTTCGCCAATAGGTTTTCCAATCGCCGCTAAGATCAACTTCGAGAAACCCTTCGACAAGTTTACGTTGAGGATCGGTTTGACCCGTTAGAACAAAACGAGTTTTGACCGGCGGGTGCTGAGGGTTGGTTAACCAACCTGTATCTACCGCCGCATAAACTGGTGCGGCGAACAATAGGTAGATAAAAGCGACGATACTAAGTACCGCGCTCATGAAAGTGGTTCTGTGTCGTGTATTCATGTGTATTCCATGCTGCTCACACCTAAACTGGCTAGATGTGACGTAATAACAAGTGACTTTGTTTATAAGACGTTATGTCAACAAAGTACTCGTTACTCTCGAAATACACATATCCGTAGGTGAACTCTACCTTTCGGTAGGATGGGCTCCGTAAACGCAGAAAATGCTGGCCGAGTTTGGATTAACCAAGTAACAATGGCAAGAACGATGAGAAAGCTAAACACCATAATATGGTCGAGGCTCAACTGACCACTCGCCAGTAGTTTCTCGGTCAGATCGCAAGGTTCGCTAAGGTCTTGCGTACTCTCCCCGCTCATCACCCAAGCCTCAGCAGTGCCTTTATCTAACGCTGAATGTTTAAATGAACATACGTTGAACAATGCCGAGTTTTGCAGCAGACACACCACGAACACCCAACCAACGAGTAGCAGGGTAAGCTTTGCAGATTGTGATTGCTTGGCTGTTTTCATCATATGTGCATCTTAGTCATCCAACGCGCTATTATGCTAGAGCGCGCTGGTTAAGTGTTAGCGGTAAGTAAGAGTTATAGCACTTTCTTTTGTAAGAAGATCTTATCAATGCCTTTTGTCGGAAAGCCAGTGTAACGACCCACTTCCTTAAAACCTAACTTAGCGTAAAAACCAGGTGCCTGAAAACTGTACGTATCTAAATAAAGATCCGTTACCCCTCTCGCTTTGGCTTCCTGCTCTATTGCTTGCATTAGCTTACGACCCGTTCCCGCACTGCGGTTTTCTTCATCAAGCCATAAAAACTCAACAAACAAAGTATTGGTAAAGATTTCCCCCGTCAGACCGCCAAGAAAGTGCCCTTCATCATCTTCTGCAATACACGCTAAAGACTGAATATCTTCATCCGGAAAATGCTGTAAGTTAAACGCCTTTAAGCCATTGTAAATCCGGTCTTTAAGATCTTTAGGTGGATTGAGTAAAAAGTTAACGCGCATCGATTCCTTCCTCTATAAAGCAAAAAGGCCAGCAAACGCTGACCTTAACAACTGCAAATTTGGGTTAGCCTACAAACGAGCTTAACATCCAAATCGCTAGAATCACAAAGATCGCCCCCATAAACTTATGTTGATAGGTGCGAAATTTCGCGTTTTCTAACAGTGGTTTGCCCAGCGTTCCGACCAGCGCGACCAAAAGTAGGTTGAATGCTAAACCTAAAACGTTCAGCAGCAGCCCTAAAGCAAGCATCTGCTCACCAGAGGTCGCGGTAATATTGCTAGAAACAAACTGCGGCAAAAACATAACAAAGAAGACCAGTGCCTTTGGATTAAGCAAATTACTAACCAATGCGCGCTGATAGAAGGTGGTGGCCACAGTTCGCTCACCAGATAACTCCGGTGCGTCCGCCGCGCTTGCACGCAAACAATCCCAGCCCATTTTTAGCAGATAAGCACCACCGAGTAGATGCAGAGCTTTAAGGGCAAATGGACTCATGGCAATAAGCGCTGAGACACCTAAAGCGGCTAAGAAAGTAAGAATGATTCCTGATGTTGCGTTTCCTAGGCTGGCAAACACGCCAACTCGGCGACCATAACTCATACTAGAGCTTGCAATAAGCAACATATCGGGACCTGGGAGTAGTAATAGAGCAACCACAGCCGTCAAATAGACAGGCAAAACAGAAATATCAATCATTTTGTTCGTATTATAAAAACCGCGATGCGCAGGATTTTATACCAACCAATAACACCGATCCATAATAAAATTATAACTTACAGCGATTAAACCAGCCTATCATTCGATCAATGGTTATAAGAGTCTTAAAACAAAAAAAGCAATTTTGTACAAAAATTCAATAGCCAGTTAGGCTAGACTGATTGCAGAGGTATCAATAAGGACAATCGATGACACTGCGTAACGGCAAAGAGACGGCTACTTTCCAACTCGCCAATGAGTTAGGCGGTTTAGAGCTACTCGACGCTAAGTACACCAACCAGAACTTCTCTCGCCATAGTCATGAAGGCTATACCATTGGTGTGATTGAAAAAGGGGCACAACGATTCTACCGCACAGGCGGCAATCACATTGCACCGCAAGACAGCATCATCTTGGTGAATGCTGACGAAGTACACAATGGTCAAACGGCGACCGAAGGTGGCTGGGAATACAAAGCCATGTACCCTCTTCCTGCACAGTTCGCTCAAATGACAGAGGGCTTGAACGCGGCGAACTCTGTGCCATATTTTCCTGAGCCGGTGGTTTATGATCCTGAGCTTGCTCAGCAACTGCGCTTAGTGTTTGATACGCTAGCTCAATCAGACAATCGCCTACTGCGCGAGACATTGGTCTACGGCACGTTAGTAAAACTAGCCAGCAAACACAGTAAAAGCAGAGCGCAGTGGGAACCTAAAAGCAAAAGTCAGCGCCAACTCAAGCTCGTCAAAGAGTTTCTCGATGACTTTCCTCAGGCTGATGTCAGCTTAGAAGATCTCTCTAAGCTCGCTGGATTGAGCCCGTACTACTTGGCCCGTAGTTTTCAAAAAGAGTTCGGCTTACCACCGCACGCCTACCAGATACAAGCTAAGCTCAGAGTCGCTAAGCAACTGTTACGGCAAGGAATTAAGATTTCTGATGTCGCACAAGAGTGTGGGTTTCACGACCAAAGCCATCTGCATAGACATTTCAAACGTGCCCTTGGCGTCACACCAAAACAGTTTGTTGACGGCAGTTGAATATAGAGCAAGAACGTACAAGTTTGTTTTCTTTATGCATGCCTTAATAGTGTGACCTTTCATTTATTAGATACAGCAATGAGTAGTATTAGTTTGACTTCAATCGATCAGCCCAGCAAAGGGCAACTTTTTCTCCAAGGGACACTTGCGATGGTACCACTAAGTATTGCTGTCATTCCTTGGGGGCTTTTAGCCGGCTCCTTCGCCATAGAAGCGGGCCTAAATGTTTGGGAAAGCCAAGCCCTATCCGCCATTTTGTTCGCCGGTTCAGCACAGCTAGTCGCCACCGGTATGCTCAAAGCGGGGGCAAGCTTGACTACCATGTTGCTCGCCACCTTTTTTATTACCTCACGTCATCTGCTCTATAGCGTTTCTATGCGCAGTAAAATCAGTCCGCTCCCTCTCAAATGGCGTGTCGCATTGGGTTTTTTACTCACAGATGAACTGTTCGCGATCTGCGGCCAACAATCTGAAAAGCAGTTCAATCGATGGTATGCCCTAGGCGCTGGCCTAAGCTTTTATCTGTGTTGGAACTTCGCCACTCTGATTGGCATCGTTGCTGGCAGCTATATCCCAGCAATGAACGAATTAGGACTTGAGTTTGCGGTAGCGGCGACCTTTATTGCTATCGTCGTTCCCAATGTAAAGAGCTCACCTGTGTTGCTCGCCGTGGTGGTGTCACTGTTATTGTCTGTCTTATGCCACTATCTGGGGATTGAGTCCGGGCTCATGATTGCGAGTATCGGCGGCATGCTTGCTGGATACTTGGCGGAAACAATGAAAGGAGCTCAATAATGGTGATACTATCCATTCTTGCTATGACTGTCTTGGTCTTTGTAAGCCGCTACCTGTTTTTAGAGCCTAAACTTCCTTTAAGGTTAAACCCGCAAGCGCAAAGATTATTAAGCTACTCAAGTCCCGCGGTTTTAACTGCGATTTGGGCACCGATCGTGTTTATGCCCGAAAAAGAGCTTTGGGTTACCCCAGAGAATCCCTATTTAGTCGCTGCCGTGATTGCCGCATTGATCGCTTGGAAAACAGGTAATGTACTGCTCACCACCATTGTGAGTATGGTGATTTTTTTAGTGCTAAAGCTTGTCTAGCCAAACAGCCAAGCTAACAATAAAAGACAAACCGCAGCAACGCAAATCGACTTAACCAGTATTCCGAGCTGAGTGCTGCCACCGTTTGGCGACTGATTACAACATCCCATAATAAATAACCTCTGATGACTTTCACCATCAGAGGTTAAACGCTGCCCTTAGGGTAATGTAAAGGGCTGACTACTCAGCAACCCATTCAATTTCTATCAAGCTCGCTTCTGCGCATTTTAATCGCGCAAGAAACACATCGCCTGCATGCACTTCTCCAACACCCTTTGGCGTACCTGTCATCACGATGTCACCATCACATAAGGTGGTATAGCTTTTTAACTCGTTCAAAATCATTTGCGGAGAATACATCATCTGCGACACATCGCCTTTTTGCACCCGCACACAGTTGATGAACAGTTCGAGTTCAAGGCTATTCATGTCGAGGCCTGCGACAGGAATAAAGCGGCTAAACAAGGCTGAGCCATCGAAAGCTTTGGCACGTTCCCAAGGTAAGCCTTTCTCCTTAAGCTGGCTTTGTAATCCACGCTTAGTCAAATCGAGTCCAAGTCCGACGGCCTGATATTTCCCCTCTTTAACCAAGAAACAAATTTCTGCTTCATAGTGTATGCGTTCTTGTTGAAAAGCTTTTAGTACAGAGCTTATCGCTGTCGCGGGTTTATTGAACACCACCATATCATCGGGAATTGCATTGTTAAGTTCATGAATATGCTCCAAGTAGTTGCGGCCAATACACAATACTTTCGATGGATGAATGAGCTCTTCGCCAAGCTTAACTGAATACATATCCTCTTCCTTGAATGATTTGTTTGGGAGAGGCATTTTAATCGAAGCCTTAGTTGTTGAAACCTGCCATAGCCTGAAAATCGGATCCAATGCCCAATATTTATACAATAAACATTAACTTAGCAACGTAGAAAAACGCCTACTCAAATAAGAGCAGGCGCTAACACAAAAGTGTGTTGAGACAGTGGTTGTTGGTTACTCATAGTTATAGGAAATAGCGGGCACCAAATGTCCAGAAGTCCTCTTCATCCAGATCGAGATCATTGCCGAGATCGAACTGATAACCGGCGAAGCCAACAAGGTTTGGTGAAAAGTTGTATTCGGCTTGCAACGCACTTTGACTAAATTGCGTCAGTTCGTTTTTGCTATCAATCTCCGCTTCATAGTTGACACTCAAATTCACCCCATTGCCTAAGCTATAGGCAAGTAAAATTTCAAATTGGTCACTCTCTTCTGGTCCATTCATATTTTCATTCATGGCGTAGACCACGGCGGAATATAAACCATCACCATAACTTCCCGATTTAAATGAAATCGCATGCGAATGAGCATCGACTTTACTGGTGCCTGTCACATCACCACCTGTGTAGGTGTAACCTAGGCCAAAACCATACACGTCAGCCTGAAGCGCGATTTGTCCACGAGACTCATACTCTTTGGTCGAACGCGTGACCGTGACCACGCCGTCGCCTTTGGATGGCTCTTCTGTCGCATCCGAGTGTTTACCTTGCCAGCCTAGACCCAGATTGAAGGTACCAAGATCAGGAATATCAAATGCTTTGCGGTAACTGACCATGTCTTTACCACGGGCAGTACCTAGATTGTTGTGATCGTCATAGAGGAAATTGTTAGCAAAAGCGATAGGCAAATCGGCCACACCAGCGACGTCGTAGTAAGGCGTCCACTGAGTACCAACCACCAATCGCCCCATTTGATCATGCGTGACGCCAATATAACCTAGACGAGTGGTAAAGGACTCTTCCCCACCGTCGAGATAATTAAGTTGCCATTCGCCTTTCGCATCAACTGTAATATCGTTTGGCAACTCTTGTGTGCCTGCAATATTGATTCTAGGTGAGACTGAGTGAACTTCGATCTCCTCACTGGAGTCATATTCACCGATACCTACATCAACATAGCCCCCAAGAGAGATCGTCGACCCCTCTCCATTGTATATTTCGGCTGCGAAAGCTGATGTACCACATGCTGTTGCCGCGATTGCTGCGGCGAGTAATTTCATTTTCATAATTCATGTCCGTATAAGGGATAACACCTTGTCCGATAAGGCCTGACGGCCAAAACATCACGAACACTTATACCGTAGTACGAATTAATGACTTATCTAGTGCAACTATTTGTCTATTAATCAACTCTACAGCCAATCCAGAGCAGGAAAAATAAGGGAAGAGATGTAACTATCTGAAAATTAGTTGGTTTAACTCGGATGTTCACAGCTCAACTAAAAATCGATCAATGTCACGTTTTTCAATATTAATGGGGAACTTTTATAAAAACATAAAAATGAATTGTATCAATACCGAAAATGGTAAGCAGAGCAAATACAAAGGACAACAGATAGAAACAGCTACATAGCAGAGTAAAGTGATAAAGATTTTTAGTTGTTCAAAATATCATTCCACTTGAGCTGGTGTGATGTCACAAACTTAGGGCTGAGAACAAAAATTCTCCTCCTCCTCAGCGCTATTTGGGCTCATCCCTCCTCCCTCATCCAGATCCCATACCAATGTGACCTGCACCTCGTGGCACGGCAATTTTCACCCTACGCAATGTGATTCTCATATAAGCAGCCGATTATTTATTCAGCAAAATTAACTTTACTTATTCAACTCACAGCGTGCTGACCCTAGCTAACTCTATGATTTTTTTTATCCAATAACCTACGTATGGAAACAAAAAATAATGAAAACTTTTAAGCTGTCTCCTTTAGCCAAAGCGGTCATACCGCTCTTATCGGTGAGCATGCTAGTGGCATGTAATGATAACGATAGCAGCAGTTCAACCACGCCTGCGACCGACACCAAAGAAGATAAGATCCTTGTATCTCCAACCAACATGCCGACTGAACCGGCAGTCGCTGACGATGAGATCCTGATTAGCTACATCTCCACCAGCACGAATAGCACACGCGCGCTTTCAGTAAGTAATGGTTGGAGCTTAGCCTGTGGTGAAGATAGCTATGCTGCCAACGGTTCGGATGAATTCGGCCCATATTGGGTTCTGCCTAAGGCCAGTACATTAGGCAGTTGTGCAATATCCAAAGACGACCAGCAAGTTGTATCGGTATCACTCGATGCCTCACAGGGTGAAAGCTTGGGTATCACTCAATCGGGTAAAGTGATCGAAGGCAGCCGTAATGATGCTTATTTAACCAGCATAGGGATAGACCAAACAGGTACTGATGTAAAACTGAAAAAAGTGTCTGAGCCAACCGAACTTGCCAACACACCTGACGGCCATTTCGCGATTCAGTTTTACGATCCATTGGGTGACTACAAAGAGGATGGCGCGGATTTAAACGGCTACGGTAATTACAACCTGCACCTATGGAACAATGCTGACTGTAACGCCGGTAACCCTGCTGGCTTTAACAAAAACTGGGAAGATACCTCAGTCACACCTGATGCAGCGGATGAATTTGGCCCAGTGTGGTACGTGCCTATCACGGATGATGCCAGCCAATGTTTCAACGTTATCATTCGTAACGGCAACAAAGACAAAGCGATCAATGCCGATTTAAAGGTCAATATTTCTGATCGAGAAACCAATCCGGCCGTCACATACATGCCAGGAAAAACTCGCTCTTACGCGAGTCGTATCGAAGCCTTCTCACAAGATGGGCCATCAAGCGAATTCAGTATCGACACTGTTGGCGCAATACTACTTGATGACCAAACTTTGGTTTGGAATGCCGCCGCCAATGCTGATCTTGTCCAGTTGATGTTCTCAGATGATGGTAATTACAAGGTTGACGATAATGGTGTTGTGAGCGGTTCATCCATTAAATTGAAAGCAACCAACCTGAGCAAAGCCCAAGTCGCGAAGTTCCCTCATCTGGCAGGCTACCCTGCATTTGAGATTCCAAACATCGCGTTAAACGAACTACTGAAATCCAGCTTAATTGCCTTAGCCTCGAACAACATTGAAGGCGAAAACTACGGCGAACTGCGCTCATCGACAGCGGTTCAATATGCAGGCGCCCTAGACGCAATTTTTGCTGAGGAAGCCACGCAACTGGATTATGGTGCGGTATATGGTGACAATGGCGTGACATTCCGTTTGTGGGCACCAACCGCTCAAAACGTTGAGTTAGTGGTTTACAACGCAGATAAATCACTCGCTGGTAAACACCCATTAGTCGAGGATACCGAGTCTGGTAGCTGGAGCGTTGAACTGGAAAAAGACGCAGTAGATGGCAAATACTATCGTTACGCGATGACAGTCTTCCAGCCTCGCAGTCAAGAATCCACCCAGTACGAAGTGACCGACCCTTACTCTGTCAGCTTGTCGATGAATTCGACTTACAGTCAGGCAATCGATTTAGACTCTGATGATCTAAAACCATCTGGCTGGGACGCGCTCACCGCACCTCACTCTCAGGTTGAAAGTGATGGCAGCTTATCTGACATGGTCATCTATGAATCCCATGTACGTGATTTTTCGGCACTCGACCAAAGCACGTCATCGGATAACCGTGGTAAATACTTAGCCTTTACCGAAGACGGCTCCGTTCCAGTTAACCACCTTAAGGAACTGAGCGACGCAGGCATGACCCACCTTCATCTCATGCCAGTATTCGATATTGCGACAATCAATGAAGATCCAGAGCAAGTCGCCAACATCGACCAACCTTTTAGTAAGCTTTGCGAACTTAACCAGGCGGTGAAAGACGATGCTAACTTTAGCGGTTACTGTGCGGGTTCTGACACTATTGCCGAAGTGTTCGAAACTATTCTGCCTAATGACAGCAAAGACAATCCAATCGTTCAAGACTTGAATGATTACGTGCGTTCAGTTGATAGCTACAACTGGGGCTACGATCCTTATCACTACACGGTTCCTGAGGGTTCATACGCGACAGACGCCGAAGGTAGCCAACGTATCCTTGAGTTCCGTCAAATGGTTCAATCGGTAAAACAAGATATCGGCATGAACGTCGTGGTCGATGTTGTGTATAACCACACCAATGCGTCAGGCCTCAACGAAAAATCTGTGCTTGATAAAGTGGTCCCTCTCTATTATCACCGCTTAGTGCCTGATACGGGTAATGTTGAAACCTCGACCTGCTGTGAGAACACCGCTCCAGAACATGCGATGTTTGCTAAGTTGATCGACGACTCAGTTAAAACTTGGGTCGAAGCTTACAAGATCGATGCGTTCCGCTGGGATTTGATGGGCCACCACCCTCTTGCACAAATTCAAGGCACGTTGACAACCGCACGTGAAGCGAACCCTGAAGTCTATTTCTATGGTGAAGGTTGGAACTTCGGTGAAGTTGAAAACAACAAACGATTCATTCAAGCAACCCAACCAAACTTAGGTGGTACTGGCATCGGCTCCTTCTCAGATAGATTGCGTGATGCCGTACGTGGCGGTACACCATTTGATAGTGGTGACGCGATACGCAAAACCCAAGGCTTTGCGACAGGTGCAGCAGTATTACCAAACGAGTTAAACGCCAAAGAGGATGGCACGGTCGCTGATGCTGAGTTAGCTCGAGCATTAGAACAAGCGGATCTCACCCGCTTAGGAATGGCTGGTAACCTTAAGAAGTTCAAGCTAATTGACGCTAAAGGCTCAACACTTCTTGGCGAGAACGTTGACTATAACGGTCAGAATGCAGGTTACGCTGAACAACCTTGGGAAATTCAAAACTACATATCTAAGCACGATAACCAAACGTTCTGGGATAACAACATGTACAAGGTGGCTGAAGATGCCAGCCCAGAAGTACGAGTTAAAATGCAGACGGTGGGTATCGCGACTGTGTTACTAGGTCAAGCAATCCCGTTCAACCACATGGGTGGAGAACTACTACGCTCAAAATCCATGCAGCGAGATTCTTACGACTATGGTGACTGGTACAACGTGGTTGACTTCACTCGTGATTCAAACAACTGGAACAAAGGCCTGCCAACAAAAGACAAAGATCTAAGCAACTACGATCAAATCACTCGCGCCGTACAAGATGTAAATTCTCAACCGTCATCTTCAGACATTGATACCATGTTTGAAAACTACAAAGAGATGCTACAGCTGCGTAAGGCAACAGAACTGATGACCTTGCCGAGCGCACAAGAAATCATCAATCGAGTTGATTTTCGTAATACTGGTAAGCATCAAACGCCTGGTTTGATTGTGATGACCATCGACAACGGCTCAACTCAAGCGACCGATCTGGATGAAAACCTGGATGCCATGGTGGTGATCATCAACGCGAATCCAGCAGAACAAAGCATCTACGGTTTTGTTGATCATCAAGGTAAAGAGATCAGCCTGTCTGGCTTCGAGCTGGGTCATCGACAAGATGGTATCGCTAACGGTGCCAGCTTTAGCGATGGCAAGTTCACGGTACCTGCATGGTCTGTGGCAGTCTTTGTTCAACCTCGTGGCAACGCTCGCGGACTAGGTCTTCCAGTCAGTGAAAAAGCCTCTGACTTACCGCCGTTGAAAGTTGTCCGTGTTGCAGGTGCATTCAATGGTTGGGATCATAGCACGACAGCCGAATACGCCAATGAAGGGCTTTACAAAGCCAAAGTTGGTTTAGCTGAATCCGCCGAGTATAAATTTACCGCAGGTAACTGGGATACAACGTGGGGCTGTGGCAAAGACAGCAATGAAAACTGCAGCGTCGACTTCTCTGAATTGGGTATGTATGAACTGACGCTTGATGCCTCAGACTCTGACAATCCCGTCGTTCTTGATTCCAAACTGGTTGAAAGTTACGTGGGTAAAACCTGGTACATTCCAGGCTCGATCTCCGGTGGCTGGGATCATAGCGATGCGCAAAAAATGTTGGCTGGCGAAAACCACAACGTGAGCTTCGAAACGCCGGAGCTAACCGCAAATGAAGCTTATGAGTTCAAGTTTACGTGCGGAGCGTGGGGTGAGTGCGAGCATGGCGCTGCGAATGTGGTAACCGCTGAAGATTCATTACCTTTGACGGGGGAAGGCAACATCAGCTTTACTCCAGAAGAGACAGCGGTTTACACAGTCACATTTAACATCTTGTCCAAAGAGGTTACTGTAGCTAAGAAATAACCTTGTCTGTTGAGGTAACAGTTAAAGGGAAGCTTCGGCTTCCCTTTTTTATCCTCGTCCTACGCATTCACCTCACAAAAACTACTTATCACGTCAGCAATCACCACCATCAATCTGAGTTAAAAACGGCCATTAAGGGTTTGATATAGAAAAAGCCTATATCATTGAAGAGCAAATCAATTTTCCCGCATAGAACGAAAATAATAAAATTGAGCACAGAATCAGTCACACTGAATAACATCTATTCGCCAAACGCCACGACATCTAGAGCATCGACTATGCAAAACGTACCAACACTTTATCTGAAGGGCACCTTTAATGGATGGGGACTCGACACCCCATTTGTTGAGCAATCACCGCTTATCTACACGACTCATGTTGTGTTCTCTGCCGACAAGCACCAGTTTAAAATCGCCGATATGGATGGCAGTGAACGCTGGACACTCGCCGCTCATGCAACTCAATCCGTCGCATTAGACTTGGCCAGTTCGACAGCTCTCATGAGCACTCAAGGTATAGGTAATGACCTTACCTTTACACCAAATAAAACCGGGCGATTCCAGCTGACACTCGACCTGACCAATGAAACACCATCGCTAACGATTGAACTAGAGATGAACACGCTGTCGTTGCCACAGCGAGGCGACTTGGTCAATTATCGCATAACCAATACTCATTCTGATCCGCTTCACATTCACAACCATAAGTGGGCGATGGGTGCCGAAGCTCTATTTGACCAGTTAGCCATTGAATCAAAGCAAGCCTTTCCGTATGTGTTTGGTGACAATGTTGATGGATATTATGAAGGGCAAACCCACAATTTTGCGTGTGCAGGTCGTTACCGACACCATCAAGGTTGGTATCTTGGCGGTTTTGGTTCGCTTATCGATGGCGAGCTCAATGATAGAACGAAGGCAAGGCACGCCCGGCTCATGCCCTACGGAATAGAGCACCATTTTGCTCAAGGCAGCGATTGCCTATCTTTGTTGCAAAACAAACGCATGGCATGCCTGTCGGTCAATGCGACTTCAGCCACCATACTTTCTATTATTCCAGAGCTTAACTTAGCGCATGGTGATTTTCAGATTGAACACTTTGCAGACGTACTGCTTATCGAGGTAGAGCCTACATTGTGCCCTGAAGGCTGCCCGCAGTTCATTGCTATAAGCGCGAATCATGCTGTCACTATTAAAGAGCTCAACTTAGCGGAGCATAGAGACATCTCAGATAAGATGCTGTTGTCGCCTAGCAACATGACGCTGTCAATCACCAGTGAAACGCCCATCGACCAACTCTCTGTATATCTAAGCTTTGAACATGATAAAAACTTGGCGATAGAGTCCGCTCGCAAAGCCGCTCAAGAAGACGCCAATACCCAACATCGTCAGTCGGTGTATGACTTCCTCACTCACTACTATTTTTGGAGCGACGACATTGAATACAACCGTGCCACCCTGTGGGCACGTTTATCCAGCCGAGTGTTTGTCAGCCACGAATTTGGGACGGGGATCTGGGCTGGTTTACCTTGGTTTAAAGATTGCTGGGGTCGCGACACCTTCATCGCACTCTCTGGCACCAGTTTGATTAATGGTGAATTTTCCGAGGCAAAAGCCATCATTGAGAATTTTGCTTCTATGCAACTGCAAGACGACACCTCTCTCAATGACGGTCGCATACCTAACCGTGTCACCAGCAAGACTAACATCATCTACAATACAACCGATGGCACCCCTTGGATGATCCGAGAAATCCTGGAGTACATTAACTACAGCGGAGACATTGATTTTGCCAAACGCATTTATCCCGTTGTACAACGCTTTATTGCAGGTGTAGAACGCAACTACCTCGACCAAGATGGACTGATTAAACATCGTCACCCGGACACTTGGATGGACGCTAAAATTGATGGCCAAATCCCTTGGTCTCCAAGAGGGCCGAAGGCCAACGATATCCAAGCGCTCTGGTTTGACGCATTACACGTTGCACAAACACTCGCGCAGCTAAACCAGGACGATGTCTATGCTGATCACGTCGTCTCGTTAGCTCAACAGGCGAAACAAAGCTTTATTGACAAGTTTTGGTGTGCAGAGCGCCAATCAATGGCCGATCGATTAACCGATCAAGACCAACCTGACTTAAGCGTTAGACCAAATCAACTGATGACTCTGACCATTCCTCAATCCGAACCTTTAGTCGATCATGAGATTGGTCAGTACATCGTCAAGAACAGTGTTGAACAACTGCTGTTCCCATGGGGTATATGCTCATTGAATCAATCACATGAAGATTTTCACCCTTATCACGATAATCGCAGTGAGTACCATAAAGATGCGGCCTATCATAACGGCACCATTTGGGGATGGAACGCTGGCTTCACGGTCTCATCATTGAACAAGTTTGACCAACAAGACTTTGCTTATCAGCTGAGTAAGAACCTAGCGAAGCAAATATTGGAGCAAGGCCACAGAGGCAGCATGAGTGAGAACTTGGATGCTTTCCAGCAAGATCCAAACGCTCTTATTGAAACGGGAACTTACGCACAAGCTTGGTCGGTGTCTGAATACGCTCGCAACACACAACAAGACTACCTCGGTTTTAAGCCGCAACTGATTCGAAACCAGATAAGGCTTGAACCTAAACTGCCCGCACAATGGCATCAGTTCGTGACCAGATTGCCTTTTGGGGAATGCAACGCCCTTGAGGTGACATTTGAACGAGACAACCACATTGAGCGATACCAAATTTCTCCAGTAAGCCAAACAGAAAAAGTGCGTTTGAATCTATCGCTTCGAAGTGAGCATGACACGATTGAAATGGTATTTGCACTGACTACACCATTCACGATTGCATTAGACAGTCAAAGTGGAGAGGTAACGTGCAGCCTAGAGCCTCTATCGTTAACTCGTCATCCGCTCGCTCGCTACCCTGTTCTGGATAATGTGATGTTTGCTAAGCCAGACAGGCATCGCACATTTAACTGTTTGCAGCAGAATCACTTCTTACTTACCAAGCGTAATCAGCAACCTCTTCACGCTGAGAGAGACACTCTCTAACCAGATAAGGGAGCTTAATTCGCTCCCTTATTTTTATTGCGCCGGCATCGCTCTGAACAATACACTACCTCATGCCAATTCCGCTTCCACTTCTTGCGCCAACTGAACGTGCGCGAGCAAACGGGACATTGCTTAGTGTCTAGCTGGCTTTTAAACCCTTTTAAAACACGTTCTGATTTCATAGCGCCTTATCTTTAGTAAACGCGCTTAGTTTTACCATTTTGCTGCAACAATCGATCTCCGGATATAAAAAAAGCGAACCCGAAGGCTCGCTTTTTGGTTTAATTATTGGTCGGCAACAAGTAGCACACCGAATTTGTGCCCAGACGGTGCATACGAGTAGATTTCAGAGTTACGTGTGTCCATCGCATACACATTCATCGTTGCTGCATCGTGCGTGTTACTCCAAACAAATGTACGGAGATCACCAGATGGTTGCAAAAATGCGCCACTGAATGCTTTCGAGTTCAATGCTGGTGTGTAACAAGCAAACTCACTCAAGCTATACACTTCTTTGATATTCGGTAGACGCCATTTTGCTACGCCAGCAAATTGGTGTAGCGGGTTAGTAGCGCTTGTATTGATATCTTGCGCGGCACTTAACGCTGATTGCCAGAACATGCCATCAGCCTCTCCAGTACAAGTACTTTGAGCTGAGTTCCAAGTTTGCCCTAACGGACAACGCATCCAAGTTAAGCCAGTAACCTTATCCTTTACTGTGCCATTATCATTGAAAACGTAACGAATGTTAGGCGCTGTTTTAGCAATATCAATGCTGCATTCTTGAGCCGCGATCGATACAGAAGAAACCAGTGTTAGCGCGAGGCCTAGAGTAAACTTTTTCATTATTTAGCCTCCACTTGAGCGACTAGTCGAATTGCAAATTGGTAAGAATCAGAGTTATCAGCAGCCGTTTTGTCGGTGTAGATATCCACAAACGAGGTTTCGCCACGCTGAGGTCCTCTAGTCTGGAGTGCTGCAAACGAATATCCTGCAAAGTACTTTTCTGCATTAATCGAGTACTCAGTAAACATGTTTAGCTTGGTCCAAATTACCCCTTCTTCTAAGTAACTGCTGTTACCTTGAAGTGGGAAGTAAGCGTAAGTAAAGCCATACGCTTCTTCATCACCATCAAGTTGCGTTTCAGCAAAGTCGATCAAGTTATAAACTTCACCCGAAGTCGGCAGGCGCCAATTGTTAATACCACAAACATTTTGTGTATTTAGGTACTCTACGTATTCTTCTGTGGTACAGATGTTGTCACCATCACGGCAACCAAGATAATTAATATCTTCTATAAACGGTTCGATTACGCCTGATTCTTGGTAAGCAAATAGGCGTTCAAAATGACGAGGCGAGGCTGCATCATCGAGCTTTGTTTCCCAAATCAAACCACTGCGCTCATCTTGAACACAAGACCATTCTGTCGCATCTGCTGCGAGTGGTTGACCATTCGCGTCAAGTTTAACGAACTTAAATCCACCGTCGTTTTTATCACTGCCGTAATCAGCATCTTGACCAGGGAAATCTGCTGGTGAGCTGTCGACGATAGCACCGTCACCAATATACTTAGTCAGACCCGTATCGTTTTGTTCACGATAAGCAACCTGAGACAGAGTCAAATTCTGTTCAATTTTAGTCAGTGCATCCGTTGCCTCTTGGTCAGTTGGCGCCGACTTAAGCACGAAATCGCGATACTCATCTAGTTGGAAGGCAAGTGCAAAAATTTGCTCGTTGCGCTTAGAGGCTTCCATCGCGCTGGTCAAAGTTAAAACATTTTGCTCTAACACTTGGTATTCAGAACGATCACCTTGATTAAGAAGATCATCAGATGGCAGGCCTAACGCCTGGAGCTGAGTTTCAACATAACCCGTTGCAGTCTCTAATGTCTCACCTGACGCAATGTAACCGGCTATCAGAGTCGATACCACGTTCACGTCATTCCCTGAAGAGTTACCTTGTGCAGGTGCGATCAAGACAGCGGTATCATTTGATGCTGCCGCACGGCTGCTAAGCGACGTGACACCAGTTTCAAGTTCCACCACTATAGGCGCATTCAGAATAGCTCGGTTAGTAGTGGTGATCGAATAAGAACCGTTATTCGCCGTTGTGCTCGGTTCGCCAGAGTCACAAACGAAATCTTGGCTTAAATCGATACATACTTTCTCGTTGCCTTGAGCAGCATGAGCATTTACCGTGCCAGAAATGGTGTAAGTAGGTAGGCTCTCATCAGAACCACCACCAGAGCCACCACAACCAGCAAGCATTACTGCTGTGGCAAGCAAAGTGAGTTGAGTTTTCATAGTCTTTTTCTTAATTAGTGTGTTTGAATACGCTCACGGCGCCAGAATAAAAGCCCACCTAGAAGCCAAAGCCCCCATCCGAGAGCGCCTCCTCCTGAGCCGGAATTATTATTGGTATTATTAGTCGCTGAGTTATCAGTTAAGTCACTGCAGCTATACTGCTCTACTTGGCCAACCGCCCATTCGACCAGTTGTCCTGAGTCTCCAATTGCCACATCTGACACTTCAAGACGCCAAGTTCCTGCGAGCTGCTCACCCACAAATGGAGCAAGCAGTTCGTCATGTTTTGCAACCCAGTAAATGCTCTTTTCACTTTGAGAGTAAGTCTGATTGGCAATGAGCATCTGCCTTGAACCAGTTGGTGAAATCAGTTCAACTTGTAAATCGCTGAATTCTGGGTGGTTAAGTTTGATATAGACACCGAAGTTTTCATCAATGAGCGACGAGTCATTAATATTGAAGTTAAAGATCTTGAACCCTGCGCTAAAACTTCCCGTGTTAGTGATAGATGCATCAGGTAAAAGTGAGTTTTGAACTTTCACCGCTTGAGAAATTTTGGGGACACCGAGTACCAGTGTTTGTGAATTGTTCCAGTTTAGCGTTTGCAAGTTTGATTCATACTGGTAATTGATGTCTGCTTCCAGCTCAAATGGCACACCACATGACTCGACTTTTGATAGCTGAATGTCTTTGGTCATCACGGCAAATTTTGCTTGCTTCACGGGCAGGTCTACGCCGTTTGATGTTGTTATCTTGCCATCAACATTAGCCTGACGCCCATTGGTAATAAGGCGAACAGACATTGCTTCAGCATTGTCGACATAACGACTATCCAACTCGATACGGAAAGGCTGCTTTTCTAAACCATGCACCGCAAAGTTTTGCTTAAGTATCTCACTGTAACCACGTGACGGGTAAAGCCTATCAGCAACGTATAGCATGCTCTCAACAAGATCGTGCATTTTCATTCCACGACCTAAACCGAACATCGACTCCAATACTATGGTATCGATCTCAGTAAAAGCCTGTTCGCCGTATTTCTCGACGCCTTGCTTGAGCGTTTGGAATAGTGGTGTTGACCAAAGTTCGTCGCCAAGCTCTCCGCCAACACTGACGTGCGCTCTGTATTCACTGGATTCGAAATAGCGAGCGCGCTGATTCCATAAACTGCGAGTGGAAACGCGAGTGCCAAAATAACCATCCCAGTTAAATACGGTATCAATCTCAAAATCACTGCCTTGTTTAAACAGCTTTCGATAGCTAGCAGAACCCGCCCAGTAGTCGGCAAAGCCCTCAGCCATTGCACCAGTGTGGCCATAACCCCAGTCAGGGACAATCTGATAATGAACACCGTGTCCGAGCTCATGAATTACAACATCCGCGTCGATCGCGTCAGGCGAACCGCTAACACCGAACATGGCAGCTTTGGGGCCATAAAAGTAGCTAGAGTTGTTGTTTGATAAACCACGTGCGTCTACTTCAACAGGTTCATCGAATAGTGAATAACCAAGTGACTCGACATAGCGCAGAGATTCATCAATATGGTAGAACGCCATAACTTGAGTAAAATCATTGCTAGCAAAAGTCAGATTACCTAAATCATTTAGCTGACTAAATTCGGTGATGCCTTCTTGATCAAGAAACGATGCACTACCACTTTGTTGCCAACTATCGCTACCCACCTGATATTCTTCGAGATATTCAGCATCTACTTGAGTGACTCGTGAATTGGACAAATAGTAACGACCACCACTATTTAACACTTCCACCTCGCGCTCTACAAAACGTGGGGCGTTCGGGTAGTCTTCCACATTCAGCCATGGACTCGCAGGTGGCGCTTGTCTATCCATGGTACGAAGATCTGGGTCAACGATATTGACGGTCGCTGTCACCATATTGCCTGAGGCTAACTCTGGTGGGCGCTCGGCTTTTAGACGTCGTGGGGCTTCTAGTTCCGCGGCTGTCGCTGGCTTTCCATCGACAATCAGTGTGTCTTCCAAACTCTTAAAGACTCGTCGTACTAGACCATCTTTGTCTGTGTGGACAACCAAAGTTCGTTGCGCTTGGTACTCGCCATCAAGAGTAATGTTGAAATTGTACTGATGACCAAGCTTACTTTCGGTCTGATAACGCAGAGATACCGCTCCAACCTCTGGGTAACGGGCTTGCAAATAGGTCTGCGCTGCTGCCGAGTCCGCTACGACTTCATTTCCAGCGGGGTAATCCCACTCACCCGCAAATGCGGATGAGTAGACAATAGCGAGCGCAAGCAGTGAGTATCGAGATTGCATACCACCCCCTTAAAACGCGTAACGCGCGTTAACAGTGAAGTAGCGACCACTGGCATAAAGCCATTTCTTTTGTTCACTTGTTTGTCCTGCAATGTCCTGGTACATCACGTATTCGCGATCCAGTAAGTTGAGTACGTTAAAGTTGATACGCGTACGTTTATCAAAGTTATAACCAACCCCCGCATCAAGCGTCGCCCAGCCTGCTGTTTCAGCACAGTCGCCTTCGACTCCAGATCGGACCTCACACGTCGTTGTGCGTGTCATGTTGCCTGCCCAGTTAATGCGCAGATAACTGTTAAGCGAGCCATCGTCATAGTTAAGCGACGCGTTACCTTCCAAAGGTGTAATCACGCGAACGTATTCACCATCTTTGTCCTTGCCATCAACAATACCTATGCTGGTTTTTGCCGTAATAGCGTTTGTTAGCAAATACTCTAGCGAGGCTTCTGCACCATAAGTTCTTACGCCATCAAGGTTTTCATAGGTTTGGATTGTCACTAATCGTTGGTCATCTTTACCTGTTACTTTTACGTCGATAAAGTTTTCGAATATGTTGTAGAAAGCTGCACCATAGAGACGAAGCTTTCCGTCGTCATACTTGGCACCAAGCTCAAAACTGTCGCTGGTTTCAGCTTCGAGATCGAAATTAGGCATCAAAATAAACCCGCTTAACGCAATGGCGCTGTGGTCTACCAAGCCATAAGTTTTTGAGTATTCAGGTGCACGATAGCCATGGCGATAGCTCAGGTAGGTGTTAAAAGCAGGAGTAAACTGGTATGCCAGAGACGCGCTAGGAGAAATTTCGTAGCTATTGTTGTCTGGTAGAGATTCTTCTTCAAAAATACCCTCTTCAGTGATTGAATCAGCATCGTCTGAGCTCAAGCGATAAGAGTCATAGCGTAGACCAAGCATCCCTCGCCATTTACCAAACTCGATAGAGTCTTGCATAAATGCGCCGATAGAGTAGCTTGTCGCTGGCGCAAATGAATTCTTATCCGCTTCTTGTGTGGTCTGTCCTTCTGCTTTCTTTTCATCGACGGGACGATCATGGTAAGTCGTTTCGAATTTTGCTCCGTATACGAAAGTATTCTTCACATCACCAAAGTAAGTTTCTTTGGTTAAATCAGCCGACCAACCGATTAATCGATCATTAAACACACGGTTTTCTATCTCACGACGCCAAACTCGACTATTGCCTTGATCGCGGTACATTAAGACGTTTTTGTCGTTATTAAATTCAGTCGAGCGGTAGTAAATCTTAGTGTCCAACGTATCCAGTAGCATAGATTCCGCTTCGTACTCCGCTCCCAACCAGAACAGGTAAGTTGAGGTCGTATTTTCTTCAAAGAAAGTCTCAGCTTCCATTTTGCCATCGAACTGAGGCAAAGCCTGACCTTCCTTTCGCTCCATAACTTCGGTATAGAAGTCCGCTTTCGCTTTAAGAAGCCATGCTTCATTGAGGTAGTGGTTGATGGTATAAGCCGCACTAACCCCCTCTAACTCACGACTCCATTTGTTTTCGTCGTAAGATTTGGTCTCGTCGCCACTCCAGTATGCCGCTTGTACTAGAGACTCAGTATCACCCAGCGCAAACGCCAGGTTGGAGTCAAAACGATAGCGATTACTGTTACTTGCATAGTTGGTGCTCGCATCAACATAAAATGCCTCGCCTTGAAGGTAATCTTCCGGAGCAAGAGATTTAATGATCACGACACCACCAATTGCACCCGAACCAAAACTGGTCGAACTGGCACCTTTAACCACTTGAATTTCTTTTGCCGATGCAAGATCAAACGAGTTGTGGCCAGCGATATCGTTAATGTCGCTCGCACCGTAACCATCTGACGTTGCAATGCCATCTTTAACAATCGAAATACGGTTACCTGTCATACCGCGAATCGCGATATTTTGCGCCGTACCCGCAGAGCCTGTCACACTGACGCCCGGCTCATCTTTGAACACTTCGTACAACTCAGTCGCACCACTTTTACGGAGTTCTTCACCATCAATCACCGAGACTGAGCCCGCGGTTTTCGATAGTGATTCTTCGTACTTATTTGCTGTTACGACGACTTCTTCAAACGTGCTAACGTCAGATTCAGCGTGTACAAGACCCGCCGCTAATGCAGACAGCACAGCGACATTGACTCGTGAAAGTTTCATGAACGGCTCCGGTTTATTCCGATTGTTGTAATTGATGAATTAGAAATGCATAGTCCATTGCTTGTCGTTGTGATGACTTACGCCTATCCGTAGCGTGTCCACTGGTAAAATCTGTATCGAGCAGGTACGGGCCTGTTCCGCTGCTCATTGCCTTCAGCTTGGCGTGATATTTAGCCCCTTCCCAATAAGGCACTCGACGATCTTGCCAACCAATTCGCACCAAGGTGGCTGGGTAATCGGCATGGCTAATGTTATTAATGGGATCGTACTGCGCCATTTTAGTCAGCTCGTTGGCCACATTTGGATTGCCCCACTCTTGGTATTGCTGCGCTGTTAGAGGAAGGCTGGTATCTGACATGCTGGCAACCACATCGACAAATGGCACGTTTAGGCTCGCTGCGGTAAATAGGTCAGGTTGTTGATTAATCGCCCCCGCGACTAAGGTACCTCCGGCGCTAGAGCCGATAACGGCAACGTTGCGTTGGCCTCCATTAAACTGACTGAGGTATTTTGCACTGGCGACAAAGTCTTTAATGCCGTTCATCTTGTTGGTGCCGCGACCTTGTTCATGCCACTGAGCGCCGTAATAACCACTACCACGCACATGAGCAATCGCATAGATCACACCGCGCTCAAGAAGCGACACTGTTTGTGGCATAAAATACGGTTTCATGGTGAATGCATACGCGCCGTAACCATAAAGAATAACTGGCGACTCTTTGGTCAATAACTGCGGTTTGTACGCCAAAGTGACCGGAACTTTGGCACCGTTGGAATCAACAAAAATACGCTCGGTTTTGTACTCTGATTGACGATAATTTGGGTAAACATCTTGGCTGAGCTGGATGCGGCTCATCGAGACAAGGTTCAACTCTTCCCATTTAGCCGGTTGCACCATAGACATAGAGCGAATCCGCACAACATTACTGTTATAATCACCCACTCGACTTACCCAACCGACGCTACCTTCAGCCGAAAGTGGTTCACGGTGAATCTCTTTTCCTTGATGATTTAGAACAACAATGCTCTGTCGCCCTTTGCTTTGCTCCACGAGCGCAATACCTGCTTCAAACAAGTAAAAGTTTTCAAGATTAGCTTGCTCATCAGATTCATAGACTTGCTGCCATTTGGATTGCTCTGGCAAAGCCACTTGAGCGAGTTTTGCTTTGTAAAGTGAGAACTTACCTTGATGATTGCTATTGATGTACAGCTCACCACCAGCTATATCCGCATAATATTCATTGCCATCTTTACGCGTAGCGAGCGGCTTTGACAATTCACCCGTTGATAAGTCCAGAATTCGCTGTTCAGTCGCCGATTCTGAGTTAACTTGAATCACCGCGTATCGCTCATCACTTGCAAGGTAAGCGGAAACTAACCAAGCCACATCGGACTCAATGTACGTTTCTGATGATTGAGCTGAGCGAATCACATGTTTGACCAATTTAGCTGGACGAGAGTCCGATAGCGCTTTTTTAATCACATAAACGCTTTGGTTATCAGTCGACCACAAAATCCCCGTATCGCTTTGTTTAGCAACAAGGTGACTCTCTCCTGTTGCTAGGTTAACAACGCTGATTTGGTACTGCTCATCACCCACTACATCTTCAGCAAGCGCAATTAAGGTGCCATCCGGGCTCAAAGCCCAGTTACCGAGATCGTAATATTGATGGTGAGATTCCCGCTGAGAGAGATTCAGCAGTTTACGAACCGATTGGTCCCCTTTTTTACGCGTCACTAACCAACGCTGGCCTTCGAAGCTGGAAACCTGAAACTCGCTCCCCGCTTTGATGGTCCAGGGTTGTTCAGCACGCTGAGGACGATTGGCTTGCCACTCTTGCAGTAGCTTATCCGCTAAGGGTTGAAGAGCAAGTAAAGCTTGTTGCGACTCTACATTCTGCTGCTCTAGGTACTGAATGACCTGGGAACGGGTACGCGAGTCGTCACGAAGCCACTCGTACGACTGGGTACTATCACCAGATAACTCTTCACAATTAGCACTTACCACTATCGAGGAGATCGATAGCAGGACAACATTCAGCAGCTTCATAAGATCTGACGCAATATATAAAATATAAATAGGGCGCGAATGATGCATGAGAATGGTAATGAGATCAATTATCGTTTACCCATTTGTGTGATACTGATCACTCAAAATTCAATAATAAATAGAGTAATTACACGATATGGAGATAGATGAAGAGACTAAAAGACAGGGAAATTCAGCGAGAGTATCTAGATTTCAGCAAACAGAAGGGGAGTATTCAGAAGAAAATAAGAGAGCCAAGCAAACGGTTGCTTTCTTGACTCTCAAGTCAGGTTAGTGAATAAGCCTAACAACCAGAGAACCCGGTGCTCGTACAGACTCTACGTTATGGCTAATCACCGTTGCCTCTAATGGCGCCGTGTAGACTTCAACTTCGTCACCAAAGCTGTTGTACTGCGTTGCCAGAACTTGGCCTTTGGTCACCTTTTGCATCAGCTCAACATGGCAGATAACGAAGCCCCCCTGCTTTGCACGGACACTCACGATATGATTGCCTTCCACACACTCACGCTGCTGATGGTTACTCTCGCCAGAAATCACCTCATAAGCGGACAGTATATTGAGTAACCCTTGCGTTGCTCGGTCAATCATCGTCAAGTCAGTATAGCGACCAATACCAACTTCGATGGTAATCGAAGGGATATCTGCTCGGTTGTAAACGGTTTCTAAGATACCTGGATCACCCGGGTCATTGAGAATCACATCTGGGTTCACCAACCTCGCCATTCGAATCGCATCAGGCAAACGATAATCGGCAAACACATACAGCGGGTAGGCACTGCCACTGGTTTGCGAATGCAAATCGATTGCTAAATCCGCATTAGGTTTAAGCAGATTCTGCCACAGACTATTGGCATAACGACTGGCATCATCGCCGTCAGGACTGCCGGGAAACACGCGGTTTAAATTGGCTGAAGAGCTGTCTGGCGCGGCAGAATGGAAATCTCGACTGTGGCGCGCAATCCCTGACAAGTTGACAGTTGGGATAATCGTGACCGCTCCGGCTATCTCTTTTTTGGTCAGTTCTCGCGCCAGTTTCTGCGCAGTCAATATGCCATTTTGCTCGTCACCGTGAACGCCAGCCGTGATCACCACTCGCTTACCCGCTTGTTTTCCTTTGAAAACTCTGACAGGGAGGGTTTGCGGATGACCAATCGCATCCGTTGCCACTGCAAACCAAAACTTATGCTCACCGGGCTCGAGTGCATTAACATCTAACGCTTGAATGGTTGGATAAGTGGGAACGATGCATTCATTTAGTGATTTGGTCATTTTACTCTCCGGTAAAACTGTCTATTGCTATCAGTTAGACGTTGGCGACAAGTTTTTGCAACAAACGAATAAGTTCTTTTTGTTCAGCGTCATCCAATGCGCTTAAGTATGATTGGTTGATTCCGGCGGGAATCGGAATAAGCTGTTTCTCTAACGCTCGGCCTTGTTCTGTCAAGTAAATACGGAACGAGCGACGGCTTGTTGGATCCGCACGTCGTTCAACCAAACCAAGGTTTTCTAGTTTATCCAAAGTTCGAGTGGTCGTAGAGTTCTCAACTTTCGATTTTCTAGCGATATCTCGTTGAGTCACCCCTTCCTCTTCCCATAAACACATGAGTGTTGGCCAAAGCGCAATGGTTAAGCCGTGTTGTTTTAGCTCAGCATCAAACGATTTGGCAGCATCATTAGCAAGTACATTGATTAACCAGCCAAAACTGGTTTGTCGGTCAAATTCCGGGCTCATAGAGGTGATTTACCTTTCTCTCAAATTAGGCTGAAAGCGCAACTATTGCCATGGTAACTGATGTCGCCACCACAAGCACGCCTAAAGCACGTCGATGTGAAGCAAAGAATAGACCGAGCTGAGCGTGACCGTTTTTCTGAACCCCAGAGATCATCGCCCAAGTCAGCGGTTTGGAGCGCAATTTGTAATAGACAATTGCCGCGACATGTAAACCAATCAGCGCAGGAAGAACATTGACCAAACCCAAATGCATCGATTCAAGTGCGGCAAAAAGAGTGTCTGTTAACCACAACTCCGAAAAGGGTAGGTTATCCAGCATTCCCGCTAACGCCAACCCTGATATACATTGGAGTAGTAACGCGGAGATCATGGCTACGACCATCCAACCTCCCGCAGGATTATGCCCGGGTTTCGTTGGTTCGTTACCCAAGAGGTAACGCAAAACGACTTTGGGCGAACGGAGAAATTGCTTGAAGCGACTGGTTTCGCTCCCCACTTGCCCCCAGATAAGTCGCCAGATTAGTAAAGTGAACAATGCAAGTCCTAACTGTATGTGTGGACCACTTCCTGAGAAACCACTCGCCATTAAGCCAATAAACAACAAGGCCTGTAGCCAGTGATAGACGCGTGTCGCTAAGTCCCAAACTTTCATATTTGCTCCAGTTTATTTCGTAACAATCATTTCATTTGCATTAATTTACACAGCAATAGTTGCAATTGCAACTATTGCTGTGTAAATTGATCCACATCGACAAGAAATGATCCTGTCGTGACTCACTACTAGAAAGAGATCGAAATATGAAAGTAACTATCGTCAGCTTACTGTTTGCTCTGCCCGCTCTTGCTGTCGCTCAGACCAATATTGATCCAATAGATCAGCGCCAAAAAGCATTCAGTCAAATTGAAGACGTCGCGAAACAAGCAAACAAAACACTTAATGGTGCATCTACCGACTGGGCTTTACTCATCGAGCAGAGTGAAACTCTCTACAAAAATAGCCACACATTGAGCTCACTGTTCCCAGAAGGGAGCGATACGGGAAGTAAGGCAAAAAGCGACATTTGGCTCAAGCCAGAGAAATTTGAACAACTGCTTGCTCAGATGGATGAAGGGTTCGAAGCACTTTACTTCGCCAGTAAGAATCAAGACTACAAACGAGCTCAGCAAGGCTTAGATTCTGCTGAGCAAACTTGTCGCAATTGCCATCGCAGTTACCGCTCACGCTGGTAAACCCTACTCATTGATCCAAAGGAAAATAACATGAAAAAATTAGCCTACATCGCTCTTATCACGACACTTTTCACCACAGCATCCGCCTTCGCTGCTGACTTTGCTGTTGAGCTCGAATGGAACACCGACAATGCTCAACAAGTACTGGATACCATGGCAGAACAAAGAGCCGCATTTGGAAAATTGGTGGAAGAAGGTGAGATCAAAGATATGTTTGTTTCTCGGAGCCAAATTGATGGTAAGCCCTTGCAAATGCTGCGTTTCGTTATTGAAGCAGACAGTGAAGAGCACGTCTCTACCAAGCTCAAACAGTTACCGTTATACCAAAAAGAGCTAGTCAATATCGCCAACGTCCAACCCATGGGTTCAAAATGGCTAGATAACACTCCGGTCTATAACAACTACGGTGTGACTTTTACCTGGAAGCAAGGTGTAGAAGCATTAGAAATGGATCGCGTACTCGGGATCGATCTTCAGCGTGTGATCAGCTTGAATCAAGCGGGGCTTGTGACGTCTTCCTACTTAAATACTCAGACCTTGGAAAATGGATTGGTTCGTCCAATATACTCGGTGTCTTTTCTTGCCGAAGATGCCAATCACGCGGCAGAACTAAGCAAGCAGTTTGAAGCCGTAACTTTGGGCTACGCAACAATCGAAGTCATTCATCTCGGTCACAAACTCGACCTTAACCGATAACCCCCTCTTACATCGACATCAGAGCTGAACATGAGAGATAAACTAATCCACTTTATCAACGAAATCGCTACGATCATGTATGTCGGAGGAATATTCTCACACATTGTAATTGGAGCGGTATTAGGCCACGAAGATCCAGTAACGGCGTATCATGTTGGGGTCTATAAAGAGCTAAGCGCCTACATTTTAATCCTGCCAGGTCTAGCACTAAAAGTGTGTGTAGATTTATACCTGTTCACTCACTATGAACGTGTACCGAACTGGTTAAAAATGAAGTTAGCTTGCATCGCTTTTTTAGCCGTGAACGCCTTCGTTTTCTTGGTACCTATGATGCCGGAGCTAGTAACGCTAGCCCAAACATCAATGGTTAATGGAGAACTAAGCCGTGACTATGTAGAGAGAGCCAGCTTAGAGCAGTTGATAGGAGCATCTAATGCACTTCCATTGATACTGGAGTTATTGCTTGGCTCCTTTAAGCCAAAGTTATTTGGTGAACGCGCATCATAAAAGCAACCCGCAGCGGAAAGCAATCGGGCCACATTTCTGTGACCCGACTGTTTTTAAGTTTCTCTGGTTGAGGTAACAACGACACTAAACAATATCAGCGCCCCACCAGCCAACTGAATTAAGCTCAGTGATTCTTGCAACCAGACCATGGCAAAAATAGCACCAAACAGAGGCTCACTTCCCATCAGCAACGACACTCGGGTCGGTGATGTTCTGCGGACGGCATAGTTTTGGACATAGAAAGCAAACAAAGTGCAAAACAAAACCAAGTAAGCCACGGTAATCCAAAACTCTGTCGATGTCGGTAGTACAAACTCAGAAGCAGGCAAGTAAACCAACGCTCCAACGATCGCACAAGATGCCACCACTAACGATTGAAGCGATGTCAAAGTCGATGTTGTTATCTCCTTTCCTTCCGTAAAACGCTTAGTGAGTGTCACCATAAGCGCACGTAATAGCGCTGCGGTAAGGATAAAGTAGTCCCCAGTATTGAGCGAAAACTCAATGCCTTGCTCACTGGTAAGTAGCAGCACACCAACCACACTGCACACCGTCAGCCCCAACAACATATTACTGACACGTTTTTTGTTGATGATTAACTCAGCGAATGCCGTCAGGATCACGGTCAAACTGATGAGAAATGCTGCATTGGATGCTGAGGTTTGCGAAACCCCAAACACTTCGCAGAAAAAAATCGCCGATAGAATAAAGCCTGTCGGAATCGCAATCTTCCAGTCTTTATTGAGCCCTCGGCGAAAGTCTCGAATCACTACAGGTAGCATACATAAAAAAGTGATTGAGAAACGTATGGAAATGAAGAGTAAAACACTGGTGTAAACCAAGGCACTTTTGGTGAGCCCGTAACTCGTTCCCCAAAACACGGCCACTAATAGTAGTAGTGACTCTGTTACGGGAAACTTAAAACTCCCTTTTTTTAACGAACTCGTTGCCGTCGTCATGTCATTCCTCCATTTTTGTAAAAGCGATCACGAGTACATCCCTGTACGCGCATTTTTCCGAACTTTCTGGCCGAATGGCCGACACTTCGTGCATTGTCTCCGAATCGTCGGCCATGACGATGTCAAAGGTCTTATCAAGCATTAAGCGCTCAAGTTCGTTTTGGTTTGCATCCGTTATGGTCGTCATTCCGCCCATAACGTTGTTTCTGTTGATCATCATTGAAGCAATATAAGTGACTCCATCCCGATGTAACCCTTCAGGTGTCGGTTGCCCCGCTTCAAAGTCATCCGCAATAATGCGATAGGGATGTAAACGTATATTCCATTTGGTTGCTTGCCCTTCTGCACCGTCATAAATATCGCTCATCAAACAAAGCAGACGTTCCAGAATTGGTGAGGTGACAAACCGGTCTGTTAGAGGTTCAAAATGACGCTCAATGTCACCATTTAGGTTATTGATGTAAGAAGGCTGAACATAGGGTTCGTGAGGCAACATGGTGATCTCGTGGCTACCGGGAAGCTTCATAAATTGTCCGTAGCGACGATAGCGATATGTGCCACCATCCGCCATATACTGATCCCGCTCCAGTTGACTCCAGCAATGTTTAAATCTGACCACTTCATCGACATTGGTTTGCAGCAATGAAGTCATCTGTTTACCTCCAACAAAAACGTATTGGTTCTGCTTGAGGATCTCAGTGATCACCGATTTATTTTTGCTTGTCGTGTGCATAACATTCTGCATGGAATGTTCCTCCCTATGATACGACCTGTTGGGCATGCTCTGATGTGTTATCGAGAGCAAGTGAACGTAGGCTACGCTGATGTGCAACCTCCACTTCCCAAGCATCTCGGTCACACAAGTACCTTGGATTCTCAGCAACTATGCTTGTTGCCAGAGCATTACCTCGGCTTAAGTTGAATAGGACACTGCCAGAAACGAATTCGGCAGTGTGAGCAATGAACGCATAGCTAGCTTTTTGCAACATGCTGCCAAAGCGGCCTTCAACAGCCTCTTGAGTCCACATGTCGTTATGTATCGCTTTAGCCTTGAGTACATCGGTAGGTAAAACCGCTGTTTCCAGCAGCTTATAAGCCTTCATCAGGAGAGCAGCGGCAGGTGCTTCTCGCACTTCTAATACCTTTTCGTCCTGATCGAGATGGTCAAACCCTACAAATCGACCGATCTCATACGCGCCAACGTGGTTGTTAATGAAGGCAATTAACTCGAGTAAATTGATAGGATTGTCGTTCAAAGTAACTGGATAACCTTGAAGAAAACCTATCTTGATTTGATCGTTTTCTAACTGTTTCTCCGTCTGCCAACGAGACCAAGTAAACAGTGATTCGGACACCGTGAACTGTTCTGGATTGTCCAAAACACCAGATTCAAATTCGCGGCACCATAAATTGGAATCGCCACTCACATTGCGGCTTTTAAAGCCGACTAACCCAGAATGAAACAATGCTTTGGCCTTGTCTTCTCTGGGTAATGCAGAGTATTCGTAAGGAGAGCCGTAATATCCTGTAAATCCGGCTTTTTCAATGGCACCGTTAAGGCGTCTTAAACTGTTTTGTGATTGATTAGCCGTATGAATAATGGCGTCACACTCCAGTATCTCTGCAAGTTCTAGTGCTTTTTTAACTATGATAGGCCGTGAGAGCGAAGAACTAACGGGGTAATCGCCAAGATACAGAGCTTGCGCTTGAATAGCAGAGACTAAACTGTGTTCTACAAATTCCTGCCTAGCATCGATGATTTTCAAATCAAACCCATAATGGTCAGTGATCAGCCTTAAGCTTGATTCTTCTATACCATCACCCAAGTCAACCGCCAATGCAGTCACCTTAGCTTGGCTGTTCTTTAGTAACTCCAATACATAAGAGCTATCGAGTCCTCCACTGAATAAGGTCAAAATGTGCTTCGAAACGCTGGCAACAGCCATCACATCCTCGATACTTCTGATCTTCTTCATGCTTCACGTCCTTTATTCTTTTTTGTTGTTGTCAATTGACTTAATTAGTATCCATAAGTAACTTAAACGAAACAATACAGCCATAATGCAAAGGATAATTGCGCCATGGACACAAATAGGCTTATTCCTCTTCTTTCTGAGATGGCAATCTTCGTTAACGTGGTTGAGTCTGGGAGTTTCTCCCAAACCGCGAAGAAATTGGGCGTTTCTCCCTCCTCAGTCAGCCGTTCAATAACGCGTCTTGAAAGTGCGTTAGAAGAAAAACTGTTGGAGCGAACCACGCGACAAATGCGGTTGAGTTCGACAGGGCAAGAGGTCTACAGCCTATGCAGTGACATGATGAACTCAGCGAAAATGGCCGTTTCTGCTGCCCAAGTGGATAAGACAGATGTCTCAGGCTCATTACGAGTAGCGGCACCTAAAGCCTTGTCTAGGCAGGTATTAATGCCGTTCATCCTCGACTTTATCGATGATTATCCTAACGTTTCTCTCCAACTAAAAGTGGCGGATCATTACATTGATCCAATTGGCGATGAGGTTGACATCATTATCATGATCACCGACAAACCGATGGAAGGGTTAATTGCAAAGCCACTCGGACACTGTCGGCTCGTTTTGTGTGCGAGTCCAGAGTACATTGAGCAATATGGAATGCCGATTCACCCACAGGATATTTCTGGGCACAATTGCTTATGTTTAGGTGAGAACCCACGTGACCGTGTATGGGAATTTACTAATAATAACAAGAAGGTATCGATAAACGTCAATGGGTCATTTATCGTCAATCACAGTGAAATTCGGCGCGAAGCGGTATTGAGAGGGGTCGGTCTCTCCGTATTCCCTGAATTCGCCATTCAATCGTACATCGATTCAGGCCAGGTTATCGAAGTGCTGCGCGATTGGCATGTAGGTGGCAACTATCAAGGAAAAATTATTGCGCAGTATGCACAATCTAAATATATTCCTAGTCAAATCAAGACCTTCATTGAATATATCCAAAACAGGTTAGTGTAATCATTCTAAAAAAAGCGAAGTATTCACTTCGCTTTTTCCTCCTTACAACAACGCCTCTAACTTGCTGGTAAGCGCTTCAGCTAACTGGTGAGTCGCTATGTTTCTATCGATCACCGATGAGGCCACTTGACCACATTCAACAACCCTTAACCAGTCAGCAATCATATTCTCAAAACCTTTGCTTGCTAACATAGGTGTCCAGTCCTTGAGCATCAATGATTGCTCGCCCGCTTGTTGCCACTTTTTACCGCCAACAAATGAATCAAACTCAAGCGCCACGTTTTGATAGCTTGCCGATACCCGCTCGCGGGTAATACCAAACTGTCGGTTCATTGAGGCGTGCAACAACGCCCCACCAGCTTGCCACTGAACATCCAATCTCGAAAGTAACCTTCCACTCATTTGATGCGTTACATACACATCAGACAGATCCGATTTTCGGTTTAAGTTGATGCTATCAAGCGGGTGAATGAAATCATCAAAAACGAAAGTGCGTATTTCTCCTGCATGATCAAAACGATGCTTCTCCCAACGCAATGAGGTCAACTGACCAAGGTCGCCATTCGCTAGCTCAGGAATATGGTCGTTATACAGTGGAATGTGACGTCGATTAAAACCCACGTACAAGGGGCAATGATATTTAACGGACAACTCGTAAAGCCTTTCAACATCCGCCGCGCTGTCGGCTAAAGGTTTATCCACAAAGGTTGCAACGCCATGCTGTAAGAAAAAGCTCGCGATTTCGGTATGAGCAAAGGTCGCCGCATGAATCATAACGGCGTCAACACCCAACTCAAGCAATTGGCGATAATCTACACAGTATTTATCTACCCGATATTGCTGTGCAAGTGCCTCAAGCGTTTCACGATTTCGCGTACAAAACACAGGTTCAACGTCGACGAGTTGAGTGATAACAGGCAAATATGCTTTCTGAGCAATATCCCCCAAACCGATAATGCCAATTGTCAGCATGTCGTTAGCTCCACTTTAAAATACGAACTTCGTTACCCTCGTCTGGCTGGCGAGGAATATTGAGAGAGAGCAGCAGTGAGACGCAAGCCATCGCTGCACCGATGTAAAACACAGCCGCAGGCGAGATTAACCAAATGAACCCAAAGCTTACCGGGATAAACACCGCTGCAATATGGTTAATCGTAAATGAGACGCCTGCTGTTGAAGCCATGTCAGCAGGGTCTGCAATTTTCTGGAAGTAAGTTTTAATCGCTAAAGCCAGTGCGAAGAACAGGTGATCAATCACATACAGCGCCGCTGCCCACTCCGCAGTTTGCACCATTGCGTACCCGACAAACACCCCAATCAAACCCACGTATTCAAACATCAGCGCCTTACGTTCACCAACTTTACCGATAAAGCGACCAATCTTTTTCGCAAACAAGAAGTTAAACAGATAGTTAATCAAAAACAGTACGGTAATATCAGCGGCTGAATAACCAAATTTTTCAACCATCAAAAAACCAGCAAAGACGGTAAAAATTTGTCGACGTGCTCCACTCATGAAGGTCAGAGCGTAGTAGAGCCAGTAGCGCTTTCTCAGCACCAATTTTTTGTTCTGCGGTACATCTGATTTGAACTGAGGAAAGGCAAACGTCATCCAAACAACCAGCGCAAAACCAATACCACCAAAAGTCAGGTAAACCCACTCAAAGTCCATTTTGAACACTTCGAGACAAACCCAAAGAGCTCCATAGGTACATAACGAAGCCAATGCTCCAACAGAAATAAACTTACCTAACATTTCTGGCGCTTCATCTTTGGTCAGCCACTGTAAAGACAGCGACTGTTTTAGCGTTTCGAAATAGTGAAAGCCTGTCGACATCAGCAATGTGGTCATCAACAATCCGAATAGACTAGGGAAAAAACCGGTAATCGCAGTGCCCAAGGTCAGTGCTGCTAATGACAACAGCATAAAGCGTTGCTCACGAATAAAGAGCAGAACAAAAACGGCGGTAAAAGCCAGAAACCCTGGAATTTCACGTACGCTCTGTAACAAGCCGATATCTGAACCATCAAAGTTAGCCCGTTCGATAACAAAGTTGTTCAACAGCGCCATCCAACTTGAGAACGCAATAGGTACAACGATTGAGATGATCAATAAAAAGTTTTGTGGGGTTTTCCAAGATGAATCAGAGCGGGTCATGGTTCCTTTCCTTGTCCTGACGAGGGCGAATCCTATGCGCTGCATACGAAGCCAAGATGATGACAAAGCGGCTATGTAAGAAGCAATGCGCATAATAATTCCGACTGTAACACGTAATGCCTTGCTGTTGTTGTGAAAAGTAGGGTTACACAGATTTCACAAAACTCACTCGTATCGTTAACCCTATTAACTGTCGGTATTTGTCCGCCCTACACTTGGTTATACTCGCCGCGATTTAAATTAAAGCTCTGGATTTACGATTCAGCTCGCTAACAGGAAAGACAATGACTAATTATGTAGTATGCGCACTGTATAAATTTGTGCGACTTGAAGATTATGTAGACCTACAAACGCCGCTTAAAACCTTGATGGAGCAACATGAGATTCGTGGAACTCTGCTCCTCGCTAATGAAGGGATCAATGGTACCGTTGCCGCGACTCGTGAAGGGGTCGACGCGCTACTCGCATGGTTTAAGCAAGATGAGCGTCTAGCGGATATTGTTTATAAAGAATCCTTTGAAGCAAGCCAACCATTCAATCGCACGAAAGTGAAACTCAAAAAAGAGATTGTGACATTGGGTGTTGAAGGCATTGATCCACGCCACGTGGTAGGCACTTATGTAAAACCAGCCGATTGGAACGAACTCATCTCCGACCCAGAGGTTTTCGTTGTTGATACGCGCAACGATTACGAGATTGAGATCGGTACATTTGAAAATGCCGTCAACCCTAAGACTGACACATTTCGTGAATTTCCTGACTACGTCGCTGAAAACATGGACCCGACGAAACACAAGAAAGTCGCCATGTTCTGTACGGGTGGAATTCGTTGTGAAAAATCGACGGCTTACATGAAAGAACAAGGATTTGAAGAGGTTTACCATCTAGAAGGTGGGATCTTGAAGTACTTGGAAGAAGTGCCTGAAGAAGAAAGTATGTGGAACGGCGACTGTTACGTGTTTGATGGACGCGTCGCAGTTAACCACCAGCTACAGAAAAGTGACTATGAAATGTGTAATGCTTGTCGCTTACCGATTACTCAGCAAGACATGGAATCTGAGGCCTACGAGAAAGGCGTAAGTTGTCCGAAATGCATAGATAAGCACACCGACGAACAAAAAGCACGTTTCCGAGAACGTGAGAAACAAGTACAACTGGCAAATGCACGTGGTGAAACCCACGTAGGTGGTGAAGCCGATAACGTTATCGCCAAGCGTCGTCAAGAGAAACTAGCCCGCAAAGAGCAGCAGCGAAAAGCAAAATAACCTCAATTAACTTTGCTACTCAGTATTCAGACCTGCTGGTTTTCAAAGGGAGTCACGGCTCCCTTTTTCATAGCCAATCAATAAATAAGTAAATAACCAGCCATAACAACCTCTGTTCCCATCAACCCGCCAAAATCCAAAATAACGTCTGTAAATTAATTTTAAAACAATGCTTTAACAATTCTTACTTTCACGCTAATGTGGAGCAATGTTTAACCAGTCAGAGAGATGTTTATGGAAATTGTCATCCGCCCTACTCTAGTCAGCGATGCTGCCGCTTTAAGTGAAATTTACTCGCAACCTAGTGCTCAACGCGAGACCCTCCAGCTGCCAATGCCATCAGTGACCATGTGGACCCAACGACTGGAAAACATACCGACCGGTGTCTATAGCTTCGTTGCAGAAGTAGATGGTAAGGTCGTGGGTAACATAGGTTTTGAACAGGCTCAACGACCTAGGATCAGCCACTGCGCTACGTTTGGGATCGGTGTTCACGACGACTACCACGGTCTAGGCATCGGTAGCAAACTGATTCAAACCGTTATCGATCTCGCTGACAACTGGCTTCAGGTGAAGCGAATACATTTAGAAGTGAACGTCGATAATGAAAAAGCCATCGCGTGCTACAAAAAATTTGGCTTCGAGATCGAAGGTGAGTTTAAAGCCGCTTCATTCCGAGAAGGGAAGTACATAAACACCTATTCAATGGCCAGAGTCATCATCTAGAAACAGCCCCAACCACGCCTAAAAGCTTGGCTGGGGTTAAGCTTATCTCACACCCAATTCATTGAGCGCTCTTTCGGTAAGTCGCTCAGTATAAGGATTGATTTTCCAGTGCTCTGGGCTCCACCCTTTTACAGAACGTTGGAAGTCTGCCCAAGCAATCGCAAATAAAGGTCTCCACTTACGCTCAACATCCTCTCGGTCAATATCGGGTTGATGCTGATTTAACGCTCTACGAAGGTGCCCAAAGTAGCAGTCAAGAAGCCAAGCTTCCATCTTGGCACATTGCTTAGGTAGAACCGCGCTGCTCATAAACAGAGCGACATCTTTCATCGCACATCCTTTGCCAACATATTGGAAGTCAACCGCAGCCGCGCGCTGACCATCAACAGAAAAACAGAAGTTTGCAAGTTTGGCGTCCCCGTGTACCAGTGTCTGATACGGAGCCTGAGTCAGTACCTCATCAATTATGCTGGCCGCCGCACTTAAACGCTGGTCGTTCAGAGCCGCCAACTCATCGGGTCTCGTTGCCAAGTGCCAGTATGTGCCAGTCGGCCAAAGTCGTTCCCCTCCCGTGCCTATATGTTGCGCATGAAAGTAAGCAAGCCACTCTAAGCAGGCACTTAGCTGTTCCAAGGATGCCTCTTTAACAACGGCGGGGTAACCTAGGAACTGCAAATCTTGCATTACAAGTAGCATCTCATCATTTTGCAGCTTTACCTTGAGTGGCTGTGGTACGGGTGATGATTGCAAATGTTGCTCAGCATAGTCTTGATAGAAGGCTAACTCTACCTGATAAGATTTGAGCTTTCTTTGATGAGCAAGATCGGTATTCCAACCCCGCGGGTGGTGCTCAGGTTTTGGTAGTCTTACATGCTTAACAACAACACTGCTGTCATCAACATAAAGCCTCACCAGTTCACCATACCCTCCCCAAAGGGTCTGTAACACCTGCTTGGAATGGAGGGTAGTGAAACCCAGCTCTTGAACTAACGGTAGGTAATTAGACTCTTGCATCATTACGCTTTTAGGTGTGCCCATTCAGGGTGACGATTGAGATAGTGAACCACGTAAGAGCAGATTGGAACAACTTTGACCTGCATCTTTTCCAATTCTGGTAACACCGCTTCCATCATCACTTTGCCATAGCCTTTGCCTTGCAGTTCGTCTGGCACTCTGGTTGAGGTAATCGAATAGGTATTATCTTCAACGGTGAACTTAACCACAGCGTAGTGCT
Organism: Vibrio sinaloensis DSM 21326; assembly: GCF_000189275.1. Classification (GTDB taxonomy): domain Bacteria; phylum Pseudomonadota; class Gammaproteobacteria; order Enterobacterales; family Vibrionaceae; genus Vibrio; species Vibrio sinaloensis. The sequence continues at coordinate 2,877 of NZ_AEVT01000006.1, read as the reverse complement.
CCTGCTCTAAATGGACGCGGAATTGCTGCAACTCCGGCTCAAAAAGTACCGTATTGGCCATAATTAACTCCTAAATTGATACATAGCTCAAATAAATCTAACTATTGGTATTTGAACAAATTCTTTCGCATACTTAGAATTTATACCAGTCTGAGCATTTAGACGGAAAAAGAATAATAACGTGCGTGAATTTATCATGCGCGGGCAACGGAGGCTAGATGAGTACTCAGGCAGCAGCGATGAAAGAACAAAGTTCCAGTCCATACAATAAGCAGAGGAATGTCGTTACATTAAACAGTATTGACGCTCTCGCGATGGTTGAACACGGTGGTGAGTTCACCATGAGCATTACCACCCCTGTCGGACGTACTTTCCGTTGTAAAACTGCGTTTATAGGTACTCACTCCGATAGCATCATATTAGCTGAGTTACCGAAGATCTCTGATGACGATTTGGCCTTCTATTTTCAAGAAGGGTTTTGGGCAACGGTAAGAGCCATTTCACCACGTGGTGAAGGAGCGATTATCCACTTTAGGACGCAGCTGCAGCACATCGTCAAAGAGCCGCTGCCTATAGTAATGCTATCAATCCCCAAAGACATGCAAGTGTCTCAGTTACGTAAAGAGCCAAGATTTGACGTCAATCTCAACGCTAAGGCGACCACTGAAACTCGTAAGTTAGACTGTGAGATTCGTGACTTGTCGAAAAGCGGTTGTCGTTTTATTGCCCCACCGTTGAGTAGACCGTTTCAAGTTGGCGAAGAAGTCGCCCTCGTTGTGCAAATACATAATGGGAAGCAGATTCAGTTTGAACCTTTATTCGGTACAATTTGCAACCTACAACGTTCAATGCACTACGCGAGATACGGTGTGCAGTTCAACGACATGGGCAAGAACAACGCTAAAATCTTGTTAGCTAATTTGAAATTTGATGGTACGAAGCTGGCTCTTCGCTAACCCCTTACGATTGAGAATGTCGCTCATTGCAAACAATACAAAAACGCCCTGCATTTGCAGGGCGTTGTAATTTAATTAGCCGATAAACGAGATATAACCTTGGAGGATTATCAGGTTAACGATATCGATAAAGAATGCCCCAACGATCGGAACCACCATAAAGGCTTGCGGTGATGGACCGAATTTATTAACCAAAGAGCCCATGTTCATGACCGCGGTCGGCGTCGCACCTAGACCAAATCCACAGTGACCGCCTGCAATCACAGCCGCATCATAGTTTGAACCCATCACCTTAAAGGTGACAAAGTAAGCAAAGATACCCAGCACTACAGATTGCACCGCCAAGATCACCAAGAACGGAATAGCAAGGTCAAAAATATTCCACAGTTTAAGGCTCATGAGCGCCATTGCCAAAAACAGCGACAACGAAACCGTGCCCAGAATATCGACCGTCTCTGTATCGACCTTACTTACCTTAGTCACTTCGAGAATATTAGTGATAAACACGCCAATAAACAGTGCGTAAACAAAATCAGGAATCATCAACCAGCTGATCTCAAACCCAGACACCCATTGCTCTAGATACTTAGCACCCGTCACACAAATCAGCAGAATGAACAGCACTTCGATCACTTTCTTCGCTGTTACCTTGTCTTCTTCGTATTCGTTGTACGTGACAACTTCGGGGAATTTTTCATGGGTTTGCGTGCCACGGCCATACTCTGACTCAAAACCATTTTTGTCGATCAGCTTTTGCGCAACCGGACTACCGATGATACCGCCGATGATAAGACCGAATGTTGCCGACGCCATCGCGATTTCTAACGTATTGCTCATACCATATGTATCAGAGAACGTCTGCGACCAAGCTGCGCCAGTACCGTGACCACCAGACAGAGTGATCGAGCCAGCAATCAGACCCATTAACGGGTCTAACCCCAATGCCGTTGCTAAAGAAACCCCTACGCCGTTTTGAATGATGATATAAAACGAAGCCACAGCGAGGAACAGAAACACTTTAGCGCCACCTTTCATTAGCTGAGTGTAGTTCGCAGCAAGGCCAACCGTGCTAAAGAACATCAGCATAAAGGTGTTTTGTAACGGAAGAGAAAACTCAAGATCCACACCTTGGAAGTGCATTACCGTAATGAAAATGGCCACGATAAGACCGCCCACGATAGGCTCAGGAATGTTGAATTTCTTCAGGATTGGTAGCTTAGAATTAACAAAGTGACCCAAGAACAATACGCTAATCGCGATTAAGAAAGATTCTAGTGGTCCAATTGAAATTATCTGATTCATATAACCTCTTTATTGTGTGTCACTCATCTTCCCTAACGAGTTAAGAGCCCTTGGCTCAACGTTCGAACCTATCGTCGCCTCTCGGCGGCTGGTGCGAACAGAACTAATCACATTTCTCTATTGAAAAACTTCCTCTAAACAGTGGTGAATTCCACTCTATTTCAACAGTTGAACCCTAAGTTTTGCTTAGGGTGACGAAAAGAAAGCGCACATTATTAATAAAAATGGGGCGATTTGTCGAGTGTTGACTGATATTGATGATAGGTTTCGCTGTAAACGTCTCGCAGTTGAGATGTCTCGAACATAAGAAGAGAGTTAAGTTTTACCAATTTTTAGGCAAAAAAATAGCCAATCGCAAAAAGGGCGATTGGCTTATATATTGTGTGAACAAAATTCATTCACTAACAACGTCAGTTGGCTAGGTGACCCTCGGCTTAAGAAGGGTCACTCTTACTAATGCAGTATGCGTGCCAACTTTAAAACCATCATTTATGAAGGCTGAACCGCATTTTTTACTCAAATCAGATTACCAATATGCAATATGAAAATTGCATTTTGCAAATCATTGCAATTTCATATTAAACAAAGCTCTTATAAACACTTCTATCATTTTATTTTT